>JALIBN010000018.1 GCA_030576275.1 Pseudomonadota bacterium | reverse complement strand
ATTAAAACGGCGCGAATTGCTCGAGAATTATTCGATACTGATTGGATTAAACTCGAAGTATTAGGCGATAGTTATAATCTTCAACCCGATCCCTTTGCCTTAGTTGAAGCAACAAAGATATTAATTGATGAGGGCTTTAAGGTATTTCCTTATTGCACCGATGATTTGGTGTTGTGTCAAAAATTAGCCGATTTAGGATGTGAGGTGTTAATGCCATGGGGAGCGCCAATAGGAACGGGACGGGGTTTAATTAATCCCTATGCCTTAGAAACCTTACGGAAGCGTTTGCCTGATCTAACTTTATTAGTTGATGCTGGCATCGGCAAGCCATCAGATGCTGTGCAAGCAATGGAATTAGGCTTTGATGGGATTTTACTTAATACTGCAATTTCCGAAGCATTAGATCCTGCAAAAATGGCTGATGCCTTTTCCCAAGCGATTAATGCTGGTCGTTTAGCCTATGAAGCAGGTGTGATGCCCAAACGTGATATGGCAAAATCCAGCACACCAACACTAGACCAACCTATCTGGCAGCAATATGACTAAACCAGCAGTATTACTCATCGGTGGCCTTGATCCTCAAGGTTGTGCTGGCATAATGGCAGATAGCCAAACCGTGACTGCACATGGCTGTCATGCTGTATTATTGGTGACCTGCCTAACAGAGCAAACTCAAGCGGGATTAAGTCATTTAGGCGTATTAGAAATCAATCAGTTTGTCAGGCAATATCAGGCTGCGGTGGCTGATTTTGATATTGCAGCCATTAAAATTGGTTTGATTCCGAACCTTGAAATTGCACGGGCTGTGTTAACGATACTTAAGCAGCACGATGTGCCTGTGATCATAGATCCTGTCTTGGCGACTACATCAGGTGGGGTATCAGTGGGCAGTGATGTAAAAAACTACTTACTCGAATATCTACTACCAGAAATAACATTGCTCACGCCCAACACGATTGAGCTGACTCAACTGACGCAACAACACAATCAAATACTGGCGAGTGAATCCTTATTAAATAATGGCTTAAATGCCTGCTTAGTTAAAGGCGGCGATGCGAGTAGCCCGTGGGCAACAGATTATTTTAATGACAACAGCAATGCATTTTATTGTTATACAGATAAACAAGCCAAACAGGTACGCGGAACAGGGTGCGTATTAGCGTCTAGTATCGCCAGTAATATGGCTTTAAATCATGATGTTCGTGATGCCATCGTATTAGCCAAAGCCTATGTGACACGAGGTATACGTGATGCTAGTCGAGTAGGGCCTTATCATGTCATTGCTCATTCCAGTACTGACTTTGAATTAGAAGATATACCTAAACTGACCTATTCTGAAAGTCATGTTGGTCAGCAATTTAATTTCCCATCTTGCCTACAACGTTTAGGCATTTATCCCGTGGTCGATAGCAGTTACTGGATTCAAAAACTAAACGAAGAGGGTGTTAAAATCATTCAACTTCGGATTAAAAATGCAACGGAAGACCAAAAAAATCGCGAGATTAAAAAAGCGATTAGCTATTGCAATGACTCGGTCGCATTTTTTGTAAATGACTATTGGCAACTAGCGATTGAACACCAAGCTTACGGGGTTCATCTAGGCCAAGAAGATCTGCACGATGCCAGTCTAATAGAAATCGAACAAGCTGGTTTAAGACTGGGGATATCAACCCATTCCTATTGGGAACTAGCCCGAGCCTTAGCCATTAGTCCAAGTTATATTGCACTCGGACCAGTATTTCAAACTACCAGTAAAATTATGCCTTGGAGACCACAAGGTGTGGAGCGAGTTGAGAAATGGGCAAAGCTATTGGGCGATGTGTATCCCTTAGTGGCGATTGGTGGTATTAATCAACATCGTGCGGAACAACTGCATAAAACGGGCGTCGGATCTGTAGCGATGATTTCTGCGATTACTAAAGCTGAGGATTACAAAAAAGCCACGCAGGATTTATTGGCATTCTGGTCGTAGATTTAGGTTAGCTGGTATCGCGAAGTTACTTTCTGGACGAAGCTACAACAATAAATTGCCCTGACCACATATAGAATAGCCTGTATTCGATACAGGCCATTCTTTTTTTTGAGCTGTCGAAATGTCTTTGAAAGGTTGTTCACCAAGCTAGGTGAGCTAATCACCTTATTTGTGGCGGGTGTGTTTCACACCTTGATTACCAGGACGAGTATCTGAATCTCTTGGTTCATCAAGTGTTGGGTCATTTTTTTTAACTTCTGAGGCCATTAGCTTTTTAAAAATAAAGCCAAGAACTACAATTACGATTACAGCAATAACTATCATCGTCGTTTTATCCATCTAAATGCTTCCTAATGTTAATAAAAAAGTAAGTGATTATTAGGTTTTAAAATTGATTTCACGGAACTTTAATCTCAAAATAGATTATATAACGATTAATGAACTGTCTACTATAAAAGCGTATAAATATCTTTAATGGTGGGTCTGATTAATCAATTAGAATCAATGTCATTGAACTATTGCAAGTCATATCTCTGTGGGTTTTAGTTAAAAAAGACTGGGAAATTGATAAGCTTAAAATGAGATGATTAATCTTGTTCCTTTTCTTTATCTTCTTGGACTAAGGACAGGATTGTCCAGCCTTGTTCAGGAACGATGGAATCACTCGCAGTGAAAAAATACAGCCGTTTTTTGTCGTTAATAGCAAACAGTGGTGTCGCACGCTTACCATATTGTTCTTTATAAGCTTCGTAATCGAAGCTTTCACTGAGCTTGGTTCGTTTTGCTTTTGCTCCTTGAGCAATCAAACTGGCTAATTTGGAAAATGTGATCTCATTGCCAAATAATACATGATAGCCATGCGTTGCTTTAGTGCGCGATTTTTGGTCTGTGCCATCCTTTTCTTTCTCTATTTCGGTGCCCAGCGTATAG
Source organism: Pseudomonadota bacterium (assembly GCA_030576275.1). GTDB lineage: Bacteria > Pseudomonadota > Gammaproteobacteria > Nitrosococcales > Methylophagaceae. The sequence goes on along the minus strand of JALIBN010000018.1, from coordinate 20,357 downwards.
ACGTGATTGCTACCAAATTCTGAACGAAATCTCAGTCCAGCAAGGGCATTGAGTTCTTTTTGCGGTGTTAAGGTCAGTACTTGTCCTAAACCAACTAAATCAAGGTGACGATCGGCATGATCTGATACAGCGTTACCATAATAGGTATCAAGTCCTTCCATTCGAGCAGCCTTGGCATTGGTCCAACTAGAATCAGTTAAACGCGTACGATAGCCATTTTCATTCAGTGCTTTGGCGATAACAATAGCTGTTGGGTTGGCACCAATAATTAAAAACCCGCTGTCATCAGGGTTAGCAACTCCAAGTTTTTGTGCGATAAATTTAGCTGTTGCACCTTGTAATATAACGGTACCGATAATAATGGTGAACGCAAGCGGCACCAGTAACTCAGCATGTTCAACACCAATTTCTTGAAGTCGTATTGCAAATAAAGCTGTTACGGCAGCGGCGACAATACCGCGAGGTCCAATCCAACTGATCAGTGTTTTTTCTTGCCAAGTGAGATCGGAGCCTATTGTTGATACGAATACTTTGATTGGTCTGATTACAAATTGAATGAGCAGAAAAACAACTAAGGCACCTATACCTAATGCTTCAAATTGTTCGAATTCTAGTCGTGCCGCCAATAAAATGAACAGTCCAGAAATAAGCAGAATACTGAGACTTTCTTTAAAATCGAGAATATCCTCAACGGGTACATTTTTCATGTTAGCTAGCCAGATCCCCATAACGGTTACAGCTAATAATCCAGATTCTTCTGATAGATAGTTAGATAAAGCAAACACACCGAAGACTAAGCATAAGGTGGCAACATTATGTAGATATTCTGGCATTAAGTGTTTACGTAAAACTAGGCCAAAAAGATAAGCTACAATTCCACCAATAGCCGAGCCGAGAAAAAGCGTTTGACCGAACATGTAAACCGTGTGACTGAACGATGCATGACCTTGTAATTGCATGGATACAATTACTTCAAATACTAATACAGCGAGGATGGCACCAAGCGGATCGATAACGATGCCTTCCCAGCGTAAAATATTTGAAATGGTCGCATTAGGGCGAACGGTTCTTAGCATTGGAACGATTACTGTTGGACCGGTGACCACCATCATAGCGCCAAATAACAGCGATAATGACCAAGCAAAATCTAGCAGGTAATGCGTGGCTAAGGTGATGCTGGCCCAAGTGATGGCGACACCTATCGTCAGCATATTTCGCACTACTTTTTGTAGCCCACGAATTTCGTGAAACTTGAGGGTGAGACTGCCTTCAAATAAGATAATGGCTACTGCCAGAGATACCATTGGAAAGAGTAAATCTCCAAAAAGCTGTCCAGGATTTAGCCAGCCTGTAAGTGGGCCTAGTATTATTCCAGCAATTAATAAAAATACGATCGCGGGTAACTTTACCCACCAAGCGAACCACTGACAAAAAATAGCGACAATGCCGATGACAGAAAGAGCGATTACAGCTTCTTGGTGCATAAGTTTTCCTTAGCTTCTAAACGTTAAGATTGATTTGGACTGAAATAAGGTGGATATAGTGACATTAAATAAACGCAGTAGGAAAATACTTATCTAATGACTTCCACTTCTGCCCGACGATTGAGTGCCCGTCCTGTGGTAGATTTATTGCTCGATATGGGTTTCCATTCTAGATGAAATGAGGTGGTAATCAATGATTCTGCTATTTGACGTTGCTTTACTAAGAAATTTTTAATGGCTATTGCGCGTGATTCTGATAACTCTCCATTTAGGCGTCTTCGACCATAATTATCAGTATGACCAGAAATCGAGATACTTTTAACACTACTGTCCATTTTTACGTAATCAGCCAGTTTGGTCAGTGCTTGTTGGGCTTGCGGGGACAATTCTGCTAATTCTGAAGAAAAATAGACGGTCAATTTGCTAATATCTTTAAATGAATATGACGGTAAGTTTTCTAAGCATTGTTGAAAAGCGGGCATGGAATCGTTTAGATGAACCGTAGATAGTAAAACACTGATTTCTTGATGGATATTTTGGCTGTGGTAACGAAGTGTGGGAAATCGACCTTCTTGGATTTGGGTTAGAGCTTGGTTAGCAAGGTCGCCTGACAATATGAACTCAGTTTGACCTCTAAGGCTGGGAAGTGAGGCCATCAACAACCGTTCTTCGACATTTTGCCAAGGTGCTTCAGCAATTTCAAAGTTCATAGTGCTTTCAACTGCGGGATAAGATTTAGTGGTAAAAATAAGGCTTAATTCACCACCAGATTCCCGTTGAAATTTTGCATCACCAAAATCGGCGATAGATTGACTTAAAGTACACATTAATGTCGTTTCAATAACTTGCCAATGTGTATCGGTAAGCGGTGCCTGAAATTGTTCGGCTTGAACCACTAAGGAAAGTGATAACAATGTAAAACAATTAAGTAATTTTATAAGCATAAAGTCGGTTCGATTCGTTTCAATATTCTATTAGTGAATGAATGGGATAGTTTGAAAGTTGATTACGTCCCTGAAGTATCGCTAATTCTACAACAAAGGCACAAGCTACAACTTCGCCACCGAGTTTCTCTACTAATTGGCAACTCGCTTTTGCTGTGCCGCCTGTTGCTAGTAAATCATCGATAAGTAAAATACGGTCGCCAGGGTTAATTGCATCGATATGGGCTTCTAAACTAGCATCGCCATATTCCAATTTATAATCCACCGATTGGACATCGTAAGGCAATTTACCTGGCTTGCGTAAAGGAATAAACCCTACGTTGAGTTCCCATGCGACAAGACTACCGAAAATAAATCCACGAGCTTCCATTCCCGCAACGGCGGTAATTTGTGAGTTTTTAAAGGGTGCGACAAGCCCTGAGATAGCAAGCCGTAAACTAGTCGGGTCTTTAACTAATGGCGTGATGTCTTTGAACATAATCCCTTTTTTAGGAAAATCAGGAATGTCACGAATTTTTGCTTTTAATTGATCCATAAAGAAGTAATCTGTTGGTAGTTAATTTAATATAGCGGCTGTAAAGTATTAAGCTGAAGTATACAGTTGTTATGAATCATTATAGGAGTAATATTTGAGTGGCAAAACCGTACGTATATAGAGTGTTTACACTCTTTTTTTTAGTCAGCATGTTATCTGGCTGTTTTGGCTTTGGCAGTAAAGAAGCGGTTAATGATGATTCGCCTCGTTATTATATGCTCGATGCAGCCCGAGGTGGTGTTGCTTCCGAGTTCGCTAAAGATCGGGTCTTGCTGTTGAAGCCAGTACGTGTAACATCACTTTACCGCGGAAAAACATTGATATTTAGAGTGGGTGACAATGAGTACCGGCCGCAGCCACCACACCAGTTTTTTACGGAACCTTCAGAAATGATTACCGAACAGTTACGGCGCTGGTTACAGAAGACCGGTTTATTTAGCCAAGTTGTTATAACGGATGATGTACCTGCGGATATGATCTTAGAAGCTGCCGCCACCGCGTTATATGGTGAGCAGCGCGATCAATTTTCGCCGCAAGCCGTCTTAGAAATGCAGTTTTTCCTGATGTCTAACGATGAAAATAATACTAAACCATTATTTCAAACTGGCTTACGTGTCGATGTTGATATCGAGCAAAGCACGCCTGAAAATGTCGTAAAAGGTTGGAAACAAGGACTAGAAGAATTATTTTCGACCCTTGAAGATGATTTCAGCGGTTATTTTACAAAACTTAACCCCTAGTAGTACTCCGGCCATAAAGGTGCAGGAAATCGCTCCGAGTGTTAAGATTGCATACTTTAGTGGCGAGTGCCGCCCGATGTTTATTTGGATGATGAGATAGATGACTGATATTGCTTTTGAGCTTGATTCGATCGATATTGAAGATGAAATGAAACAGTCGTACCTTGATTATGCGATGAGCGTAATTGTAGGACGTGCTTTACCAGATGTACGTGATGGCCTGAAACCCGTACATCGCCGTGTGTTATTTGCCATGCGTGAGTTAGGCAATAATTGGAATTCATCTTATAAAAAATCGGCACGTATTGTCGGTGATGTAATCGGTAAATATCATCCTCATGGTGATACAGCGGTTTATGACACCATGGTACGGATGGCTCAACCATTCTCAATGCGTTACATGTTGGTTGATGGTCAAGGTAACTTTGGTTCGGTCGATGGTGATTCACCTGCGGCAATGCGTTATACCGAAGTGCGGATGGCTAAAATCACTCATGAAATGCTGGCTGATTTAGATAAAGAAACCGTTGATTTCATCGCCAACTATGATGAATCAGAACATGAACCATCCGTTTTGCCGACCAAGGTGCCTGCCCTATTAATTAACGGCTCATCTGGTATTGCGGTAGGTATGGCGACTAATATTCCGCCTCATAATCTAACCGAAATTCTCAATGCTTGTATTGCAATGGTCGATAGCCCAGAGATTGATGTGGCTGGTTTAATGCAATATATCCCAGGCCCAGATTTTCCAACCTCAGCAATGATTAATGGTGCGCGCGGCATAAGCGAGGCGTATCACACCGGTCGAGGTCGAGTTCATATTCGTGCTCGAACAATAATCGAAACGAATGAAAGTACGGGTCAACAAAGTATTGTAGCGATTGAGTTGCCTTATCAAGTCAATAAAGCTCGCTTGCTTGAAAAGATCGCCGAATTAGTAAAAGATAAAAAAATTGAAGGCATTACCGCATTACGTGATGAATCTGATAAAGATGGTATGCGTATGGTCGTTGTACTTAAGCGCGGTGAAGTACCAGAAATTGTCCTTAACAATCTTTATAAACAAACTCAAATGCAAACAGTATTTGGGATCAATATGGTGGCGATTGTTGATGGTCAGCCACGCTTATTGGGATTGAAACCAATTTTAGAAGCGTTTATCCGTCATCGCCGTGAAGTGGTTACACGTCGTTCATTATACGAACTTCGTAAAGCACGTGATCGTGCTCATATATTAGAAGGTTTAGCGACAGCCTTAGCCAATATTGATGAAGTGATTGAATTAATTAAGTCATCTAATAGCCCTGCAGAAGCAAAAGAAGGCCTATTAGCACGCGGTTGGGCTTCAGATATGATTCTGGAAATGCTTGGTGCAGCGGGTGCTGAAGCTTCTCGTCCAGAAGGTTTGGAAGCTGAACTTGGCTTAGTCAATGGGGCATACAATCTGTCTCCCGTGCAAGCACAAGCCATACTTGACATGCGTTTACATCGTTTGACGGGGCTTGAACAAGATAAAATCTTGGATGAGTATCGTGAGGTCTTAACAGAAATTGCAGCTTTGCTAGCCATTTTAAGTGACCCTGATAACTTGATGGCAGTTATCCGTGAAGAGTTAGTCAAAATAAAAGAAGAATATGGTGATGAACGTCGCACTGAAATCTTGGATGCCCATCTTGATTTAACACTAGAAGATTTGATCTCCGAAGAAGAAATGGTAGTGACCTTATCTCATGCTGGCTATGCTAAAACGCAGCAATTAGATACCTATCAAGCACAACGTCGTGGCGGTAAAGGTAAATCTGCGACATCAATGAAAGATGAAGATTTTATCGAACATCTATTTATTGCCAATACTCACGATACCTTATTGTGTTTCTCAAGTACCGGTAAAGTTTACTGGAAAAAAGTCTATGAGTTACCTCAAGGTGGTCGTGCTGCTCGTGGTAAACCAATTGTTAATATTTTGCCGCTTGAAGAAGGCGAAAATATTAATGCAATTTTAGCCGTACGTGATTTTGATGCTGACCACTTTATCTTTATGGTAACGGCATCAGGAACGGTTAAGAAAACACCATTAGAAGCCTATTCACGTCCTCGTGCTAACGGTATTATTGCCGTTGACTTGAAAGATGATGACCAACTTATTAGCGTTGCACTGACTGACGGTCAATCTGACATTATGTTATTTAGTTCAAACGGCAAAGTTATACGTTTCCCCGAAACAGATGTTCGTTCTATGGGCCGTGTTTCTCGTGGTGTTCGTGGTATGCGCTTGCCTGAAGGTGTAGATATCATCTCGATGATTATTGCTAATCCTGAAGATGGTGCCATTTTGACGGCCACAGAATTTGGCTTTGGTAAACGAACTGATTTAGAACAATATCGTGTTCAAGGTCGTGGCGGTAGCGGTATTATTTCTATCCAAACATCAGAACGTAACGGTAATGTGGTTGGCGCAGTACAAGTTCAGCCTGAACATCAAATTATGTTAATCACCAATGGTGGTACTTTAGTGCGTACCCCAGTGAAAGATGTATCCATTGTAGGTCGTAATACCCAAGGTGTGAAACTGATTAACTTGACTAAGAAAGAAAAACTAGTTGGTTTGGAACGCGTATTAGAGGAAGAAGATGCCTCTGACTCTGATGTTGATTCTGAAATCGATGATACTGACGACACAACAGAAGAATAGACTATTGAAACCGTATAATTTTAGTGCTGGACCGGCTATGTTGCCCGCTGAAGTAATGCTAAAGGCTCAAGCAGAAATGTTGGACTGGCATAATTCAGGTATGTCTGTGATGGAAATGAGTCACCGCGGACCTGAATATAGCTCGATAGCACAGAAGGCTGAGGCGGAATTACGTGAGTTACTGACTATTTCCGATGACTATGCCGTGCTGTTTTTACAGGGTGGTGCATCAAGCCAGTTTGCTATGATCCCAATGAATTTGTTGCGCGGAAAAACTAGAGCAGATTATTTCAATACGGGTGCGTGGTCAGAAAAAGCGATAAGCGAAGCGCAAAAGTATTGTGATGTAAATATCGTTACTGATTCCACGGCGAATCACTGTACGACAATTGCTGATAAAAATACTTGGCAATTTTCTGCTGATGCAGCATATGTACATTACACCGTTAATGAAACTATTCATGGCCTTGAGTTTGATGACATTCCTGATACAGGCGATATCCCTTTAGTGGCAGATTTTTCGTCTACATTATTATCAAGACCTATTGATGTCAGTCGATTTGGTTTGATTTATGCGGGTGCTCAAAAAAATATTGGTCCCGCGGGTTTATGTATCGTGATTGTGCGTCGTGATTTACTTGGAGAAACATTGGCTGGAACGCCCACGATGTTTGATTATAAAATCCAAGATGATCATGGCTCAATGTATAACACGCCCGCTACTTATAGCTGGTATTTGGCCGGTTTAGTCTTTGATTGGATAAAGCAGCAAGGTGGATTGGATGCCATGGCAGAAATAAATCAACGTAAAAAACAAAAACTCTACCAAGCAATTGATAGTAGTGCATTGTTTCAGAACCCTGTAGATGTTCGCTATCGCTCATGGATGAATGTGCCATTTACGCTAGTCAATGATAGCTTGAATACTCAGTTTTTAGCCGATGCGAAGTTAGTAGGGTTATTATCGTTAAAAGGTCACAAGGCCCTAGGTGGTATGCGTGCTAGTATTTATAACGCAATGCCAGAAGCTGGCGTTGATGCTTTAATCGCATTTATGTCTAAATTCGAAAGAAAATACGGTTAACAACCATGAGCGAACAACAAGCCCTGCAAGTTATACGCAACCAAATCGATGATACCGACCTGCAAATTCAAGCTTTATTGAATAAACGTGCTGCAATGGCAGAAGAGGTCGCACGTATCAAAATGGCTAACGGTGAACAGACGGGTGATTTCTATCGTCCTGAGCGTGAGGCAATGGTGTTGCGACAAGTTATGGAGCGTAATGAAGGCCCACTAGATGCTAAAGAAATAGCGCGCTTATTCCGTGAAATAATGTCAGCGTGTTTGGCTGCAGAAAAACCCTTACAAGTCGCTTATTTAGGTCCAGAAGGATCATTCACCCAGGCTGCGGCTTTAAAACAGTTTGGCGGTTCGGTTGAACTACAATCTATGGCGACTATTGCCGACGTATTTCACGCCGTTGAAACGGGTAATGCAAGTTACGGTTTAGTGCCCGTTGAAAATTCGACCGAAGGCATGGTCTCACATACCTTAGATCGCTTCATCACTTCACCATTGAAAATTAATGGCGAAGTCTCACTACGAATTCATCACTACTTGTTAAGTAAGTCAACTGAACTTGCCGACATAAAAGTAGTTTATGCACACCCGCAAGCGCTTGCACAATGTCGAAAATGGCTTGCAGAGCATCTTCCAGAAACTGCATTAGTAGCCGTTAATAGCAATTCTGAAGCGGCCAAAAAAGTGGCAAATGAATCTAATGCCGCCGCAATAGCCGCTAACCGTGCCGCTGAAATTTATGATTTATTCGTTTTGGCTAGTAATATTGAAGATGAAGCTGATAACACCACGCGATTTATAGTTATAGGTACTCAGGATGTTGGGCCATCTGGTGTCGATAAAACAGCCTTATTAGTATCAACTCAAAATAAACCTGGCGCATTACAAATTTTATTAAAGCCTTTGGCTGATAGTGGTATTAGTATGACCCGCATTGAATCACGACCTTCAGGCAAAGGCATCTGGGAATATGTTTTTTTTATTGATATTGATGGCCATTGCCAAGATAAAGCTGTGGCAGAAGCACTAAAATTACTCGAACAAGAATCATCAATGTGTCGAGTGCTCGGTTCCTACCCTAAGGCAGTCTTATAATGAAATTGATACTCGCTAATCCCCGTGGTTTTTGTGCCGGTGTCGATCGCGCTATTGATATTGTACAACGGGCTTTAGAATTATTTGGTGCGCCGATCTATGTTCGCCATGAAGTGGTTCATAATAAACATGTTGTAGATAGCTTGCGAGATAAAGGTGCCATTTTTATTGAAGAATTAAGTGACGTTCCCGATAACGCTACATTAATTTTTAGTGCACATGGTGTATCAAAACAAGTACAAGCCGAAGGTAAACAACGCGGTTTAAAAGTCTTTGATGCTACCTGCCCTTTGGTCACCAAAGTACATTTGGAAGTCGCTCAATTTGAACGGCAGGGTCGTGAATGTATTTTGATTGGTCATGCCGGGCACCCAGAAGTTGAAGGTACGATGGGACAATACACGTCTGACCTCGGTGGTATGTACCTAGTTGAAACTGCAGAAGATGTCGCTAAACTTCAGGTTAAAAATCCTGATGAATTGGCTTTTGTAACCCAAACAACCTTGTCCGTTGATGATGCCTCTATCGTAATCGATGCACTAAGAAAACATTTCCCGAAGATTAATGGACCACGTAAAGATGATATTTGCTACGCTACGCAAAATCGTCAAGACGCGGTTAAAAATCTCGCTGAACAATGTGATGTCGTACTCGTGGTAGGGTCTAAAAATAGCTCTAATTCAAATCGCCTACGGGAACTGTCTAATAAACTAAATACACCTGCTTATTTGATTGATAACGCGCTAGACATTAACCCTGAATGGCTGGTCGGTAAAAATAGCATTGGGTTAACGGCTGGTGCATCGGCACCAGAAATATTAGTGCAAGAAGTTGTTGAGCACTTAAAAGCCTTAGGAGTAAATCAAGCTGATGAAGATAATGGCTTACGCGAGACCGTTGAATTCTCAATGCCTAAAGAGTTGAGAATTGATATTTCTGAGCTTTCACGTTCCCGCTAACTATGCCATTCCTACCCGTATTTTTATGGACTGATATATTAATCTACGTATTGCTTGCAGTCGTGGTATCCGCTGTTTTATATATACGACGCCGGCCCCATTTACGAGCACCATGGAAGTCCGTTCTAGTTCGCAAACGTGGCGTTATTTCGATAATGATTTTACTGTGTTATGTCGTCGTAGGTCTGTTAGATTCCGTACACTTTCGAGTAGCGCTTTCTACCGATAAAACAAGTGAAGCAACCCATTACTCCACAGAAGTATTGACACTACTCGATTTGGCTATTTCGCCGTTGCGTCAGCAAGTTGAAAAAACTTATTCTGAACCTTTCGCCACTCATTTATTTGTTCGAGAGATGGCAACAGCCGAAGATGGCACGCTCAATTACGATTATCCCCCATTGTTATATGCAGGTTCACATTTGAATAATGAGCAGGGTAAATGGTCTGATATTACTCATAGTGTGATGATCAACTCGCTATGGGTATTGCTCGCTTGGTTTGTCGTGTTTATTTTGATGATTGTTTATTTGGCTAAGCGTCACCATGCAACATGGCTTAAAACGACAAGACAGATAGTGTTCGGGGAAGCACATTATCCATATCGAACCGTACTTGTCATGTTGTTGATGTTATTACTCCTCATTTTTAACCTCGCAGTGTTAAGTAGTCAATATCATATTTTAGGTACCGATAAAGTCGGCCAAGATGTACTCTATCAAACATTGAAAAGTGTTCGCACCGGCCTTGTCATCGGTACTTTGACAACGTTGGTCATGTTGCCATTAGCCTTATTTATGGGTATCGCTGCCGGTTACTTTAAAGGTTGGATCGATGATGTTATTCAGTACATATACACCACCTTAAACTCAATTCCAGGGGTACTACTTATTGCCGCGGCTGTACTGATGTTGCAAGTTTATATGAATAATCACCCAGAAAGCTTTGTCACGATTGCCGAACGGGCAGATATGCGTTTGTTATTTTTATGCATTATTCTGGGTTTAACAAGTTGGACTGGCTTATGTCGAATTTTACGTGGTGAAACTCTGAAGTTACGCGAAGCAGAATATGTGCTGGCAGCAAGAGCCCTAGGTGCTGGAAGTTTTACAATATTGCATCGACATATCTTACCTAACTTGATGCACATCGTAATGATTACCATTGTGCTTGATTTTAGTGGTTTAGTACTAGCTGAAGCAGTGTTGTCCTATGTTGGTGTCGGTGTTGACCCGTCCATGATTAGCTGGGGCAATATGATTAATAGCGCACGATTGGAAATGGCTCGTGAACCTGTTGTTTGGTGGTCACTTTCGGCGGCTTTTATTTCAATGTTTACACTTGTTTTAGCCGCTAATTTGTTTGCAGATGTCGTTCGCGATGCCTTCGATCCGCGAATGCAGGCCACACAGTGAAGCCTGCACTATTAGAAGTAAAGGGTCTAAAAACCTGGTTGGGTAAAACGGAGCAACCTTTACGTGCGGTAGATGGTGTTGATTTCACTATTGCTCGTGGTGAAACTTTTGCTTTACTAGGTGAATCCGGCTGTGGTAAATCAATGACTGCCTTGTCATTATTGCGTTTACATCCGCAGCCTATAAGTCGAGTTGTTGCTGGTGAAATTAAACTTTTAGGTCAAGATTTATTGTCCTTATCTGAAATGGATATGCAGCATATTCGTGGCCGTCGCATTGCTATGATTTTTCAGGAACCGCAAAGTTCACTTAACCCTGTATTGTCGATTGGCGAACAAATCGGCGAATGTTTACAGTGGCACTTTGGCCTAAAGGATCAGGCATGCCATGAGCGTGTTATCGCTTTGCTGGACTCGGTGGGTATTCCTGATCCTCAGCAGCGTATTAATGACTATCCTCATCAACTATCCGGTGGAATGAAACAGCGGGTTATGATTGCTATGGCATTAGCCGGTGAACCTGAGCTATTAATCGCAGATGAACCGACGACAGCATTAGACGTTACGATTCAGGCACAAATACTGGATTTATTAAAACAAATTCAACGTGATACCGGCATGGCTATTTTACTGATTAGTCATGATTTAGCAGTCGTAGGTCAAATGGCCGATCACGTGGCAGTTATGTATGCGGGTCAAATTGTTGAAACTGCCACTCGAGAACGGTTTTTTAATCATCATAAACATCCTTATACCGACAAATTATTTCAAGCTTTGCCTACGGAACAAAAGCGCGAACAACGGCTAACGGTGATTAAGGGCACTGTGCCAGTATTGACACAGGCGTTTAGCGGTTGTCGCTTCGTCGATCGTTGCGATCATGCTCTAGCACTTTGTCATACTGTAGTTCCACAATGGTATCAAGAAGATAGGCATGGTGTTCTATGTCATTTATTTGATCCAGATAAAATAATCGAACAAAAAGATGTACCACTTGAGCTTCATTCTTCGCCTTTATCTGAAGTATTGCCAGCAGATAAAATTATCCTAGATATAAAAGCCTTGCGTGTCCATTTTCCGATTCGTAAAGGATTATTTCAGCGTGTTGTCGGCCATGTAAAAGCGGTTGATGATGTACCATTAGCACTTAAACAATCTGAAACACTGGCCTTGGTAGGCGAGTCTGGCTGTGGAAAGACCACTGTTGGTAAAGGCATTTTACAACTCGTGCCAGTTACTTCTGGCCAAGTAAATTATCAAGGTGATGATCTGACTCAATTGTCAGAAAGGGAATTAAAACAACACCGATCATCGTTACAGATAATATTTCAAGATCCTTTTGCCTCAATGAACCCACGAATGACGGTCAGCCAGATCATTGAAGAGGGCTTAACAGCGAAAAAATATGTTAAAAATCCATCAGCGAAACAAAAACGTGTTGAGGAATTACTGACACGAGTCGGCTTACATTCAGAAATAAAACACCGCTATCCACATGAGTTTTCTGGTGGTCAACGCCAGCGTATTTGTATCGCCAGAGCATTGGCTGCTGACCCAGAGATTATTATTTGTGATGAACCAACCAGTGCTTTGGACGTTTCGGTACAAGCCCAAATACTTAACTTATTACGTGAAATTCAACATGAATTTGGATTGTCTTATCTATTTATTACCCATAACATTTCAGTAGTTAATTATTTAGCTCACCGTGTTGCGGTTATGTATTTGGGCCGAATTGTTGAACAGGGTGATCGAGATGAGGTGTTAAAATCTCCGAAGCACCCCTATACACGAGCGCTATTAGCGGCAGTACCAGAACTCGATATTGATAAAAAAGTGTTACGTTTAGAGGGGGAATTGCCATCGCCAGCAAATCCACCATCTGGTTGTCACTTTCATCAACGTTGTCCGAGTGTTATGCCTCAATGTTTACTTGCTTACCCTGAACGAACTGATTTATCCGTTACGCATGAAGTACGGTGTTTTTTATATGAGGAAAATAAATAATGAATGCACAAACCCAATTAGAGCTTGAAGCCGCTACATTTCGCCGCTTGACTGCCCATTTACAACAACGAACTGACGTACAGAATATTGATTTAATGAATCTTGCAGGTTTTTGTCGTAATTGTTTATCGAAATGGTATTTGGCTGCAGCTGAAGAAAAAGGCCTAGCGATGGATTATGATAAAGCCCGTGAACATGTTTACGGTATGCCTTATGCTGAATGGAAAGACAAACATCAATCAGGCCCTAAGCTTTAGTCGGGTTTACGTGAAAGTTCACGAAGTTTTTTCACTAAGGGGCAAGTATCATACGTCTCTTTTTCTCTAGGCCGCAACACTTTAATCGTTTTAATCGTATTGCGGATCTGCTGTAGATAATTACTGCAAGAGCGACAAATTAGTAGATGAAAAAACAGCCCAATGCGTTTATGTAGTAGTAGTTCACCATCTAAGTAATTACTGGCTTCTTCTGTTAGGTCTTTACACTTAATCATCTTTCTTATTTGTCCTGAAATTTTTCGATACACTGGTGCAAACCTGTGCGGGCTCGATGCAATAACACCCTTGCATTAGACGCAGAGATGTCAAGAATGTTACAAACTTCTTCCATTTTTAAACCTTCCATGTCGTACATCGTTAGTGCTGCTCGTTGCAAAGGCGGGAGTGATTGGAAGGTTTTTTCAATGGCTGCTTGTAATTGTTCATTGGCCAATAAGGCTTCGGGTGTTGCTTCTTCCCATGGCAGAATCTCATCGATTCGGTGACCGGTGTTATCAAATTTTTCAGAAGAGACCGACTGCCAACAATCATCAAGTGAAATCATCCGGTTTTCTCTACGTACCCGACTTTTAGCGCCATTGCTTACAATATGAAGTAACCAAGTTTTGAGTGATGAGCGGCCTTCAAATTTTGGTAATGCCTTTATGGCAGAAATCCATGCATCCTGAACGACTTCATCAGCAAAGGCTTCGCCAACAATAGCGCGAGCAACAGATAGCATGAGATTATGGTAGTTTGAAACAATCAATTCAAAAGCCTTTTCATCACCATTAATAAGATCGGTGATTAGAGCTTTTTCATCCGAGTCATTTGAATTTATTTTCATTAAGTTTGTAACAAAATAGTTTTATGCCAGTCTATGTTAACAAGCTTGGTCATGATTGACCGCTTGGCTTGCATTATTTCACAATATTTTTATAAAACTATAGGAAATTATTATGTCTATTACTACTAAAAAAACAACGATCGCATTAGCTGCTAGTGTTGCATTATCAGCTGGTTTGGCACTATCGCCAATGATGGCAAGTGCAGATACTAACCCTTTTGCATCTGCTGAATTATCTAGCGGTTATATGCAACTTGCAGAAGGTACTTGTGGTGCTAAAAAAGATGTTGAAGCAAAATGTGGCGCAAACAAAGAAGCGACTGATACCCATAAGTTGACAGCAGAAGGCAAGTGTGGTGAAGCGAAATGTGGTGCAGAGAAAAAAGCAGAAATGAAAGCGGCTCAAGAAGCTAAATGCGGCGCGGAAATGAAAGAAAAAATGGAAGAAGGTACATGTGGCGCTAAGAAATAAGGCTGTAATTTCGAGCCATATCTGACGAAAAGGGCTCCGCGGAGCCCTTTTCGTGTTTAAAAGGAGAAAGAGATGTCAGTTTGTAATTTAACATCTGGTCTGCAGAGAATATTGGACAAGACCAAAGTATTAAATTTTTTAGCTCCCTTAGCGCTAAGGTTATATCTTGCACCTGTATTTTGGATGGCCGCTAATAATAAGTGGAATCCTTTTGATAGCGAAAGCTCATTGAATGGAACTATAGAATGGTTTGATGGATCATTAGGGTTGCCATTTCCTGAACTAATGGCCTATTTGGCATGGGGAGCAGAATATTTTGGCGCGATTTTTTTGGTGCTGGGTCTAGCAGTACGTTGGATTAGTATTCCATTAATGACCACGATGATTGTTGCCGCAGTAACCGTACACTGGGGAAATGGTTGGTTAGCTATCGCAGAGCCTAGCGCTCAGTTAGATATGGCACGTTCTATTTTGCAAGAACATGGTAATTATGAGTGGCTGACACAAAACGGTAGTTTTGTGATTTTAAATAACGGTATCGAATTTGCCACTACTTATTTCATTATGTTGCTAACGTTATTTTTCATTGGTGCTGGTAACTATGTCAGTGCTGATTATTGGATCGCTAAAAAATACTCTAATTATTCAAAATAATTAGAGTATAAAAATTGGGGGAGTTGTGATGTTATTTAAGAAAACAAGATTAGGTGAATTACCGGCGAGTGAGATAACCGATTACAGTGTTTATTTGAATCGTCGGCAGTTTTTGAATGGTGCTGCAATAGCGGCCACCGCGAGTTTATTGCCAGTCTCATTGGCTAGTGCGGATTCTGCTCCGGAACCGACGTATAAAGGTTTGATTAAAAGTGCCTACTCAACGGATGATAACTTAACAACCTTTGAATCAGTGACTACCTATAATAATTTTTATGAATTTGGTACTGATAAAGGTTCACCTTCATTAATGGCAACCGAATTTCCCGACAAATCTAAACCTTGGCGAGTAACTATTGATGGCGAGTGCGATAAGCCAGGCGAATATGATTATGATGATTTAATTAGACCATTTACCCTGGAAGAACGTATTTACCGCTTGCGGTGTGTTGAAGGCTGGTCAATGGTCATTCCTTGGGTAGGTTTTCCTTTAGCTGATCTGATTAAACGTGCTCAACCTAATTCACGGGCAAAATTTGTCGAATTTACTACGCTATTCGATCCTGAACAAATGCCAGGGCAGCATCGAAATGTATTAGATTGGCCATATACAGAAGGTTTGCGAATGGATGAAGCTATGAATCCATTAACACTGCTTTCAGTTGGTTTATATGGACAAGAATTATTAGGTCAAAATGGTGCACCTATCAGGTTAGTTGTGCCATGGAAATACGGTTTTAAGAGCATTAAATCAATAGTACGCATTCGTTTTGTAGAAAGCTTACCGCAATCGGCATGGATGAAAGCCGGTCCTAATGAATATGGCTTTTATTCTAATGTGAATCCTGATGTTGATCATCCGCGTTGGAGCCAAGGTCGTGAACGTCGAATCGGCGAGTTTCTCAAACGTAAAACGGAACTATTTAATGGTTATGGTGAGGAAGTAGCTCATATGTATACCGGAATGGATTTACGTAAATATATTTAATGGACCTCATCTGAGTTTAATATTTTGTCAAATATAAAAAAACTGTTGTTTATCATATGTTTAATCCCGGCTATATGGTTGACAATTGCTGTTTTCACTGATCAACTGGGCGCTAATCCGATTGAGGCGGTAACTCGAGAAACAGGCCTTTGGGCCTTGCGTTTTTTATGGCTAACCTTATTAATTACCCCACTGAGTTGGCTAACGGGCTGGAATCGTTTGGTAAGGTATCGACGCCTATTTGGGCTGTATGTTTTTTTTTATGCTGTTTTACATATGTTGCTTTATTTAGGACTAGATCAGTTTTTTGATATTAATGAAATTATCGAAGATATAATCAAGCGGCCCTTTATTGCCATCGGTTTTTTCAGCTTTACGGCCTTAATCCCATTAGTTATTACCTCTAATAATGCCATGGTTAAACGTATGGGAGGGCGTCGTTGGAAACTATTACATCGACTTACTTATTTTATTGCTATCGCCAGTTCGATACATTTTTATATGTTAGTGAAACTCGATAAACAGGAACCTCTGATATATATGGGGTTGCTGATCATATTATTGGTTCCTCGTGTGTATCGATACGCTAAAAGTACCGCCTTAAAACATTAATTTGTCATATTAAGTCACTTTCTTAAGCTCGAAAATTAACCTTTTGGCATTATAGAGTGCCAATTCCAGTTGGGAATAAAGCAAAAACTGTTACAATAAGTCGCTATTTATGATGTTAAGGCTAGCGAAGGTATTTATGACTGATTTTGTTGATAACGATCCACAAGAAACTCAAGAGTGGTTAGACGCATTAGAATCTATAATTGAGGTTGAAGGTGATGAGAAAGCACATCACATTTTAGAAAAACTCATTGATATGGCTCGCCGCTCTGGGGTTAATCTCCCTTATAGTTCCAATACTGCCTATGTGAATACTATTCCTGTTGATCAACAACAACGTATCACTGGCAATCAAGATATTGAACATAAAATAAGATCTTTTATTCGTTGGAACGCAATGGCGATGGTGGTAAAAGCCAATCTTAAGCCAGGTGCTGTAGGTGGTCATATCGCTAGTTTTGCTTCTTCAGCGACATTATATGATGTGGGCTTTAATCACTTTTTCAAAGGTGATAACCACGGCAACGGTGCTGATATGGTATTTTTCCAAGGCCATATTTCGCCAGGGATTTACGCTCGATCATTCCTTGAAGGTCGTTTAACGGAAGAACAGCTCGATAATTTCCGTTTTGAAGTAGATGGTAAGGGATTATCTTCTTACCCTCATCCTTGGTTAATGCCTGATTATTGGCAGTTTCCAACGGTATCAATGGGGTTAGGACCTATCTTAGCTATATACCAAGCTCGCTTTATGAAATACATGGATCACCGTGAGATTAAAGCAACCGCTGGTAGAAATGTATGGGCCTATTTAGGTGATGGTGAAATGGATGAGCCAGAATCTTTAGGCGCTATCACCTTAGCGGGTCGTGAAAAACTAGACAATTTAACCTTCGTTATTAACTGTAACTTACAGCGCCTTGATGGACCTGTTCGTGGTAACGGCAAAATTATTCAAGAACTTGAAGCTATTTTCCGTGGTGCAGGTTGGAATGTACTCAAAGTGATTTGGGGTTCAGAGTGGGATCAGTTATTAGCAAAAGATAAAAATGGCTTATTACTAAAACGAATGGAAGAAGTAGTGGATGGTGAATACCAAAACTACAAATCTAAAGATGGCGCTTTTGTACGTGAACACTTCTTCGGTAAATACCCTGAATTGCTAGAAATGGTTTCAGATATGACCGATGAGGATATTTGGCAGCTAAGTCGAGGTGGTCATGATCCACGTAAAGTTTATGCTGCCTATAAGCAAGCGACAGAGCACAAAGGTCAACCGACAGTTATTTTAGCTAAAACGGTTAAAGGTTATGGTATGGGCCATGCTGGCGAGGCACAAAACACGACTCACTCACAAAAGAATTTAGGTGTTGAACACATGAAAGTGTTCCGTGATCGTTTCAATATTCCTGTATCAGATGCTGATATTGGCAATATCCCGTACATTACCTTAGATGATGATAGTGAAGAGAAAAAATACCTGCTTGAGCGTCGTGAAGAATTAGGTGGTTTTTTACCAAAACGTAATCACGATGCACCGGCATTAAAAACACCTGATTTAAGTATTTTTAACGCCATGTTGAAATCAACGGGTGATAGAGAAATATCCACAACGATGGCATTTGTACGTATTTTAACCGCGTTAATTCGTGATAAAAGTGTCGGCAAAAATATCGTACCTATTGTGCCTGATGAGGCGCGTACTTTTGGTATGGAAGGTTTATTCCGTTCGTTTGGTATTTACTCATCTTCAGGCCAGTTATACGAACCTGAAGATTCAGGCAAAGTGATGTGGTATCGCGAAGATACTAAGGGCCAGATATTACAGGAAGGTATCAATGAGGCCGGCGCAATGGCTGAGTGGATATCAGCTTCAACAGCTTATTCTAACTATAACGTGAATATGGTGCCGTTTTATGTCTACTACTCTATGTTTGGTTTCCAACGAATTGGTGACTTGGCATGGTTAGCAGGTGATATACAAGCAAAAGGTTTCTTGATCGGCGCAACAGCTGGCCGTACTTCATTGAATGGTGAAGGATTACAGCATCAAGATGGACATGGTTTGGTGCTAGCTAATACTATCCCGAATTGTATTAGTTACGATCCTACCTATGCCTATGAAATGGCTGTGATTATTCATGAAGGCTTCCGTCGAATGTATGAAGAGCAAGAAAGCGTGTTCTTTTACCTGACGGCGATGAATGAAAACTACATGCATCCTGATATGCCTGTGGGCGTTGAAGAAGGTATTATCAAAGGCCTGTATCAACTTAAGACTGGCGGCAAACATAAACTAAAAGCACAATTAATAGGTAGTGGTACTATTTTGCGTGAGGTTGAAGCCGCCGCAGAGTTATTAGAAAAAGACTGGAAAGTATCAGCCAACGTATGGAGTGCGACTAGCATTAATCAGTTGGCTCGTGATGGAATGGAAGTTGATCGATATAACCGTCTTCATCCACTAGCAGATAAAAAACGTAGTTACGTAACGGAATGTTTGGGCGACCAAGCGGGTGTCGTTGTTGCAGCAACAGATTATATTCGATTATATGCGGAACAAATCCGACCTTGGATTAAAGCACCATACACCATATTGGGTACCGATGGTTTTGGGCGCAGTGATACACGTCAGAAATTACGTAATTTCTTTGAAGTCGATCGTTATCATGTTGTTATAGCAACATTAAGTACCTTGGCTGATGATGGGAAAGTTGGTTACGACGTAGTTGAGAGTGCTATTAAAAAATACAACATCAATGCTGATGCATTGACTCCAGTGAAGGCTTAAATTTATGGCAGATTTAATCGAGTTAAAAGTACCTGATATCGGTGATTTTGATGAAGTAGAAATTATTGAGGTTTTAGTTTCGGCAGGTGATTCAGTCACTAAAAATCAAGATATTATTACCTTGGAATCAGATAAAGCAGCGATGGAGATACCTTCATCGTTTGCGGGTGTGATCAGAGAAGTTAAAGTGGCTGTTGGTGAAAAAGTTAAAAAAGGATCTGTTATTGCTATGCTAGAAGCAAGTGATAGTAGCCAACCAGCATCTGCAGTGGAAACTAAAGAAGAAGTGAAATCTGCTCCAGCATCAACACCAGCTCCAGCTCCAGTAGTTGAAGTAGCCTCGAAACCTGAATTAGTCGAAATCATACCATTTGCACCCGATAATAAATCAGCTGTTAAACAGGCTCATGCTTCACCATCAGTACGTCAATTCGCACGTGAATTAGGCGTTACTTTAAGCTCGGTAAGCGGCTCAGGTGAGAAAGGTCGAATTACCAAGCAAGATGTGCAGAACTTTGTTAAACAAAAAGTGAATGCACCTGCTGTAAGTGCGAATACGGGTTCTGGAATTCCACCTGTTCCTGTTATTAATTTCGAGAAATTTGGTGAAGTAGAAACTAAAGAACTATCTCGAATTAAAAAAATATCGGGCAAGCATTTACATGCATGTTGGTTAAATATTCCTCATGTTACGCAGTTTGATGATGCTGATATTACTGAACTGGAAGAGTTTAGAAAAGCAAACAAAGACATGGCCGCCAAACAAGGTGTGAACCTAAC
>JALIBN010000017.1 GCA_030576275.1 Pseudomonadota bacterium | reverse complement strand
GTATATAGGCGAGTAGTGGCGCAAGCGTTAGGATGGCCAGCAAAATAAAAAATGCATGAACAATAGAAGCGAGCGGCAATGTTCCTCCAGCTCTGACATTAGCAGCCGTTCTTGCTATAGCTGCAGTCGCGGGCAGTCCACCAAAGAATGGTACGATCATATTACCTATACCTTGACCAATTAACTCATCATCTGGATTATGTTTTTTGCCTGATAAGCCATCAGCAACGACAGCGCATAATAATGATTCCAATGCGCCTAAAATGGCGATAGCAATAGCGGCACTGAAAAGACTTCGAACAAGTGACAAGGATAGACCGATAGGGTTTCCATCTGCGTCAGGAAGATCCCATGGCCATGCAAAAGTAGGCATAAAAGGCGGAATGCCATTGCCAATAATGCCATTCAAATCATAATGAAATCGAGTTCCTATGGTTGCCACACTAAAATCTGTGACAAACAAGCTTGCTAACCAGGCAATAAGGCTAACGAGTGTAAGAGCTACAAGATGGGCGGGGATTTTTGAGGGTAAGCGATTCCAAAAAACCAAAATAGCTAGCGTGATTAAGCCAATACTACTTTCTTGCCAATCAACGGTGGGTAATGCTGTGACGATAGATATTATCTTTTCACTAAATTCACCATCGAGAGAAATGATGTCCAAACCCAGTAAGTCTTTTATTTGGAGGATAGCAATAACAACACCAATACCCGCTGTAAATCCTATGGTAACCGGGTAGGGCACAATCTGAATAAGTCTTCCCAGTCGAGCGAGCCCCAGTAGCACAAGAATAATACCGGCAAGGAAACCACTCATTAGTAGGCCGCCTAGACCAAATTGCTGGACTATCGGCAATAAAATGACCACAAAAGCAGCTGTTGGGCCAGATATATTTACTTTTGAGCCGCCTGTAAAGGCAATAATGAAACCATCAATAATCGCAGTATAAAGCCCATGTTGAGGTGCTACGCCACTTGCGATTGCTAAGCCCATTGATAGTGGTAAAGCGATAACCCCAAACGTTAGTCCTGCTAGCACATTGACTTGAATATCTGCCAATGTGATTTTGGTTTTAGTCATTTTTGTAAATGCTGAAAACATTATGCTCCTAATCATGGGATGAACTTAAAGCAGCACTTAAAGTGTTTATGCGATAAAGCCTGTATGTTAGCCCCTATTTTGGCATTAAGCATTGTTCAGGTCTTTGGTCTTATAGGCAAGGGAGGTTTGGCAGAGATATATTTATGTTCGTGATATCAAAATAGGTATGCAGCCGTGAGCATTAAAATTTAGTATTGAGCATGATAAATAAACGTAATCATTAACGTTGGATCTTTAAGCTTTAATAAAGATGAATCCATCTAAAATAATAAAGTCAAAATATAGGCGTATAGTCTGCCGAATAAGCAATTAAAGCATCACTCATATCGAGCATTCAGATAAAGGAACATCACAGGATGGAAAATGGAATTATGATCCATCTAGCATCGAATAATTCGGACGCCATAGATGCAGGTGGGGCTCTTTTGCCGCATTTAAAGTTGGCATCATGAAACTCCAGAATCTAAATAAACTGCGTACGATTTTGTCCAAGTTGTCGTTGACCTGCGGTGATGTTCCTACTCAAGCCTTACTCAAACGCTTTGTGCTGATTTACGTCCCTACTGTTATTGTTCTTTCGATGATTTTATTTTTAGTCATTCAATTCGACAAACAATTACGAGTAAAAAACACAGGAATACGTGAGGCAAGCCGCATTGAAGTTGCTAGAGAAAGGGTTACGAAAGATTTGTCATCGGTCGAAACTGATCTACGCGTCATTGTCAATTTGCCTTTACTGGACAGGTATCTGGAAAATGGAGATATAGGACAGCAAGAGGAACTGGAAAAATATTTCTTGGTGTTGGCACGAGAAACGCAACGTTATGACCAGATAGCCTATGTTGATGATAGTGGTCATGAAGTAATCCGTATCAATTACATCGATGGGAAGCCGGTTGTGGTAAGGCGGGAGCAGTTGCAAGATAAGATGGAGAGATACTTCTCCGATACGAACAGTCTCGATAAGGGCGAAATATTTGTTTCTCAGCTTGACCTGAATATGGAGCATGACCGGCTGGAGGTTCCTTACAAGCCAGTAATTCTTTTTGGCACACCGGTTTTTGATCGTCAGGGACGCAAGAAGGGCATCATTCTGCTTTATTATTTAGGCAATGTGCTACTGCAGAGTTTTCGTACAGTGTTACCAGATACCCCGTCGTACAGCAGTATGCTACTTAATAGCGACGGCTACTGGCTAAAAGGCATCAAGCACGAAGATGAGTGGGGATTTATGACAGGGAATAGTGGCCGTAGCTTTGCACTAGACCACCCAAAAATATGGCGTGTTATCTCGAACACTACGCAGGGTTCCTTAATGACAGAACAGGGACTATTTGATTATTCTACTGTTCACCCGTTCTTGGACAATGAGCCTTCTTCTGTGGATTTTTCTTTGGCGGGCGCAAGCAGTCAGCAAGCAGTAATCAAGGATGATTATTACTGGAAGATCGTGTCCTTTGTGCCGAATGCCGCTCTATTTGAAAAGGCCTTCTATAATCAAACCTTCAACAGAATATTACTACTCACACTTTATTTATTGCTTGCGTTAGCTTCTTTTTTTGTCGCCCGTATTGCTTTAATTCGAGAGCAGGTGCAACGAGAAGTATTACAGCTCAACGTAGAGCTGGAAAAGCGTATTGCAGAGCACGCAGCCGGAGAGGAAAAGCTGTCGATAACACTCGATTCTATTGGCGATGGCGTAATTACCACTGATGCCGAAGGTCGGGTGACTCGACTTAATCCGATCGCTGAGCGACTAACCGGTTGGTCTCAAACAGCCGCCGCAGGTCGTCAGATAGCCGATATTTTTCACATCATCAATCAAGTAACTCGACTACCTGCAACTATTCCAGTGATGGAGACTATCGCTACTGGGACGGTACATGGTTTGGAAAACCATACCCTGTTGATTGCACGTGACGGTAGCGAATGTGCTATTGATGACAGCTGTGCACCGATTCGCAACAGAAATGGTGAATCGGTGCTCGGTGCGGTGCTTGTATTTCGTGATGTAACCCAAGAATACGCAGTAGCGGAGGCTTTGCGAGAAAGTGCCATACGCATTGAGACCATACTTAATTCCGTTGGCGATGGGATTATTGGCATAGACATTGATGGCAATATTATGTTCGAGAATCCTATTTCCATGGACATGATGGGTTGGGATGAACAAGAGATGACCGGCCAATCTGCACATATGCTTATGCACCACACCCGAGCCGATGGTTCGTCTTATCCGCGTAGCGAATGTCCAATTTATCATGTGCTCCATGGCCAAACTTCTAAGCACATAGAGGATGAAATATTTTGGCGAAAGGATGGTACGAGCTTTCCTGTCTCTTACTATGCTACTTCCATGCAAAATGATGCGGGTAAAATCATCGGCGTCATTGTGTCGTTCCGAGACATCACCGATAGAAAACGTGACGAACAAAACCTTGTTCTTGCCAAGGAAAATGCAGAACAAGCCAATCAAGCCAAGGATTCATTTCTCGCCACCATGAGCCATGAGATACGTACTCCCCTGACTGGGATATTGGGTATGCTCGAAGTGCTTTCCATGACTCAGCTTGATCACGAGCAGAAGGCAACACTGAAAGCGGCGTGGGATTCTGCCAGAAATCTGTTAAGAATTGTCAACGACATTCTCGATTGGTCAAAAATCCAAGATGGAAAATTGACGCTTTCTGCTCAATCCACCTCAATTTCGATGCTATTGCAAGAGGTCGTCAATACATATTCGCGTGTAGCCAGTGCCAAAAATCTGAATTTGTGGCAACACGCCGATTCACAACTCAGCGCGGCGCATATTGTCGATGCACTGCGCCTTTCGCAAGTATTGAACAACTTTGTCAGCAATGCACTCAAGTTTACCGAACGAGGAGAAATCGAACTGAATGCGGAACTCTTAGAAAAACTAGGGAGTAGCGAGCGGATACGGTTCTCTGTCAAGGACACGGGTATTGGCATCGCCAAGGATGTTCAGCAGACCTTGTTTAAACGCTTCCAACAGGAAAGTGCTGATACCGCCCGTCAATATGGAGGAACTGGACTAGGACTATCGATCTGTCGGTGTCTGGCAGAATTGCTTGGTGGGCAGGTCGAGCTGGTCAGCGAGCCGGGGCAAGGTGCAACTTTTAGTTTTATTGTGATTTTGTCCATTTCTGCCACAGCTGGAGAGATAATACCAACGCTAATTCCTGTTGTTGAACAAAAGAAGATACTGCCCTTGTTTGACAACAATGATGAAGCACCGATGATCTTGGCGGTAGATGACCATCCCATCAATCGCGATCTACTGGCACGCCAGATCATGTTACTTGGTTTGAGAGTCGAAACGGCTGAGAATGGGCAAGTAGCATTGTCAAAGTGGAGGGAGGGGTACTTTTCTCTGGTCATCACTGACTGCCATATGCCGGAAATGGATGGTTATTCGTTCGCACGAGCAGTTCGTAATATCGAGACGGAGAAAAGACTTCCACGCACTCCGATCATTGCGTGGACGGCCAATATGCGCATCGAGGAAGGGCAGTTTTGCCACGATGCCGGGATGGATGAATTATTGGTTAAGCCTAGCGATCTGACTCTCTTAAAAAAGATGCTGTCAAAGTGGCTATCCATTGCTGAAAAAGATGAGAGTCAAGCCACCGTTTCAAAGTATGATGTCGGCAGTAAAATCAATGATCCCATCGATTACGCCGAGTTTAGTAAGGCTGTACCGGACAGTATTGAGCAAATTCAAGTACTGCACGATTTTCAGCCATACATTAGCGCTGATCGCGCCAGGTTGATTGAAATGTTGGTGCAAGGTGACACCATCAATGTGCAGCATACAGCCCACCGCATGAAAGGTAGCTGCAGAATGGTGGGAGCCATGGCAATGGCCAGTGCGTGTGCAATAATCGAACAGACTGCAAGAGAAGGGAATATAGACGGTGCACGAACAATAATGACTGAACTTAATGATGCATTCGAACGATTTGATACATATTTAGCTAAATTTCTAGACTAGAAAGGATTCAGGGATGAAGAAAGCGAGTGAACTCAATATTTTGGTGGTAGAGGACGATAGCTTTCAACGCCGATTGGTCGTCAACATGTTGCGCTCTGTAGGTGTGATCGAAATATGTGATGCAGAAAATGGCAGGCAGGCACTTGAGCTGATACATGTCGTGGGTGCCAAGACAGTGGATATTGCTATCTGCGATATGAATATGCCAGAAATGGATGGTCTGGAGTTTTTGCGTCATTTGGGTCAGGAGAAAACGGCAACCTCGATAATCATACTCAGTACGTTGGACAGCAAGTTGCTTGCCTCGGTGGCAAAGATGTCACTCGCCTATGGCATTCATCTTCTGGGTGTTATTGAGAAACCGATCTCCGTTGCGCAACTCCAATTGCTTATTTCTCAATATACGACTACAGATGTTAAGTCGCAGCATGTAGAAACTAAAGTGGCGACACCCGTTTTCAGCCTTGAGGAAATCCTAATTGGAGTACGAGCGAAACAATTTGAACCCTTCTTCCAGCCAAAAGTAGATTTGAAAACGGGTAGAGTGAGCGGTGCAGAGGCTCTAGCTCGATGGCTGCATCCAGAACACGGGGTGATTGCCCCCTATGCATTTATCGATTTGCTTGAACAGGGTAAGCAGATAGATGAACTGACTTTTCTGATGCTGGAAAAAGCGGCTGCCGCATCACGTTTATTAGATGATAAGGGTTATACGATGACCATTTCGGTCAATCTTTCATTGACTTCACTTAGCGACATCACTCTAGCCAAAAAAATTACTCAAGTGGTGCGGGATGCTGGCGTTGACCCAGCTCAGATCATTCTCGAGGTCACCGAGTCAGCGGCTATGACCGATGTTGCTCCTGCCTTGGAAAATTTGGCGAGATTGCGCATGCACGGTTTTGGTCTTTCCATAGACGATTATGGCACCGGCTATTCAAGCATGCAGCAGCTCACACGGGTTGCCTTCAGTGAATTAAAAATAGACCAGTCTTTTGTGAAGGACATCGCCACCAATCAGGCATTACGCATTATTGTCGAGTCGAGTATCGACATGGCCCGAAAGCTAGGTGTTAAAAGCATTGCCGAAGGGGTCGAGACACAAGAGGATTGGGATACATTAAAAAGCATGGGGTGCAATATGGCGCAGGGTTATTTTATCGCCAAGCCGATGAGTTTATACTCGTTTATTGAATTTTGTGAAGGATAGTCGCCCTGAAAATCTAGATTGAATATGCTGTCCTAGCTCTGATCGATAAATGGTTAGATAGCTTTGCTATATTAATTCGAATTCTGATTCGATTTTTAAGACAGTATCTGTCCCTTGATCTCTGCGACCCCGCTAGTATAAATAGGCTTAATGCCATGCATATCAGTTGTATCTTTATGTGGGGTCTGCAATCGCGGGCTTTATTTATAGTGTAGGAGGATGGGTCGTCGCTACTGTTAGAGTTATGCCATTTTGGCATTAATTCGATGGTTCAGTAGAGGTAAGTTATTTCTAAAATTTAGCTTAAGTCATTAACAAGTAGTAGTCATGCCCAATAAAACTAAAAGCCCCAAAAGGGGCTTTTAGTTTGTTATTGTTATTGGCCCGAAACACGTCTGCCAAAACTCACAGCATAGGCGCCAGGTCTTGCCATTAAAATAGGGTCATTACTTGGTTCAATGCCATCTGTTAAGGCTAATGGGTTATACATATTAGCTTTTGCAAATGCTTCGCCATCGGGATCGATTTGATTCACGGTTAATGTACCAAGATCGACAATTTGTCGTGACGAAGGCCACGCTAAGGTTGCATCATTGACTTCATCACCTTCAGCGGCAATTTGCACTGATAAATTATATTGAAATGCTGCCTTTTCTAATCTATCAGGAAGCTCATCCATTAGATAGTTTTTTGCTGCGGTTTTTCGTTGTTCATCGTTCAAAAAGGCTTCGCCACTGACCGGTGTCATAATATAGCGACCGTAATGCTCATCGCCATTTGAGTTGATAAATTTAAAGGCATTGACGCCATAAAATGACTGGGTAGCAAAGCTAATGGGTGCGGGCTTCGGTATTTCTACAAATCGCTTAGCTGCAGGATGAGAGTCAAGATATTGCACGATAGGAGATGGTTGTTCCACCTCTGGCCCCGATGCAGCAATAGCATTTAATAAGCCTAAAAAGTCCTCAGGGGTTGCAGCGGGAAAGCCATTAACTGAAATATTGACTATGTCGGTATAGCCTTCATCTCCCAAATCAAATCGAATAGCGATTCCTTTTGGAAACGCATTAGGATTGGTATCAGAAATAGTCGGCAGTCCAGTAGCATTAGAGAAGCGTACCGTCACATTAGTTGGTTCTGACTGAAGATGTATTGCCGATGACAATGTTTTTGCTTCAGGGCTTGGCACAAATTTTCCTAAAGTGACAATACCTTTAGCATGATTTTTTCGATAACCCGGATGTGGTTCGCCAGCCAATTTACTGAGTGTGTTAACTATCTGTTCTACAACTGGTTTACTCGTTTCATTAACATCAGTATCTGCCAAAATAGTCATTGAAGTACCTAATGAACTCAGTATTAGTAAACTATTAACGAGCGTTTTTCGATGTTTTTTCATAGTATTCTCCGGATATTTAAAGAGTGACTGCATTTTAATGAGGGTTTAGATTAATTGTATGTTCTAAATCGTTGATAAGTTCTTGAGTCATAGCCACGCAATTTTGTTCTTTGTTCAAAATCAGGTTTTCTGACAAACTTTCGAGTCATGAAACTGTTTTTTGCTCAAGTACAGTGGCATAAATATTTAGATAACGATATAACTTACTTAAGCTGACTGATCTGTTTTTTAAGGTTTTGATCATACTCAAGAGTAAAAATAACAGTGGTTGCATCAGCGACATCAAGAGCTTGATAGAGAGTAGGGTGAGAGGGGGCCAATGTTATAACAAAGTATTCTGATTTAACTATTGTCTCGCACATAGGAATACTATCAGGCACTTGCGTGTATTGATTGTTTAATAAAGGGAGCTGGTGGGTTATTGGGGAAATATGGTTTGAATGTTAACCCGGTGTTGCACCAGATTTAAGGCTTTGATATTTGTACGAATTCGTTGGAGCCGGAGATAAGGCTTGAACTTACGACCCTCTGATTACAAATCGGCGGTCTTAAGTTTAAGTTATTGATTTATAATTATAATTATGAGGCGCCCGTTGCGCTATATTCACGACAATGCATAACTATGCACAACTGATCTACGTAAAGTTCACGCATGAAAATGCAGGAAATATTGATGTCAGAGATTTTTTATAGATCAAAAAAGCCAAGGGATTTTAAGTCAGTTCAACAAAACAGAGTTTATTTAAATATCAATCACTTACAACGTTCGCCAATTATCAAAAACTGCCTCATGCCACCCTAATATAGCGGTGCACGGTACAAATACGGTACAAATTTGGAACAGCACCTTATGTGGTAGACGCAGGATAATAGTCCTTCAGTCAATGCTGTTAGCACTCAGCTCCAGAGATAAATTTAGCCAATAAAAAATGTGCTGGATAACGTTATGTCACACAGAGTGCAACCCTGACTTAAGCGGACACTTCTGGACTCCTAAGATAGATTTGTTCTGACAGCTTCCGACCCACTGCGGACATTGGAACTAAAGTAAAATTCTGCCATACCAGTATCACCGTTTTAAGTATAATTCCCTCGAAATTTTTTATAAATAGTAAGGAAAAATCAATACATGATTGAAATACTGTTTCTCTGTGTTGCCTTAAGTATGGATGCTTTTGCGGTATCTATTGGCCTTGGCTCTAAACAGAAAGTAAAACCAACCACTTTAGCTCTAAAAGCAGGTATATATTTTGGTGTCTTCCAAGCACTAATGCCGCTAATTGGTTATCTTGGAGGAAAAGGTGTTTTAGGTTGGGTTGAAGGGTATGCCCATTGGATCGCATTCCTTTTACTGCTTCTCATCGGTGGCAAGATGATTTACGAATCATTTTCTGAAGGTATAGAAGAAGATATATCAAAAATTACACATAAAGTTATGTTAATGCTTGCCATTGCAACCAGCATTGATGCTATGGCAGCAGGATTCACATTAACACTTATTGATATAAACCCATTTATTGCTTGTATCGCAATTGGTCTAACTACTTTTGGCTTTAGCTGGATAGGTGTTTTCATTGGATTCAAAAGTGGCACTAAGCTAGAGAGTAAAGCAGAACTATTAGGTGGCGTAATACTTATACTGATTGGCTTAAAACTTCTATTTTAATAGAAACCCAGTTTTAATCGAAATATTATCATTGGCACCATTAAAACGCATAGTGACATTCCAGCTATGATTTTGATACGACAAATAGTTCAAAGGTTACTTCTCGCACAGGAATTGTCATGAAACATTTTTATTTAGACTTTATCTTCACAGCCATTGCCCTAGCGGTCGCGGCATGGTGGGGATATTCACATGGCGGTATGGGCGGTTTGATAACCACCCTATTGATTACTGCTATTTTGGCCATCATGGAAATTTCGTTATCGTTTGATAACGCGGTGGTCAACGCTTCAGTGCTCAAGCATTGGGACGAATTTTGGAAAAAAATCTTCCTAACTGTCGGTATTTTATTGCGGTATTTGGTATGCGTTTGGTGTTCCCGATTGTTATCGTTGCGGTTACCGCAGATCTCGACATGATGGAAGTGGTCAATCTAGCGCTTTACAACCCTGAAGAATACTCTGCGAAACTGTTAGCACATCATGCTGAGATTTCAGTCTTTGGTGGTATTTTCTTATTATTAGTGTTCTTAAACTTTATCTTTGATGATAAAGAAGTGCATTGGTTTAATTGGTTAGAGAGCCGCTTAGCCAAACTTGGCAAGATCGATGCCATGAGCGTCTTTGTGGCGCTTATTGTATTGATGATCGTCGTATCATGGACAAATGCGGAGCAGTCAACGGCTGTGTTAATTGCGGGTGTTTGGGCTATTTTGGTTTATCTTAGCGTACAAGTGATATCTGGAATGCTTGAAGGTGACCTTGAAAAAGAGTTAGAAAACGAAGAAAACGGCTCGGGTGCTGCGATGACCAGCGCAATTATGAAAGGCGGTATTATCGGTTTCTTATACTTAGAAGTCCTTGATGCCTCGTTCAGTTTTGATGGCGTGATTGGCGCATTTGCGATTACCAATGATGTTATTGTCATTATGCTTGGCCTTGCTATTGGTGCGATGTTTGTACGTTCAATGACTATTTTCTTGGTCGACAAAGGTACGCTTGATGAGTTCATTTATCTCGAGCATGGCGCGCATTATGCCATCGGTGCCCTTGCTATCATTATGTTGTTGTCGGTAAAACTCCATGTGCCAGAGCTTATTACTGGTCTTATCGGTATTGCTTTTATCGGTTGGGCACTAGTTGCATCACTCAAACATCGCAAGCAAAAAGTAAAGTTGATTAGTTAGTGTATAGATAACATGAAGCAAAAAGGCTTAGTCTCAAAATAGTATTAATGACAGGTTATATCAAGTAATTGGTATGACCTGTTTTCTCTGAATTACTTTATATTACCTAAAGGAACGTACATGGCAGGTGCCAGTTTATTAACCTTACTTGATGATATCAGTGTGATATTAGATGACGTCTCACTCATGACTAAGGTTGCCGCTAAAAAAACGGCGGCAGTCCTGGGCGATGACTTAGCCCTTAATGCTGAGCAAGTTTCAGGTGTTAAAGCAGACCGTGAGCTACCTGTGGTTTGGGCGGTTGCTAAGGGCTCATTCGTTAACAAGCTTATTTTAGTACCATCAGCGCTGCTTATCAGTGCAATCTATCCTCCTTTAGTCACTTTTTTATTAATGTGTGGGGGCCTATATTTAGCTTATGAGGGGGCTGAGAAAATAATCCATACGTTCTGGCCCCATATTTTGCCCCATGATGAAGAGCAAACCGCCCGCCTACGCGCCAATGCCGATGATAGCGTTGATTTAGTTGCCTTTGAAAAGGAGAAAATCAAAGGCGCGGTGCGTACTGATTTTATTCTCTCGGCAGAGATTATTGTGATTGCACTAGGCTCAGCAGCTGGGGCAACTCTTTTAGAGAAAAGCTTAGTGCTGTCCATTATTGCTATTGCTATCACAGTTGGCGTTTATGGCTTGGTAGCCGGTATTGTCAAGATGGATGATTTAGGTCTTTATTTAATGAAGAAGACGAGCCGTGTTAAGCAAAAAATTGGCGAGCTTTTATTGTCTGCAGCACCAAAATTGATGAAATTTTTATCGATTGCAGGTACGTTAGCGATGTTTCTGGTAGGCGGCGGTATCCTCGTACATGGGATTGATTTTTTGCATCATGAAGTTGAAGACTTAGCGCACCTGACAGGCATATTTGAAAGCCTAACAACCATGCTCTTAAACGCGTTGGTAGGTCTAATCGTCGGCGTTGTCGTAGTGGCTATTGTTACCATCATTGGAAAAATACGCGAGAATAAATCATCTTCTATGCATTAAAACCAACCCGTAGCTGTTTTCATTCATGAGCTCAAAACCTATAAGATATAAGTTTAGCCCCTCATTCAACGGTCGTATTTACTCAATTTTATTACTGGACGCAGCAATTGGTTTTATCATGAAGCCAATTTCACTGACAGCCCCTTTTTCAAGAGCATAATGAGCCATGTTTGAATTTGATTTGAGCTTAAAACTACTGGGATATCATTTTATTCAATTAGGTATTGCATTCATACTTTCACTACCGATTGCTCTGAACCGTGAGACGAAAGATATGGGCGCGGGGCTTAGAACCTTTCCATT
Source organism: Pseudomonadota bacterium (assembly GCA_030576275.1). GTDB lineage: Bacteria > Pseudomonadota > Gammaproteobacteria > Nitrosococcales > Methylophagaceae. The sequence continues at coordinate 20,035 of JALIBN010000017.1, read as the reverse complement.
GGTGAGTATTGCGTCATGTGCTTTCATGCTAGTCGCTGTAGATATCTATCACGGATCAGACCCTGAAGCACGGATCATGTACGCGATTATTACAGGCATGGGATTCATCGGTGGCGGTGCTATTTTTAAAAGCGAAAATACGGTAAAGGGTACTGCGACGGCAGCGAGCTTATGGAATACCGCCGCTATCGGTATTTCCGTTGCTTATGGTCGTTATGAAATTGCAATAATATTATCGGTTGTTAATTTTCTAATATTGCAATTCTCAGAACCCTTTAAGCGAAAAAACAATTCTTAGTTGTTGTTCATTAGTATTCCATTTCAACATACCCATTACAGTTTTATTGGTATATCCCAACAAAACCAGTTTATTACCCTGCCAAACGTCTACGAAAATGGGGGAAGTCCAGAGTGTCACCCGGGAACGACACTGGTTTTTGATGTGAGCGATGATAACCTTTGGTATTTCACCCAACGGAACAAAACGACCCAATTGCTGCGTTGTTTTTAGTTGAATCAGCAACCCCAGGAATGCGGCGCTGGTTCGCTTACAGTGATGAAGAGCAAATTCAAGATCTTCGGCCGTGGGCGTGTACACATGCCCCAGCTCGTTTGGGGTGATGTCCGATTTTATGCGTGGGTGGGCTGTTTGATAAATAGCTGCCATCAGCTCATTTCTCTTCCTAATGGTTATCTAATTATGGAGACGGAACCTACGATTGAATCAACGACCACCGGTGTCTGACGAAATAAAGTGTTCTACGCACATCACTTACCACTATCCGACGCGCGTACTTTCCTATTATCGGGAAATAAGAGCACAAATCGGCGGCTAGGTACGGCCGCTCCGCGTTCGAAATTATCAATTGGCGTTCCGAATTTTGAGCGTGTTATTTCGGAGACGAATGCTCAATTTCAACATGTGAACCTTCGCATACTTTAGTGACTTTTTTAATGGAGCACCGGCATGCCCACACCTAATCAAAACTTCATCCGCTGAATTCTCACTGCATTCAAAATAGCCAGCAATGCTACGCCGACATCGGCAAAAACCGCTTCCCACATGGTTGCCAAACCGCCTGCACCTAATATCAAGACTATTGCCTTTACACCGAAGGCGAGGGAAATGTTTTGCCAAACAATGCGTTTGGTTTGTTTGCCGATGGCAATGGCGGTGGGAATTTTGCTGGGTTTATCATCTTGAATGACAACGTCGGCTGTTTCGATTGTTGCATCGCTGCCAAGGCCACCCATCGCTATACCGACATCACTGAGTGCGACTACCGGTGCGTCATTAACGCCATCGCCTACGAAAGCAACCGTTTCATTTCGCGCTTTGATTTCTTTTACCTTATTAACTTTATCCTCTGGTAGCAAGTCGCCAAACGCATTGTCGATACCTAGTTGTTTTGCAACAAATTGCACAACCGAATTTTTATCACCACTCAGCATAGTGATATTAACTCCGAGTCGTTTAAGCGTAGTTATTGTTAATTGCGCGTCCTCCTTTATGTTATCGGCAATGGTCAAATAGCCAGCGAATTTACAGTCGTAACTGATGGCAATGACCGTATATACAATGCTGGCAGGATCTATATCGTAACCTACAGAAAATTTGTCGAGCAACCTGAAATTTCCCACTAGCAATTCCTTGCCGTCAATTTCAGCTTTAAGCCCGTGGCCAGAAATTTCTTCTACCTTGTTCAAGATAATTTCGTTGTCAATCGCGCCTACATATTGATTGATGGCAGTGGCTACTGGATGTGTACTTTGACATTCCAGTGCATTAATCATCTTGAGGATTTCATCCCGATTGACATCGGGCTTTAAATTTACCTCTTGTACTTTAAATACACCCTCGGTCATGGTGCCTGTTTTATCCATTACCACGTGTTGAATTGTGGAAATGGTGTCTAAAAAATTGCTGCCTTTGAATAAAATGCCATTTTTACTCGCAGCGCCTATGCCGCCGAAATAGCCCAGTGGGATACTGATCACCAACGCGCATGGGCATGAGATCACTAGGAAAATCAGCGCGCGATACAGCCACTCGCTGAACACATAAGCTTCGACAAAGAAGTACGGCATCACACAAATAGCAACAGCTAAAGCAACCACAATGGGTGTGTAAATTTTGGCGAATTTTCGGATGAACAACTCGGTGGGAGCTTTCTGTGCAGCGGCGTTTTGTACTAATTCTAAAATTCTGGACAGTTTGCTGTCGGTATACGCAGCGGTTACTTTGACTTGCGATACCACATTGAGATTAATCATTCCTGCCAAAACCGCATCGCCTTTATTTTTCGTGTCAGGTTTACTTTCACCTGTCAGGGCGGCGGTATTGAAGGAAGCGATTTCGGATAAAAGCTCACCATCGAGGCCTAATTTTTCCCCTGCTTTAAGCTGGATAATATCGCCAATGTTAACCGTCTCTGCTTTCAGCGTCGTTGCTTGATTATCGCGTATCACGGTCACTTCGTCGGGACGTTGATCGAGCAGCGTTTTGATATTGGTTTTGGCTCTTTTTACTGCCAGGGTCTGGAACACTTCACCTACTGAATAAAACAACATGACGGCAACACCTTCAGGATATTCGCTAATCGCAAAGGCTCCAATAGTTGCAATACTCATCAATAAAAATTCAGAAAATACTTCACCTTTGATAATGCTCTGAACCGCCTCTCTCAAAACCGGTAGACCTACGGGTAAATAGGCAGCAACGTACCAGCCAATACGTAACCAGCCAGTAAACCAAGCTTGCGTAACGTAATTATCCAAAATTAGCGCAATTAACAATGCAATTAAACTAATCGCGGCGGGCAGAAACAGCTTGAAGTTACTTTCGCTACTGCTGGTATGATCGTGTCCAGCATCATCGGTGTGCTGGTCGTCGTCAGTCGTACAACAACTATCTTTAACGGGTTTGTTTTTTATTAACGCATCCGCTTGGGCGTTTATTTTATTTTCTTCTGTGCAGCACAGTTGTTTTCCATGCGCATCGTAATCGTGTATATGGTTCATAGCGTTTCCGTTACTTTAAAATAGGAACTAAAGATGATTGGCAGGCATTTCATAACACTCCGATCTATAGCAGATAATGAGTCTTATCAAGGTAGTCATCGTCAATGCCCTGTGAAGAAGCCGGTTGATGACGGGGCAAGGTGCCCCGGTCATCGGTTTTATTTAACTTACGCAATCACCGCCAAACACTAAGCCCCGGCGGTAGCCATAAGTGAACTCATTATTGAAAGGTTTTTGCCCCCAACGTGATAAGAACCAAGCACTGCCAAGCGACAAACTGTCTCCCAGGTCATGTACTGCATCGGCCATAATAGCGGTACTGTTGGTCAGTAGACCACCAATAAACACGATGATGGTGAAACCCAGATTGAGGAAAAACACTAGCGCAATATTTCTTGAGCTATCGTCATCCTGATGATTATGACTGTGCATTTAATGCTCTCCGATGTTAATGAACAAACCTTAGATGGCGAATGTAAAAATGCAGCGCCCCCAGCCAGAATATGACTGGGAACAGATAAATAAAAGTTGGTTATGTCTTTTTGTCATTGTTATGTAGTAGCTTGTAAAGTGCTGGTAAAACTAACAATGTCAACAACGTTGACGAGATAATGCCACCAATCACTACCGTCGCCAGCGGTCTTTGTACTTCCGCGCCAGTGCCAATATTAAGTGCCATTGGCACAAAACCGAGACTTGCTACCAAAGCGGTCATTAATACGGGCCGTAAACGTGTCATCGCACCTTCAACTATGGCTTTATGCAAATCACCATGTTCATGCCAGTAGTCTCTGATAAATGACAACATCACCAGACCGTTTAAAACTGCAACACCTGACAACGCAATAAAGCCCACCCCGGCAGAAATCGACAAAGGCATATCTCGCAGCCACAATGCCAACACGCCGCCTGTAAGCGCCAGCGGCACACCACTGAAGATGATGGCAGCATCACGGAAAGAGCCAAAGACGGTTATCAATAAAGCTAAAATAATCACCAGTGTGACGGGCACCACGATGGAGAGTCTCTTACTGGCTGACTCTAGCTGCTCAAAAGTACCGCCGTACTCTACCCAATAACCTGCCGGCAATTCGATCTGCTCGGCAATTCGTTGCTGTGCTTCAGTAACGAATGAGCCTAAGTCACGTCCCCTGACATTCGAGGAGACCACCACGCGTCGCTTAGCATTTTCGCGCGATATTTGGCTTGGTGCTTGATTTAGGACAATATCAGCAACTTCAGATAGCGGCACATAGCTTCCGCTTGGTAACTCAATCGGCAAATCGGACAATCCAGATATATCCTGTCGAATATTTTCCGGTAGCCTTATCATTAGTTTGAAACGTCGGTCACCTTCATAGATGAGTCCAGCCATGGTGCCACCAATCGCGGTGGAGACCATATCCTGCAACGCATCAACGCTAAGACCATAACGTGATAAAGCCATACGGTTGGGCTGAACAGTTAACATCGGCATATCGCTGACTTGCTCCAAACGCGCATCTGCAGATCCGGGAATTTGTTCAACCACGGCCAAAATATTTTCGGCAGTTTCCCGAATCAAATCCAGATCATCACCAAACACTTTGATACCCACATCAGCACGAACACCTGAAATCAACTCATTAAAACGCATCTCAATCGGTTGAGTGAACTCATAGTTATTGCCCGGTATGGCCGTAACGGCTTGTTCAATTTGTTCAAGCAGTTTCGTTTTAGTCAGATCAGGATCCGGCCACTGCGCGCGTGGCTTTAAGATTACGAACGTATCTGCAACATTAGGCGGCATCGGATCGGTCGCGACTTCCGGTGTACCAATTTTGGCAAAGACTTTATCTACCTGCTGGAATTGCATCAGCCGTTTTTCCAATAAAAACTGCATTTCAATTGACTGCTGTAAACCGGTTCCAGTGGTCCGAAGCGCATGTAATGCAATATCCCCTTCATTAAGTTGAGGAATAAACTCCGAGCCCATTTTACTGGCCAAGTTGATCGCGAGGCCAACACAGACCGCAGCGAGGATAATAACCAACCAACGTAACTTAAGGCTTATCAGCAAGGCTGGTTTGTAAAACCACTTAGCCCCTGAGATAAGTAAGCTTTCTTTCTCTGTTACCCGTCCACTCATAAACATTGCAACTGCTGCCGGAACCAAGGTGATGGTAAATACCATGGCAGATAACAAAGCGATTACCACAGTGGCTGCCATCGGCTCGAACATTTTGCCTTCTACGCCAGTCAGTGAGAAAAGCGGTATGTAGACTACGGTAATGATCATGACCCCAAACAGACTGGGGCGAATGACTTCATTGGTAGCCTCATAAACCAGTTGTAATCGCTCTTTTAAGGGCAAAACACTGCCAGCTTCTTTTTGAGCAATCGATAATCGTCTGATGGAATTCTCAACCACGATGACAGCACCATCGACGATCAAACCAAAGTCGAGTGCCCCCATACTCATCAGATTTGCAGAGATGCCAGCTTGTACCATACCAGTTATGGTCGCCAGCATGGCCAAAGGGATGACTGCTGCAGTAATTAAGGCTGCGCGAATATTGCCCAGCAATAAAAACAAGACAACGATAACCAGCAGCGCGCCTTCCAATAGATTTTTTTCAACGGTGGCAATCGCTTTATCGACGAGTACAGTACGGTCATAGACCGCTTCAGCTGTAACGCCCTCAGGTAATGACGTTTGAATTGCCTCAAGTTCACTGGCAACCGACTCGGCGATTTCACGCGAGTTTTCGCCCACTAACATCATCGCCGTGCCGAGCACTGTTTCTATGCCATCCCGAGTTGCAGCCCCGGTACGAAGCGGTTTACCGATAACAACATTAGCAACATCATCTATGGTTACAGGGCGGTCATCAATATTTTTTACGACTACCTGACCAATGTCTGCGATGTCTTTAAGCTGACCGGGAGAGCGAACTAGAATCTGCTCGCCAAACCGTTCAATATAGCCGGCGCCCCGATTATCATTGTTAGCCATTAATGCCTGTTTCAGATCCGTCAGACTGACGCCAAAACTGAGCATTTTTGATGGATCTGGCTGCACATGAAATTGCTTTTCGTAGCCGCCACTAGTGTTAACTTCGGTGATACCCGACACTCTTTCGAGACGTGGTTTAATGATCCAATCCTGAATCTCACGCAGTGCTGTCGCATCATAGGGACTGCCATCATCCTGAGTCGCATTCGGATCGGCGGTGACGGTATACATCAAGATCTCACCGAGACCAGTCGCTATCGGTCCCATTTCAGGCTCTATTCCTGTTGGTAACTCACTTTTGATAACCGCAAGTCGGTTATTAATCAGGTTTCTGGCAAAATACAGATCGGTGCCTTCCTCAAAGACAACCGTTACTTGCGACAGGCCATATCGTGAAATCGAACGGGTATAGTCAAGATTTGGCAGACCAGCGATAGCACGCTCAACCGGGTAAGTAATTCGCTGTTCAGCTTCTAACGGAGAATAGCCGGGTGCTTCGGTATTGATTTGCACCTGTACATTGGTGATGTCAGGCACTGCATCAATTGGCAACTTTTGAAAGCTCCAAAGACCAAGACCAATGATGACAAAAATCAACGACAACATTAGTCCGCGACGCTCTATTGAGAGTCTTAAAATCGTGTTTATCATATTGAAACTCCGGTTAGTGGGCGTGGGCTGCGCCGGATTTTTCCAGATCAGCTTTAATGAGATAGCTGTTACCAACTACAATCTCATCCCCTTGCCGGAGCCCAGACTTAACCTCGGTATAATTTTTGTCGCTTAGACCGACTTCTAAAGGTCTCAATTCATATTGATCTCCGACCTTAATAAAAACGATTTGATTATCGTTAAGGCGCTGAATTGCACTATTAGGAACACGAAGATCTGCATCTTTCTGCTGAATCGTCACATCCGCTTCAACCATCATCCCCGGGAACCAGGTTTGCTCGGTATCTTTTAGGGGCACCCGGGCAATCAGATAAGGTGCTTGCTGCGTATTTGGCAATAACTGTTGAATGCTGGATTGCACTGTATTGACAGCACCGCCGAGTTGGACCGATTGGCCTGTGGCAATCGATTGTGCTTGCTTTGGAAAAATCTTGAGCTCTGCCCAAAGCGTTGAGGTATCTGTAATGGTAAACAAAGCTTGATCGGCTGCGACTTCTCCGCTTGATGCATACTTAGCTGTAATTACACCACTTATAGGCGCCCTAACACTGTAGGTCTGCAAGCTACTGTTAGACTCAACCGTTGCCAGTACTTGGCCATCTTTTACACGGTCACCATAAGCTACTTTGACACTGGTGATTTGGCCTGGAAAACGAGCTTTAACTTGACTTATCCGGTCTGGAGATACGACAACATTGCCATAGACACGGGTGGTCACGGCAATTTGTCCAGCTGATACGGAGCTAGTCTTAACACTTTGTCTTTGGGCGGTTTCTGCATCCATCTGCATACGTCCCTCATATGAAGCGTAGTGCCACTCAACCGTGTTGCCCTGATAGTTTAAGTTGACCATGACATCAAACGAATGAGGTTCTTCGATGATTACGCTACTTTGCCAGTAGTCTTCTCCTTCAACCGGGATAAATTTAATCAGCTGCTGTTCACCACCGAGACGTGTCAAGGTAACCAATAATTCCGCTTTGTTGGCAGTTTTTACCAGCGCACCTTCTTTGTTGCGAAGCCATACTCTGAACTTTGGCTGCATATTATCTTCATCAATTGTTAATTCAATACTGAGACCATTGTCTTTACTCAGCAACCGGCCACCATTAGGACCCTTGGTTAATTCATCATGTCCATCTTCTTGATGATCTTCGTGGGATTCCTCATCTTGCTTATGAGCGGGGTCATCTGAATTATGCGGTGCATTTTCATCGTGCTGATGAGATTTTTGGGTTGCCTCGGCTGAAGTCTCATCATCTGAGTGTTCGGCCTCGTCGTGTTGATGACTTTCTGTTTGATATTCATGATCTTGCATTTCTGCTTCGGCTTGCAAAGTCGTGGTAAATAAAGCCATCACCAGCATTGTTAGTAGTAGCCATATATTAAGACTTTGCTGTGGTTTGGCATCATTTGAAATAGGTTTAAGTTGAAACATTATGTTCTCCTGATTCATTGTATTACTGCGCTGCGGCAATTAATGGTTCAGCCGTCAGCTGTTCGATTTCCGTCTCAAATTGCAAGGCAGCTGCGGAGGCTTCTATGAGCGATCGCTTGGCGCTGAGCAAATCTTTTCTGACGGTCAGGAAATCAAGATAGCTGTATAGCCCACGCTGATAGCCGTTTTGGATTTGCTCCAGGCTTTGCGTAAGTTTGGGAATAATGGCTTCTTGAAGTTTTTGTGTGTTGAGAATAGCTTGCTCACGGCCAGAATAGGCACGATAGAGCTGGGTGTGTAGTTGCAGCAAGGCATCTTGACGACGATAGCTGACTTCATTTCGCGCGGCTAATGCCGCTTCGATTTCACCCTGGGCACGTTGCTGGCTGAAAAGCGGCATCGAAAAACCGGCGATCAGCGCCGTATCATTGAGGCCCTCATTTCGGCGTATACCAACGGACCAGGTCAGATCAGCTGTCTGCTGTGTGCGTGCCAGCCTGACTTGTGCATCACGAACACGGCTTTCGGTCGCAAAAAGTTCGATTTGTGGGTTTTGCTGGACTCTATTGAATAACACATCGAAAGGTATCGCTTCTCCGATGGTGTAAAGCGAGCCCGATACACGTTCAAATGAAGGCTGATAGCTACCCCACATATTGGCAAGTGCCATTTGCTGAGTTTTAAGCTGCCGTTGTTCGGCCATCAGCGTTAATAGGACCTCTTCTAACGCCGCCTCGGCGCGTCCCTTATCAGCACTGGGTGCAATCGCAGCGTTAACTCGTTTATTGACTTCGGCCAGTGTTGCTTCAGCAAGTGATACCCCCTCGCGGGCGAGTAGAACACGCTCCTGACTATTCAGTACATCTATATAGCGCCGAGTAACGCTGCCCAGTAAATCCAGCGCTTGAATCTTACGTTCAACATTGATCAAGTCACTGTTTTGTTCGACAAGTTCAACTCGCGAAAGACGTTTGCCGCCTAATTCGAGTACGGAAGACAAAGAAACGCTGGTTTCCAAGGATTTCACGCCACTTAGTTGACCAGTACCGGCCACATTTTCGACCTCGACACCGAGTACATAGGCGGGTTTCAGGTTTGCTGTCTGTTTTTGTGCAGCAAGTTGTTGTTGTCTAATGGGAAACACTTGCAAAGACGGATGTTGCGTCAGAGTTTGCTGCACTGCCTCTGAAAGGCTAAGCATGTCGTTCTTTTGCGCTGCATTAACGGGGGTGATTGACAACAACCACAGTATGGCTAAGGGTACACCGAGCCATGTGAAACGTAATGGCTTGTTCATAACAAGCACACTTTTGAATTGTAGCTTCATGATTTAAATCCTGATTATTCCAGACAAGCAGACGCTTAAAGCGTCCGTGACAGTTTTATCGAGGATTAAATTATGGGAGGGCGGAACGTGTTGGCAGAAAAGCCAGTTTCAGTTGACTGCGAGTGGAGATAGAATAAGCTATCCCTGTAATCGGTCAGACTCAGACTTGATGCGTTAGTCAGACCAACAAAGTGGGCGCAATGACTATGTACACAATGAGAACAATCAATGCCCGACTGTTTATCGTGGGTGTGTGACTGTTGAGCCAATTGCTGATGTTGGTCTTGATGGGTGTCAAAGCCAGTATTTCGTTCCTGGGATTGTGCGAAAGCAAGATCATGAATATCGGCCGCCAGAATTCCTGATTGCATGGCAATCATTAGGATGAGCAAATTGACACAAGACCGAATAGACATTTTAAGATTTTACCATAATTTGCATTTTTTTTATTACTTTTTATGTCCATCAAGAGTAGTAAAAGACATGAATGTTGTGAGCATGTTTATTCCAGCGGCCTAAGTAAGTGATCGACACTTACACGATAAAGTCTCGCACGTTAAACAGCAAGCTTTTTGCTATCGGTTTTGAGGGAATAGCGTATTTCACGCTTGTTCTTGAAATATTTCGGAATGCCTGTGGAATGATAAACCGAAAGTAGAAGGCTCCACAGCGGTTGCGACATATATGATTTGCCATTACGACTCCAAAGTGTAACCACTTGGTGTCACACTATTACAATTGTTATAGCATCGTTTTGCATTAAGTCACTGTTATATACTGACTTATCTTAAATATTGGTACCGAGGGTCGGAATCGAACCGGCACGGCCGCAAAATCGAGGGATTTTAAGTGTCTTGTTACCACAGTACAACACCGATGTGCCCAACAACCTAAGCATAAGATTGTTAAGGTTCAAAGACTATAATTGGCACTTAAGCGACAAATGTAACAAAGGTCGCCTGTCGACCCACAGCGGACATTTAGGTTATTTAACCTTAGGGAGACGGTTTCATAATAATTGGCACTTCAATATTTATGAAGAAAAGGTTGGGTATCCCCAGGCTATGCAGATATGAAATCGTGAGGTTTTAAGTCGCAAGATCGATTTAATAGCCTATTAAAATAAAATGCTTACAGCATTATCCAAATCTAAAGATGCCATTTTTATACAACTTATGTTAACGTGGATTTACACAAAAGATAAAGTTAGAGTGAGTCCTTTGGTATTGAGAAAAGGATAAGAGAAACTCAAGTTAATTCCCAAATATCTACAGGATTATTTGGGCATTACATTATAGCCAGCCTTTAGCGTTATGGTAGCCTCGTTTTTAATGATACAGTCCATCAATATTTTGAATTTTCGCCAATTTCTAGAACATAGTTACTAGTACACCTCAGTGGTAGTCATTATCTTCCTTAAATCCGCACTAAATGTACGAGAAAGGAACCACAGTGATACAAAAGACCACTAAAGTAATATTATTACTTTGTTTAGCATTATTTTTTTCTTCTTCACAACTTCTAGCTGCTGATATTGGCGATATCAATGATGCGGCAAGTCAGCTTCAACGTATTCAGCAAGAACAGCAATTAAGACTACAATTACAATACGAAGAAGATTTAAAAAGCAGTAAACCCCCAGTCCATTTCGACGTACCAATTGAGGAAATTAAACCTGCAATACCTGGCGGCACATGCATAGAAATTGATGAGATTCAGCTTCTCGGTCTTGAGCAATTAACACTTAAAGACTTCAAGTCAGTTATTGAAAGTTATCAATCTCGTTGTTTGAATGTGATTGACATTGAACGGCTAATGGCCGAAGTTACCGCTATTTATATCCAAAAAGGCTATATCACTTCACGGGTTTACCTTGCAGAACAAGATTTGAAAGGGGGCATATTGATTTTGCAGGTCATTGAAGGTGAGCTGGAGAAAATTGAAGTCAAAGATCATGACGCTAACTCTATCTCGCTATTTAATGTATTTCCAGGAAAAGTGGGTGAGCCGCTTAATCTAAGGGATATAGAGCAAGCTGTTGACCAAATCAATCGATTGCAATCCAATAACGTAACCATGTCGATAGCCCCTGGAACATCAGCGGGTGAAAGTATCCTTACCCTACAAAATCAAATAACAAAGCCTTGGCGAATCAACCTTTCATATGACAATTATGGTTCGGAATCGACGGGGAAAGAACAAGGCTCTCTTAATTTTTCTCTAGATAATCCCTTGGGATTTAATGATTTCTTAAGCCTGACTCATAATCGAACAACCCCTTATGATGGTGACACAAAGGGCTCTCAATCAAGCTCACTGACTTATGTTGTTCCATTTGGTTATAACACGCTGTCACTTAATGGCTCACGTTCAAAATATAGTAGCCCGCTCAACTTAGCCAGTGGTGCGACTCTTATTTCTTCAGGTACTTCTGACAATTTATCACTTCGTTTTGATCGGAGTATTTTCAGGGATAAAAAGTCCAAATGGAATATGTCTTCTACGCTTACTAATAAAGAAACTAAGAACTACATTGCAGGTGAGTTCCTTTCTGTTAGTAGCCGAGAATTATCTATTCTAGATATTGAATCAACCTATACACGTTTTATGTCGAGCGGTATTGGAACGCTGACGCTTGGTTATGCAAAAGGTCTAGATTGGTTTGGATCGCTAGAAGATCCGAGCGGTCTACCGAGTTTTGCACCACACGCACAATTTGGTAAATGGAAGTATGGGGCAAGTTACTCGAGCAATTTTCAGTTAAAAAGTCAGCCTATCTTGTTTTCATCTCGCTTAACTGGTCAATACACTCATGATGTTTTATACGGTTCCGAGGCATTACTGATTGGTGGGCCATACACCGTAAGAGGTTTTTCTTCTAACAGTCTATCTGGAGAGAGTGGTTACTACTTGCGAAATGATATTAGCTTGCCTGTGAAAATACGTCCAATTGCGGGCTTTGTTAGCTCCCTTCGAGTGTATATGGGGCTTGACCATGGACGCGTTATCAACAATTCCATTAATGTTCCTGAAGGTTCACTTACGGGTGCTGCGATTGGCGTAACAGTTTCAATCGCATCATTGAATCTCGACGTCTACACATCGAAGGCGCTCAATAATCCATCCTACATGTCAGACGAAAGTTACATAAGCTACTTCCGTGTTGGTCTTGCGATTTAAAATAAAGGGAATTTTATGAACCGTATATACCGACTAGTCTGGAATCAAAGCTTAGGGTGTTATGTTGTTGCCTCTGAATTAGCACGCTCACGTATCAAAACCTCGGTATCGGGAGGAGTAAAAGCCTGGGCGCTTTTATCGATGCTTGCATCCTTTGGTATGACTTGGCCCTCGCTGAGTAGCGCCGATGTCATATCGGCTACTACGGCAACTCAAGTCTACGTGTCACCCAATGGTGTGCCTGTTGTTGATATTGCTACAGCGAATGCTAATGGCTTGTCACATAATAAATTTAATCAATATAACGTTGATTCAATAGGTTTGGTTCTCAATAACAATGCAGGCCCAGGTTTGACGGCTGTTCAATCACAGTTAGCGGGTCAGGTTCAAGTAAACCCCAATCTGAACAATGCTGCTGGCGTAATTCTTAATGAAGTCGTCTCTGCTAACCGCTCAACGCTAGCGGGTTATACCGAAGTGGCAGGTACAAAAGCAGATGTGATTGTTGCTAATCCTTGGGGGATTACTTGTAGTGGCTGTGGTTTTATTAATACTGATCGCGTCACGCTATCGACAGGAACGCCTGTTTTTAACAATGGTAATTTAACTGGTTTTGATGTCAAACAAGGCGATGTATTAGTTAATGGCACGGGTGCAGATCTAAGCGCGCAGAAAATGTTTGACGTTGTCGCTAGATCTATTAAATTAGACGGACAGGTTAACGCCGATGATCTCAAACTGATCGCTGGCTCCAATGAGTGGGATTATTCAAGTCGCACAGCCACGGCAACAACGCCTACGGGTCCAGCCCCTGCTTATGCCATTGACTCGACTATGTTGGGTGGAATGTATGCTGGTCGTGTTGAACTCATCGCTAATGAGGCCGGAGTTGGTGTGCGTATGCTGGGCGATGCCGCAGCTTCAGTAGGTAGTTTTACACTGACTGCTGATGGTAAGATTGAGCTTAATAATCAGGTTTCTGCACAACAAAATATCGCACTAACATCTACTAATAACGCAGCGGATGCGATTACACTTACAGATACATCGCTGACGGCCAATCAGAATATAGAACTTACCGTCAATAGCGGCGGTGCGACGATTGCGGGTGGTGTTTTCAAAGCAAGCGATACCCTGTCGTATCAAGTTGCTTCATTGGACGATACAGCAACAGCATCGACCATCGATGATAATAATAAGCGTTATGCCAATACCGTTGACATCAATACAACCGCAGCGGCGAGTATTGATGCTGTATCTTATGGCGCGGCATCGTCATTAGATATTAATGCGGACTCGCTTGATTTAGGGACAAGTTCAACCGCGCTTTACACAGACAATGGCCCACTAGCCATTAATGTAACAGCCGATATGGCATTGGGTAATGCATCAGTTAAATCAGCAAACGGGATGGCTCTTAGTTCGACCTCAGGATTAATATCTACCGGTTCAGCTACAAATCAAGGCATTCAAGCTACCGCTGGCGACATTACGATTACAGCAAGTAGTGATGGCCTAGACAATCAAGGTATTATTTCTGCTGATACTGGTGCATTAAATATATTGAGTCAATCCTCTGGTACAGCGACGTTAGATAACAGCGGTACATTGTATGGTAAAACATCCATTAAACTTGGTGATAGCGGTGGATTGTCTGTTATTAACAATAGCGGTCAAATATTGTCAGACGATACTCTTAATATTTTTGCTAGTAGCATCAACAATACCGCAGGTGCCATACAAGGTTTAGGCACAACCACTATTAGGGCAGATTATCTCACTAACAATGCCTTGCTGTTCGCCTCAAACACGTTAGTGCAATCAGCAACAATAAATGCTTTTCAAGTTACAAATAACTCAGATGGTGTCATTCAATCGGGTGGTAATCTTACCCTCCAATCATATTTACTCGAAAACGCAAATAAATTACTAGCCGCGGGTGACTTGAACATCACTAGGGATGGTTTTATTTCAGGTAGTTTTAATAATGTCGGAGCGGGAATTGTTAAGGCTGGTGCAGTACTAAATATCAGTGGGCTCAGCACCCTAGATGTTGCGGCAGGATCGACTCTTTTAGGTGACTCGCTACACGTTGATGTAGCTGACCTGACGAACAATGGGGCTATGCAGTCTGTTGGTGATCTTGCCCTTAATATTGGCTCGTTGTTAACGAATAATCAGAATATTGTATCTACACAGGGTGATGTAACAGTACGCGGAACGGATTCAAATTACGCAGTGAGTAATACTGGTCGTCTAGAAGCAGGCGGCTTGATGGATATCAAAGGTCAAAGTGATGGTAAAGGTGTAAGTGTTAGCAATGCGTCGGTAATCAAGGGTAATACCCTACAAATTACTGCTGACACGTTGACGGTAGCGGGTGGTGCACAAATTGAATCTACTGGCGCTATGCTGCTGGATTTAAACACGTTAGTAATGCCTGAGAGTGATTCCGTTATTTTAGGCGGCGGTACGAGCTTCATTACCATTACTGAAAATCTAGATAACTATGGCCTTATTTTCTCTAAACATGATTTATCTGTAGAGACTTCTTCTTTCAGAAATATTAACAACCAATCTAGCGGTGCCATTTCTGCACTTAATAATTTAACGGTAACAGGCGGTAATTTTACCAACAGTGAAACAGTCTATTCTGGTAGAGACTTCATTGCCAATATCGCGAACACCTTTATTAACGATGCATCAGGGCAAATTGACTCTGAGGGTAGTATCGATATAACTGCCGGTAATCAATTTATTAATAATAATAAAATTGTTGCTGCCGAGAATATTACAATTAGTAGCTTGAACTTCAATAATGTAATAGCCGGCGGCGATACCCGTGTATTGGGTGATGCTGTATTGACAGGTACTAGCGATAGTAACTGGTTAGAGTTTTGCGGTGGCACGGACGTCAATTTTAACCCTACAAATTTTTTCTGTTCGGGCGTTGATCAGTTTAGAACTTATTCAAGATCATGGACTGTATCTCAGAAGTATGTGGGACTTTTACCGACTGATAATAATCGACCTCAAATCCTATCAACGGGCGGCCATATCACCATTGAAGATTTTTTTGAGGGACTAAATCTTGGCGGCATTATATCTGGTATAGATTTAACCCTTAACCCGAGGAGCGGCACTTCAAGTTTTACCAATGATGATTATTCACTGCTTAAGTATGCCAGAACAGAAACCTGGCGTGATGAAGTGTACTGGCAGGATTTACTGCCATATGAAAGAATTTTTCCTACCGGACTGCTAGGCGACCCTAATGCAGATCCTACTTACTCTGGTGCAGCTAGCACTAGTGATTTATACGGCGGTGTCTCTACCGTTTCTACTTTCATACAGACTCTTACATCAGCAGGCCTTTATGCCTCAGGGACATTAAGCACTGCAAGAGCTGAAGAGCCCGGTCTTACCTTTGTAAATGTAAGTGGCCTTAATAGTACCGGGCCTGCAACAACTGAAGATGTTACGGCTTCAACCGATCCAACTGCAGTAGATCAAGCCTCTACAATCGATAGTTCTGCAATCACAGCATCTGACGCTATTCCATTTGGCGGCCTCATTCTTACTTTGCCAACTAGCCCAAATGGTTTATTTGTTCAGAGTCAAAATCCTTCTTCAGGGTATCTAGTTGAGACTAATCCGTTATATCAAGTGGGTTCGACCTTCGGTGGTTCTGATTTCTTTATCAATCGCTATGGTTATGATCCTGAACTACTGCAAAAACGTCTAGGTGATGCTGGCTATGAGGCGTATTTGATTCGTCAGCAACTAATAGCGCAAACCGGCAATAATTTGTTAGACGGTTATCAGCAAGAGGAAGTATTGCTGCAAAGCTTAATGGAGCAAGGTGCTGACGAAGCAGAACGACTGGGGTTTGTCTGGGGTGAAAGCCCAACAGAGGAACAGTTGGCTAACTTAGATAGTGATATTGTGTGGATGGTAGAAGTCACTGTCAATGGTGAAAAGGTATTAGCGCCGCGAGTGTTTTTATCACAAACGACTAAAGATAAAATTCTGACGGGTGCGGTAATTGCTGCAGAGACTATAGACCTTGATGTCGAATCATTGAGCAATTCAGGCGGTGTTATTGTCGCCAAGAGTGGCCTGAATGTGACGGCGGTCAATGATATTACTAACACCAGCGGAACGATAAAAGGCGGTGATGTCTCATTAACGTCAACTGACGGCAGTATTATCAACCAAACCTGGTCACAAACAAGTGGTGGTGAAGGTAATACCGTCACCAACATTGGCAAAACTGGTTCGATAGAATCTACAGGTGATTTGTCGCTGACAGCAAAAGAGGACATCAAAATCATCGGTGCAGACCTTACTGCTGAAGGTAATGGTTCATTATCTGCGGATAATGATATTGTTGTAGACACTATTGTTGATAAAAGCTCGAGTAGAACCCGAAGTAATAACGATGGCGCCTCAAGTGTGACTACATCAACCACTGAAACCAATATTGGTTCAACGCTAGATATTGGCCGTAACTTAAGCCTGGACAGTGGTAACGATACGACGATTGCAGGCAGTGATGTTAGCGTAGACGGTGATCTTGACGTTACGACGGGCGGTGATTTTAACGTGATCGCACGCCAAGATAAGGTGACTACCAATACCGTAGAGTCCAAGGCAGGCTTCGGTGTAGGTGGTGGACTCATTGGTAGCGAAAAGACGACAACGGATAAATTTTCAGGTACCAATATCGGCTCAACTTTAGATGTTGGGGGCAATGCCTCGGTTGATTCTGAAGGCTCGTTCGTGATTCAAGGCTCTGATGTCGACATTGCAGGCAATGCCGATATTGATGCAGTAGCCGGCATTGAAATTCTTGATGGCTTGGATGTAGAAACAAGCACAACAGTGACTGAAACCTTTACGCTATTGAAAATAGAGGGTGATGCTGAATCAGGTACCGCCAGTGATTCTAGTTCTAGCACAGAATACTTGGCCGCGGATGCTGGTGCATCGGCTAATGCATCAGCAGAATCAAATCATGATTTGATATTAGAAGAAACAACTACGACAACCACCAACTCTGGCAGCAATACCAGTGTTGCAAGCAACTTGAATATAGGTGGTAATTTAACCGCCACTACGGAAGGTGATTTGACTATTCAAGGTTCCAATGTCGATGTGGGCGTTAACGCTACATTGGATGCCGAGAATGTAAATGTACTGACTGGACGTAATGAAACGTGGAGTGACACCGAAACTACTCGTACCTCTGTTGGTTTATTTGAAGAAAGTACAGCTAACGCTAATAGCGGAGCTGAAGCAGATACTCAAGCTTATGGGGCACTGGCAACGAATGCAGCCGCATCTGCTACGGCTAATGCATCTGCAGGCACTGACGTTACCATTGGCGTTCGCGTTGAACAAGAAAATTCGAGTGACTATAGCTTAACTAACACCAGTTCGAGTATCAGTACCGGTGGTGATTTGTCTATTACTGCAAAAGACACGGCTACCTTCGTTGGGGCGAATGTAGAGTCAGGTGATGATATGTCAATTGATGCTACTAATATAAACAATCTAGCTGCACGGGATATTACCGAATCGACGACATCAAGTAATAGTGACACGGTCGGACTTTATGTCAGTGGAGATGCAAGTGCTCAAGCAAGCGCTGAGTCTAATGCGCAGACAGGTGTCGTCACAAATGTAGATGGCAGTCTCTCGGCTTCTGCCGAAGCCGAAGCAGGCGCAGGTGTTCGTTATAATAATAAGACGAGTTCTACGACGGATGGTACATCAACGGTTGTAGGCAATAGCTTCAAGTCGGGTGGGAATTTTTCCAGAACAGCAGAAGATACAATTGTGGATCAAGCTACTCAGGTTGATGCGGTTGGCGATATTGACCAATCAGCACGCGTGATTCGTGATGAAGCCGTCCATGACGAGACATACTCTACCAGTGAGACGAGTGAGGACGATGCAAGGATTGGTGTCTATGCGGGTGTTAAAGTAGATGCTGGCGCTGATGCCGGTGGCTTCTCAGGTGGTTCAGCTGATGCGGGTGCTGAAGCCGGTGCTGGCTTCCAAGCGCAGTATGAAAATGAAAATACAAGTAGTTCATCTGAAACAAAAACAGCAGTAACGAGTAAGTTCAAATCAGGTGGAAATATTAATTCAAGCTCTGAAGAATCAACGACGTTAGTCGGCACACAGTTTGAGTCTGCTGGTGATGTCAATATCGAAGCAGGATCTTTGGACTATCAAGCTGCCCAAGATTCAACTAGCAGTACTAATAGCTCTAGTGAAGTATCGGTGGATGGCAAAGTGGCTATTTATGGTTCACCTGGCGTTAAGTTAGATGCTGAGTATGGCGGTGGAGATAGTAGCGAATCGACCACCACAGCGCGAGCTGGATCAATCAGTGCTGGTGGTAACCTTAATATTAAAACCAAAGGGGATGCAACATTCGTTGGAACCAATCTTGAAGCGGGCAATCAAGCGAGTATTGATGCTGGCGGAGACGTGGACTTCCAAGCAGCAAGAAACACAACATCATCATCAAGCGATTCAACAAATGCCAACTTATCAATTAGTGCGACGACAAAAGACGAGAGCGTGGGCGTTGGTGGCGGTTATGAACAGAGTAATAGTGAAAGTAGCACTGCGGTAGTCGGATCCATCAAGTCAGGTAATGGTGGAACATCCATTAAATCAGGTGGCGATTCGAGCTTCGAGGGAACGCAATTAGTTTCTGATGGCGCTACATCAATCGAGGCTGGGGGAGATGTAAACCTCATGGCTGCTAAAAGTACATCATCAGAGGATAATGCAGGTGCTTCTGCTGATATAGGTATGGGTGCAGAAGGTTCCCCAGAAGGTGTTGTGGAAGGTGGTTTAACAGATGCGGGTAGTACCGATTCAACGACCACAAGCATTCAGTCTGGCGGTGATATTTCAATAAAAGGGGCTACGATCAATAGCCAGGAAGCAGATATTCAATCTACGACTGGTACTGAAACGATGATCGGTGAAGTAGTTAATACCGAAGCTGAAAACAGCGAATATGCTACAGGTGTTGAAGTTCGTCTTAAAGGTGGTGGCGGTGATAGTTCGAAGAAGAATGGTGGTACAGACTCAAGCCCAACTCGTCCTCGTTCCGATGCTGTCTCTGACAGTACATCGAATAAGAGCGTAAGCTCAGACCCTGTTTCGCAGTCAAATGATTCCGCGACACCTACATCTGACGATGCGAAAACGGATGAACCGACTGATCCAAATCCGAATGAAACGGGAGAAGCAACTATATCTGACGAGTCGACGAACCCTAATCCAAACGAGACTAGTTCAGACGACGCGAAAACGGATGAGCCGACTGATCTCAACGATGCTACAGAAGTCACTACATCTGACGATGCGAAAACGG
>JALIBN010000016.1 GCA_030576275.1 Pseudomonadota bacterium | reverse complement strand
TGTCGACTATACCGCTTCTTAAAGTTTTTATAAAATCATATGAGAAGCTACCGTTAAATATCCAGTAGCAGACTTCGATTTATTATCGCCCTAGTCAGTTATTTTGATAAGAGTCAGATCAACAAGATTGATATTAACAACGAACTTTTGCGTTTATAGATCATTTTTATCAGGCATAAAAAATTGAGTTTTAATGGTTACGTCAAACTGCAAAATTGAGATGTGTTCGAGAGAAAATGGGCGTGGAATAGTCTGCAAGAGGAGATGATACAAATTGGCAATAAACTACATTTTCAGCTTATTTTAACCACCACACGGTGATGACTAATTAAGAAAATGGTACGCCCGACAGGACTCGAACCTGTTACCCTCGGCTTAGAAGGCCGATGCTCTATCCGGATGAGCTACGGGCGCATTGTGTGTGTTTATTCTAAATCGGGGAAGGGTCTTAGTTTTATAATTGGTCGGGGTAGAGAGATTCGAACTCCCGACCCTCTGGTCCCAAACCAGATGCGCTACCAGACTGCGCTATACCCCGACATTCCGAAGAGCAGATGTCCTCGGAGAAGGCGAAATAATACGCTCATGTGTTTACTGAGTCAAACACTTTTTGATTTTTTTGCCGTTAATTGCACAACATGAGACTATAGCGTTTTTTTGATTGTCTGGATACTACTTAATGACCGCTCAAATTTTAGACGGGAAAGCCATTTCGTTAGAGCTTAAACAAAGCCTGAAAATAGCAAATGATATACGATTAGCTTCAGGAAAACGACGTCCAGGCTTGGCCGTGGTCCTCGTTGGTAGTGACCCAGCATCACAAGTCTATGTTGGCAGTAAGCGACGTAGTTGTGAAGAAATCGGTTTTAAGTCTGTCTCTCACGATTTGCCAATAGATACAGCAGAAGCAGTTTTGTTAACCCTAATTGAACAGCTTAATTCTGATGACGAAATCGATGGCATTTTGGTGCAATTGCCTTTACCCAAACATATCAATACCGAAGCAGTTATTGAACACATCGTCCCGCATAAAGATGTCGATGGCTTCCACCCCTATAATATTGGTAGGCTTGCCCAGCGTAACCCTCAACTACGTCCTTGCACCCCAAAAGGGATAATGACACTATTAGAGAAGACAGGTGTTGATTTACACGGCTTAGAAGCCGTCATAGTCGGTGCCTCAAATATTGTCGGTCGTCCTATGGCATTGGAATTATTACTTGCTGGCTGTACGACTACAGTATGCCATCGCTGGACCAACAGTTTAGAATTTCACGTTCGGCGCGCTGATCTTCTCGTAGTCGCGGTGGGTAAACCCAACTTTATTCCTGGTGAATGGATTAAACAAGGTGCGATTATTATTGATGTGGGTATTAATCGTATGGAAGATGGCTCATTGACGGGTGATGTTGAATTTAATATAGCGAAACAAAAAGCCGCTTGGATTACGCCAGTACCGGGCGGTGTTGGGCCAATGACAGTAGCCACATTACTCGAAAATACCCTGTATGCGGCTAATGAGTTGCATATTTAAGGCTCTATGTAGTTTCGCATTAATAATGTAGGTTGGGCTTCAATCCAAATTGTCGGGTTGAAACCCGACCTACCGTGCAGATAATAAATGACGATTTACAAATGTAGGTTGGACTTCAGTCCAAATTGTCGGGTTGAAACCCGACCTACCGTGCAGACAATAAATGACGTTTTACAATATGTAGGCTGGACTTTAGTCCAAATTGTTGGGTTAAAACCCGACCTACCGTGCAGATAATAAATGACGCTTTACAAATGTAGGTTGGACTTCAGTCCAATTGTCGGGTTAAAACCCGACCTACAGTGCATACAATAAATGACGCTTTACAATATGTAGGTTGGACTTCAGTCCAAATTGTCGTGTTAAAACCCGACCTACAGTGCATACAATAAATGACGCTTTACAATATGTAGGTTGGACTTCAGTCCAAATTGTCGGGTTAAAAACCGACCTACAGTGCAGATAATAAATGATGTTTTACAGTCTGTAGGTTGGACTTCAGTCCAACTTGTTGGGTTAAAACCCAACCTACATCTACAAACAGCTAAATTACGCTTTACGCCAAGTCGTCTTGCCTGCATTATCTTCTAAGATAATGCCCATGGCAGTCAGTTCATCACGCACTTCATCTGCTTTAGACCAATCCTTATTTGCTCGCGCTGTATTTCGACCGTCAATTAATGCTTCAACTTTAACGGCAAGATCATCATTATTGGTATCACCCAATAAAAATGCATCTGCAGATTGTTGAAATAAGCCCAAAACATCACCAAAAGAACATAATAAGCCTGCTAGATAACGAGTTCGCGCGTCGTCATTCGAGACTTTATTCAAAGCCTGACGCACGTCAGCCATAATTGATAAGGCTAAGGCTGTATTAAAATCGTCATCCATTGCTACAGTCAAACGAGCGCCGAATTCTTCATCATCTTGCCATATAACATCTGCTTGGGCTTCAACATCACGTAATGCCGTGTAGTAGCGTGTTAATGCTGATTTTGCTTGCTCTAATGATTCGTCAGAGTAATTGAGCGGGCTACGATAATGACTGGTCAAAATAAAATAACGCACTACTTCTGGCGAGTATCGCGCCAATACTTCTCGTACAGTAAAAAAATTGCCGAGCGATTTGGACATTTTTTCATCATCAATCCGCACAAAGCCATTGTGCATCCAGTAATTAACTGATTGGCAACCATGAGCGGCTTCAGATTGCGCGATTTCATTTTCATGATGAGGAAATTGCAGATCTTGGCCACCACCATGAATATCAAAATGCTCACCCAAACAGGTCGCAGACATCGCTGAACATTCAATATGCCAACCAGGACGACCACGGCCCCATGATGATTCCCAAGCGGGTTCTTCTGGTTTGGCTGCTTTCCACAACACGAAATCTAGAGGATCATCTTTAGCTTCATTTACGGCTACACGTTCACCTGAACGTAGCTCTTCAATATTACGTCCAGATAATTTGCCATAACCTTCAAACTTGCTGACATCGTAATAAACATCGCCATTATCTGCCGCATAGGCAAAACCTTTGCTAATCAAAGTTTCTATCATGGCAATAATTTCAGCCATTGATTCAGTGGCTTTAGGTTCCAGATCAGGTCTAATTACACCTAAAGCATCGGCATCTTGATGCATTTCCGCAATAAATCTTTCGGTCAACGATTGGATGCTTTCACCATTTTGATTAGCACGTGCGATAATTTTATCGTCAATATCGGTGATATTACGAATATAAGTTACCTCATAGCCGCAGGCGCGAAGATAACGGGTCACCACATCAAACACGACCATCACGCGAGCATGACCAACATGACATAAATCGTATACTGTCATACCGCACACATATAGTTTGACCTTACCGGGCTCGATAGGTGTAAACACGTCTTTTTGTTTCGTTAGGCTATTATGAATCTGTAACATGTGATGCTCTTTATCAAAAACTTATCGAACATTTTACGGTAAGTGAGTAATGAAAAGTAGATAAAGCACTCTACTTAAGCTGTTATTTCTATTATGATGTTACTTTTATTGTTAATTATTGGAACCAAACTCTTATGAAAATATTTTTCCGTTATTTGGCACCATTGCTGTTAGCAGTATTATCATTCTCTACTCACGCTGAAGGAGGCAATGTTTTGCCACAAGTTAAACTGGAAACAAATTACGGCGATATCGTCATTGAATTAAATGCTGATAAAGCACCCAATACAGTAGCTAATTTTCTAAGCTACGTTAATGACGGCTTTTATGATGGAACGATTTTTCATCGTGTCATTAAAGATTTCATGGTTCAAGGTGGTGGATTTACTGAAGAATTTGTTCAAAAAACACCTAAAGCATCAATCAAAAATGAAGCTAATAATGGCTTAAGTAATGTTCGTGGTTCACTCGCAATGGCACGCACCGGCGACCCTCATTCTGCTACTGCACAGTTTTTCATCAACACTGTTGATAATAACTTTCTTGATTTTCGTGGTGAGAGTGGCGCTGCTTGGGGCTATGCTGTTTTTGGTCAAGTCATTGAAGGTATGGATGTTGTTGATACCATCCGTGCTGTCAGTACTGGTAATCAAAATGGCCATGGCGATGTACCAAACGAAATAGTCATGATCAACAGTGCAACTGTTGTTGAATAGTTTTATTAATTGAAGCTACCCTCTCGTTGTTGAGAGGGTAGCTTTCTCCTGCCATGACCACACTTTTTATCTCAGACCTTCATCTCAGCCCAGAGAATGAAGCGCTAATCAAACTCACCACAGAATTTCTCAGCACTGAAACCAAAGGAATTGAATCACTTTACCTTTTAGGGGATGTATTCAATACGTGGCTAGGTGATGACATTGTGCCTGTCGAATTCGAACCACTCATCACTCAGTTACAGCAACTGCACCAAACAGGAATCAAGACATACCTAATGGTTGGTAATCGAGATTTTATGATGGGTAAACATTTTGCCGAACGTTGTGGCTGCCTGTTAATTGCTGATCCCACGGTGATAAATCTCTGCGGCGTAAAAACATTGCTAATACACGGTGATAGTTTATGTATTGATGACGTTAGTTATCAACGCTATCGCCGAAAAACACGTAATAAATTCTTACAGTGGTGTTTTTTGCACTTACCTGCCCATTATCGCCAAGGTATTTCTGACAAAATAAAACAGAAAAGTCGCGAACAAAAGCAATCTAAATCAACCATGATCATGGATGTCAATCAGCTTGAAGTCAGTCGGATTATGCAAGAGTATGGCGTGCAGTATTTAATTCATGGTCACACCCATCGCCCAGCGATTCACAGCTTTACACTAGCTAATAAGCCTGCCTATCGGATCGTATTAGGGGACTGGGAGAATAAAGTAAGTATTCTAAAATGCAATGATCAACAATTTGTATTGAGTGATCACCGCATTTCAGCCAGTGATTCTGTATTAAGAATCAGCTAAAGCTTTCTGATCAAGTATTGCTTTAAGACGCTTTGGTGGTACATAACCCGGCAATAGCTCACCACTTTCGAGGAATAAAGCGGGGGTTCCGCTAACGCCTAAGCGCTTTCCTAATTCATATTGAGCTTGCACCGGTGCCTTACACGTCTCTGAGTTTACTTCTTTGCCGTTCTTAGCATCCGTTAGAGCCTGATTGCGATCCTTAGCACACCAGACATCTACGGTTTTATCATAAGACTCTGAATCAACGCCTGTCCTAGGAAATGCCATATAGCGGATGCGGATGCCTAGTGCATTATATTCGGCCATTTGCTCATGTAATTTTCGGCAGTAACCACAGTCAATATCGGTGAATACAGTTAAGGTATACTCTGTTTTTTTCGGCTCATAAACTATCATCTCTGCCTCATCGACAGATGCCAGTGTTTGTTTTCTTAAATCAACTCGTTTTAGCTCAGTAATGTTTTGGCGTTTTTCTAGAGAAATCACATCACCTTGGAAAACATAGCGCGCATCTTTACTAAAATAGACGATCTCGCCATTAATGATAGCTTCATACAAGCCCGTATTATCTAATGGCTGGATACTTTCAATCGTTACACCAGGCATTATTTCGGCTAGCTTTTCCTTGATAGCGCCTGTGTCACTAGCTTGTGCTAATCCCATCCATGCGAGCATTGGTAGACACAAATAAAGTCGTTTCAACATTGATAGTTCCTAATCCCTAAAATTATTAAATTGTAATGGCATATCTACAGCCTCATTGCCACGCAATAACGCCATGACTTGTTGCAATTCATCACGTTTTTTACCGGTGACGCGAACACTTTCACCTTGAACAGCGGCTTGTACCTTGATCTTACTTTCTTTAATTAACTTCACAGTAATGCGACATTGATCTTTATCCAAGCCTTCACGAACTATTACATCCTGTTTACGCATTTTTCCGTTACCTATCGAATCCTTAATCTCAAGACAGCTGACTTCTACGCCTCGTTTAATTAATTTCATTCGTAAAATATCTAAAACCTGTTCTAACTGAAAATCACTGCCGGCGTGCATCGTCAGCGTTTTATCTGACTGCTCGACACGCGCGTCAGTTCCTCTTAAATCAAAACGATTACTTATATCTCGATTAGTCTGGTCAACCGCATTGGTCAATTCATGTTTATCAACTTCCGAAACAATATCAAACGAGGGCATTTCTAACTCCTAAAAATTCAGCAATATATGGTGGCAGTTTATCATTTCGTCTGTCGTTCAGATACAGTGTTCAGCCGCGTGGATGATGCAGTGTATGTAAACTTTTCAACCGCTCTTTGGCGACATGGGTATAGATTTGTGTCGTTGATAGGTCAGAATGCCCTAGTAGTAACTGCACTACACGTAAGTCAGCACCATGATTTAATAAATGGGTGGCAAATGCATGGCGTAAGGTATGTGGAGACAAATCTTTTTCAATCACCGCTAATTTGGCATATCGTTTGATTAAATACCAAAAGGCTTGACGCGTCATCGCTTTGCCACGTTGCGTCGGGAATAAGTCATCACTCATTGCACCTTTTAATAATTGCGGTCTACTCTCTGTTAGATAACGTTGTAAATAATCTAAGGCAATCTCACCCAGTGGGACTAGCCTTTCCTTATTACCTTTGCCGACGCAACGTATCAGCCCTTGCCGCATATTAAGTTGCTCATTGGTCAAGCCAACCAGTTCTGACACCCTCAAACCAGTTGCATACAATACTTCTAGCATCGTGCGATCACGTAAGCCTAAAGCAACATCGACATTAGGTTGCGCTAACAGCATTTCGACTTCATCTTCCGTTATGCTATTAGGCAAGGAGCGGCCTAAGCGCGGCGATTCAATCTGCACAGTTGGATCTGAATCTCGAATATCTTCACGACATAAGTAACGATAAAAACGTCTTAAACTTGAGAGTAAACGGGCTTCGCTACGTACTTTTCGACCTTCGCGCATACGTACACTTTGATAACGTAAAATATCATTACGACTCGCGGCCATTAAATCAATATCAAACTGGCGTAGCCAAGCGGCAAAAGTTAAAAGATCACGCCGATAAGCAGCAATCGTATTATTACTTAAGCCTGCTTCTAACCATAGTGAATCTAAAAAAGGTTGAAGATAACGATCGGTAGTTATTACTGGCTTATCTGAGCTCATGATGACTTATGACGCTCATGCTCTAATAGCCATTGTTTTAGATCGATTTCACTGCCGTCTGTTTTTCCATAATAGCCACCAAGCCCTGCTTTTGATACGACACGGTGACATGGGACAACAATAGCAAAAGGATTGGCTCTACAGGCATTACCTACCGCACGAGCCGACGTATCAAGGGCTTGAGCAAGCTCGCTATAGGTCCTTGTTTCACCTGGTGGAATTGTTAGCAAGTATTGCCACACTCTTCGTTGAAATACAGTGCCTCGCTCAGCGAGCTTCAATTTGCACTCAGATTGTGGATCAATGAAATAGGATTTGAGCTTATTAATCACCTGCTGAGCAAACGTCGATATTACAGTCTCATTATCCAAAAAGTCATTACTAATAAATAGCTCTACGCCGTATAGCTGCGTCTCACTTGTATGGAGCAATATACGCCCAACTGGCGTCACTAATATTGTTTCAGCAAAAAGACTAGTCATAATGACAAAAAGGGCGCAACTGTAAACAGCCGCGCCCTTCTTAAGCAGTCAGAATCAACATTCGATTCTGCTAACCGCGTATTAACCCAATTTTTCTTTAATACGTGCTGCTTTACCCGTTAAGTTACGCAAGTAGTAAAGTTTAGCGCGACGAACATCACCACGACGTTTAACTTCTAGACTTGCCACTGCTGGGCTATGAGTTTGGAATACACGTTCAACACCAACACCATTTGAAATTTTACGTACTGTAAATGCAGAATGTAAACCACGGTTACGAATAGCAATTACGACGCCTTCAAACGCTTGTTCACGTTCACGTTCGCCTTCTTTGATTTTTACTTTTACAACAACAGTATCACCTGAAGAAAATGCAGGAATATCCTGTCTCATTTGTTCAGCGTTTAGCTGTTCAATTATATTACTCATTGTTCTACTCCTAATTCCTACTTCTCTTCATGCCTAAATTCGGCAATAAATTGTTCTAATAACGCATTCTGTTCATTAGTTAATGTTTCCATTACTAACAATTCAGGCCGCCTTAACCAAGTTCGTCCTAAAGACTGTTTAAGGCGCCACTTTCGTATTGCCTCATGATCGCCACCCAAAAGTACCTCAGGCACATTTTGACTAGATAATCGTTCTGGTCTTGTGTAATGCGGATGGTCTAATAAACCAGCCATAAATGAATCTTGCTGTGCAGATTCTTCATCACCCAAAACACCTGGTAACAATCTTGCCACGCCATCAATAATGACCATCGCTGCAAGCTCACCACCACTGAGAACGTAGTCACCTATCGACCATTCCTCATCAATCTCTTGTTCAATCAGGCGTTCATCAACACCTTCATAACGTCCTGCAACAAAAATCATCGCATCTCTTGTTGCCAATTCTTGCAAACCTTGCTGGTCTAACTTTCGACCCTGCGGTGACAAATAAGCCACTTTAGTTTGTTGACCTAACACCGCTCTAGCAGCATGAATAGCCTGCTGTAATGGTTCAACTTTCATCACCATGCCAGGGCCACCGCCATAAGGCCGGTCATCTACAGTTCGATGTTTATCCGACGTAAAATCCCGCGGATCCCAATAATCAATATCTAACTTACCTTGCTTTACAGCACGGCCAGTCACTCCATATTGCGTTATTGCATCAAACATTTGAGGAAATAAAGACACCACACCAATTCGCATGATGGCATTCACCTCAATAATCCGATTCCCAATCAACCCGAATAACTTTATTATCCAAATCAACGAGCTCAACGATGTCATCCAGTACAAAAGGAATCAACCGTTCAGTTTTATCTTTATTTAGAACAACCAGTACATCATGGGCGCCATTTTCAAGCAAGCTATCCACTTGTCCAAGCTGTTCGTCTTGTAAATTAACAACAGACATACCAATTAAATCCGACCAATAATATTCGTCTTTTCCAGCTGGTTTTATCTGCGTTTTGGCAATAGCAAGTTCTACACCTACAAGCGGTAAGACTTGATCGCGGTCAGTGACCCCATCCAAGCTCATTACTACGCCTTTGCCTTGTAAGCGCCCTTCAACTACTTTCACCTCTACCCATTCACCTTTCCGTGACAGATATAATGGCGAATAACTTAAAATATTCTCTCTTGGATCGGTGAATGAGTAGATTTTTACCCATCCCTTAACCCCAAAAGCACCAGATATTTTCCCTACCGGGACATATTCCACGGAAGTATCCATAACTGAAACCTTATTTTAAGTTAAATTAAGCAGCTTTCGCTTGAGCGACTAACTTAGTAACACGCTCTGAAAGTTGTGCACCTTCAGAAATCCAGTGCGTAATACGCTCTAAATCTAAACGTAAAGTTTCTTCTTGTCCTTGAGCTCGTGGGTTAAAGAAACCTACACGCTCAATGCAACGACCATCACGTTTGTTACGTGAGTCTGCTACTACGACAGTGTAATAAGGACGCTTTTTTGCGCCGCTACGTGACATTCTAATTTTTACCATTATTTGTGCCTGTTGAAAAACTGGATCGAAAAACAGATGCATTTTACGCATATATCTTGTAATTGAAAAGCTTATCTCGCCTTTATATTTAAAATGGCATGCCGCCACCCATTGGCAACTTGCCGCCCAAACCTCGCATCATCTTAGCCATGCCACCTTTCTGGGTCATTTTCTTCATCATTTTTTGCATTTGTGCGAACTGTTTTAACAATCGATTCACATCTTGAATTTGTGTGCCTGAACCTGCCGCAATACGTTTTTTGCGCGAGCCTTTAATAATTTCTGGTCGTTGACGTTCTTTTTTTGTCATCGAATTAATAATGGCTTCTAATTTATTTAATTCTTTATCATTTACTTGTTGTTTCGCCGCTGCGGGGATATTTGACATTCCAGGCATTTTATCCAACATCGAACCGATGCCACCCATTTTGCCCATTTGTCTAAGTTGATCTCTGAAATCTTCGAGATCGAAACCTTTACCTTTTTTCAGTTTATTAGCTAATTGATCGGCAGCGCCTTTATCCATCTTACGCTGTACATCTTCCACCAGCGACAAAACATCACCCATCCCCAAAATTCGCGATACAACGCGATCAGGATGAAAAGGTTCTAGTGCCGACGTTTTTTCGCCTACACCCATAAATTTTATTGGCTTACCGGTAATATATCGAATAGATAAAGCAGCACCACCACGCGCATCACCATCCGTTTTAGTCAATATCACACCAGTCAGCGGCAAAGCATCATTAAATGCCTTCGCCGTATTGGCTGCATCCTGCCCCGTCATACTATCGACAGTAAACAAGGTTTCGATCGGGTTTATAGCCGCATGAATCTGTTTGATTTCGGTCATCATGTCGTCATCAACATGTAATCGACCTGCGGTATCAATGATCACGACATCTACAAACTGTAACTTAGCGTATGCAACGGCTGCTTTTGCTATTTCGACAGGATTTTGATCAACTTCACTAGGAAAAAACTGCGCATCGACTTCTTTAGCGAGTGTTTTTAACTGTTCAATCGCTGCCGGGCGATAAACATCGGCACTGGCCACCATCACCGATTTTTTTTCGCGCTCTTTTAACCAACGGGCCAATTTTGCGACACTCGTTGTTTTACCCGCACCTTGCAAACCAGCCATCAAAATGACCGCAGGTGGTTGTGAGTTGAGGTTTAGGCTTTCATTTGCCACCCCCATCACAGTAACTAACTCATCGTTAACTACTTTTACTAATGCTTGGCCAGGCGTCAAACTGCGAAGTACATCCTGACCCATTGCCCGCTCTTTTACGCGATCAATAAACTCGCGTACCACTGGTAAGGCGACGTCAGCCTCAAGCAGTGCCATCCGTACTTCACGTAGCGTGTCTTTTACATTATCTTCAGTAATCCGACCTTGGCCACGAAGTTTTTGTAAAGTACCGCCTAATCTGTCCTGCAAACTATCAAACATGATTCACCTAGAAGTTAGCTCAGCCCAAATATGCCGAAAATATAAATTTTTAAGATTTAGAATTATAACTGATAATGAATACATCGCGTATTTTCTATATTATGTTCAAATAACTTTATCAGTACACAAGGAATGAACCAACATGGCCATAGCTAATTCATTAGCCTTCCTGCTTTATCTTAGTTGTAGTGTCATTCTGATTCGTAACTTTGTTCAACGCAATCAGCAAAGCTCCACATCATTTCCAATCGGCATTATGACTGTTTTAGCGCTTATCTTTCATGGTGCAGATATATTCCTAACGATGGAAGATGGATGGGATTTAAGTCTTTTCAGTACATTAGCGGTTGCAGCATGGCTAATGGCTCTTATCACTCTTGTATTGGGCGCTAAACAAAAGTCTGCTCATCCTGGTACCGTCATTTACCCCCTGGTCGCATTAAGTCTAATCCTCAAGACCGCTGTTCCGAGTGAGCCCACAACGACGCTCGTCAACCCAGCTTTAGAGTGGCACATTCTACTTTCATTAGCTGCTTACAGCTTATTTACCTTAGCCGCCTTACAAGCCATTATTTTATATGTCCAAGAACATCAATTACGCCAACGACATCTTGTCGGTCTGATGCGGAAACTACCTCCATTACAATCTATGGAAACAACCCTATTCCAACTGATTTCAGCTGGTTTTATATTACTTACCTTAGGCATAACGCTAGGATTATTTTTCATTGAAGATATTTTTGCCCAACATCTTATTCATAAAACAGTGTTATCCCTTATCGCGTGGTGTGTATTTGCTGTCCTATTACAAGGCAGGTTACGTCATGGTTGGCGAGGAAAAACAGCTATCAAGTGGACACTTATTGGTTTTGCATTTTTAGTATTCGCCTATTTTGGCAGCAAATTTGTTCTGGAATTTTTAATAACTCATGCCTGATACAACATCACTCACCCTACTATTTACATTACTCTTTGTATTGCTGTTATTTTCTGCCTTTTTCTCCAGTGCAGAAACAGCATTAATGTCGCTCAATCGTTATCGTCTTCGCCATTTAGAACATGAAGGTCATGCCGGTGCGATAAGGGCGAGTCAATTACTAGCACGCCCCGATAGGCTTATTGGTTTAATTCTACTCGGCAATAACTTTGTTAATATTTTTGCTTCTGCTATTGCCACGGTGATCGGCGTCAAACTCTATGGTGAAAATGGCATCGTGATCGCCACCTTTATCCTCACCCTTGTCGTATTGCTATTTGCCGAAGTAACACCAAAAACATTGGCCGCCCTACATCCTGAACGTGTTGCATTTCCTGCCAGCATGATCCTCAAACCCATGTTGATACTGCTTTTTCCACTAGTCTGGTTTACTAATGCCATCACTAACCGATTACTCCGTTTACTTGGCGTTTCGCCAGAAGAGACTTCATCTGCAGCGATTAATAGCGAAGAGCTACGTATGGCCCTAATGGAAGCAGGGAGCATTATCCCTAAGCGTCATAAAAAAATGTTAGTGAGTATTCTTGATCTAGAAAAAGTGACGGTCAATGATGTAATGGTGCCGCGAAATGAGATAGAAGGCATAGATATCAATGGCACAATGGCCGACATTATCAAACAGCTATCTTATTGTAGTAATACCCGTTTACCCGTGTATGAAGACAGCATGGATAACATTATTGGCATTGTCCATGTTAGAAAAACAATGCATTTATTCGCACAAGACAACCTTACTAAAGACAGTCTAAATGGCATTATCAAGGATGTTTACTTTGTTCCTGAAGGCACCGCACTTAATACCCAACTAATTCAATTTCAAAAGCACCGTAGGCGAACGGGGCTGGTTGTTGATGAATATGGCGATATCCTAGGTTTAATTACCTTAGAAGACATCTTTCGTGAAATTGTTGGTGAATTTACTGCTGGTTCGATTGATGAAGATAAAGATATTCATCCTCAAGAAGATGGTAGTTATCTGATTAATGGTTCGGCTAATATTCGGGATATTAATCGAAATAATCATTGGCATTTGCCTACTGATGGACCTAAGACAATCAATGGCTTGATCCTTGAAATCCTAGAAACCATTCCTCAGCCTGGCGTTAGTTTACGCGTTAAAAATTATGTTATTGAAGTGGTACAAACGACAGACAACACCATTAAAACCGTGCGTATCCGTAGCCGTGCCGAATTGGAACAGGACAAAGCTTAAAGAATGGCTTTCAAATCAAATTTTAATAGTTTAAATAGTGTCAACCCATATGGATTAATAGCGGGGCTAAAGGTGAACAATTTAGCTTTAAACTTCAAGCTCGTTCATAATGTAAGCACACTACTGTCAGACCAATTTCTGATTACAGTATTATTTAAGACTTTTGCACAATGAGTATTTTTCGTCGGGGCAAAGCAAAAGCAAGTATATAAAGAGGACTCGTGAAAAGGTTCTAATTTAAAAGACTTCAAGGAAAATAATATGCGTATTCTATTTAAATTTATAATTTTTATTGTCATTCTCGTCATCGCAGGCCTTATTGCCCTGCTCTTCATAGTTGATCCTAATGATTACAAACAAGAAATATCAAGCCAGGTAGAAAAAGCAACCGGTCGCACCTTAACATTAGATGGTGATATTAAATTATCTGTTTTTCCTTGGATTGCTCTTGAACTAGGTCCTTTATCATTGAGTAATGCCGCCGGCTTCAAAGCCGATTCATTTGCAAAAGTACAAGCGGCTGAAATTCGCATTAAATTAATGCCTTTATTGAAAAAACAACTAGAAATGGACACCATCATTTTAGATGGTCTGGCATTAAATCTAGAAACAAATAAAGTCGGAAAAACCAACTGGGATGATCTCGTTCCCAAGAATGATGCGTCTACAGATACTACAAAAAAAGCTGATGCCTCATCTAATGACACCCCAACTCTAGCAGCAATTAGTATTGCTGGTGTTAAGTTAACTAATGCCAATATCTTATGGTCGGATGCTACTACTGCTGAAAATTACCAGTTACAAAATTTCAATCTAAACACTGATCCTCTTGTTCCTGGTAAACCAACTGCTTTAGATATGGAATTTGACGTCGCCAGCACAAAGCCACAGGCTCAAGCCCATATCAAATTAGACACTAAAGTGATGGTTGATTTAGAAAACCAACAATACACTCTGACAGGTTTAAATCTAACGACTCAAATATCTGGCAAAGAGCTACCATTTTCACAAAGCAATTTAACGCTAAGTGGCGATATCAATGCTGATATGGTGAAACAACTGGTTAACATTGATGATTTGACACTGTCAGCTGAAGCAAGTAACGACAAACAAGCTATAGATGCTAAATTATCTGCTCAAATCTCATCAAATTTAGCGACTCAACAATCAACAATAAAAGGCTTAGTTTTATCTGCTGAGGTACTTGATCCTTCATTACCCAATGGCAAAGCCAAGTTAAATATAACTGCTGATATCTCTACAGATATGAAACAACAAACGTTGACCTTATCTGCCTTAATTATCAATGCTTATGACTTGCTGATCAGCGGCGATATTAAAACTAGCAAGTTATTATCAGACAATCCAAACTTTGTTGGTAACATTATTGTTAAACCTTTCAACTTAAGACAACTTGCTAACAATCTTAACGTTGAATTGCCTGTGATGGCTGATGACAGCACTCTAAAACTAGTTCAACTTACCACTGAATTTGAAGGTTCAACCAAACACATTAACGCTAAACAACTTAATGTGACATTAGACCAAAGTAAATTATCAGGTAGTTTAGCCATTAATAATTTCGCGAAACCAGCATTCGATTTCAAATTAAACCTTGATGAAATTGATGCCGATCGTTATTTACCACCTGCAACTAAAACTGAAGCTCCGAAAGCTAATGCACCAGCATCAACTTCAGCCAGTGCCGAACTACCATTAGAAGCTTTACGCCAAATCAATGCCAAAGGAACACTAGATATTGGCAAGCTAACAATAAGTGGCACTCATAGTGAAAAAATTCACATTGAAATTAACGCTACTAATGGCTTAATTAATTTAAGCCCAATGAGTGCCAATATGTACGAAGGCCAATACCAAGGCAATGTTGGTCTTGATGCTCGCGGTAAAACCCTGAAATTAAGTCTTAATGAGAGTTTAAAAGGCGTAAAGGTTGGTCCCCTGCTAAAGGACTTAACGGATGATGATAAGTTGTCAGGAATGGTAAACGCACAGGCAAAGTTAACGGGTAACGGGGCAACAATATTGCAAATCAAACAAACTTTATCTGGCAACGGTAATTTTTCATTTACCGATGGTGCCGTCAAAGGTATTAATATTGCCGAAAGTATTCGTAAAGCCAAAGCCACACTTAAAGGTGAAACACTGCCAGCATCTGATGCCCCTCTTCAAACTGACTTTTCAAATCTAAGCGGCTCATTCACTGCTACTGATGGCATTATTGACAATCAAGATCTACTAGCAATGTCGCCACTATTACGCATCAACGGTGCGGGTAAAATTGATCTGCCAAAAGAAGGCATTGATTATGGACTTAAAGTATCCATCGTTGAAACGTCATCAGGTCAAGGCGGCAAGGCATTAGCCGATTTAAAAGGTTTAACTATTCCCGTTAAAATTACGGGCACATTTAGTAATCCAAAACCAACTGTTGATCTAGCAAGCATGCTCAAAGAAAGAGCAACGGATGAAGTGAAAGCTAAAGTAGCGGACAAATTAAAAGATAAATTGGGTGGTGACTTAGGTGATTTGTTGGGCGGCGCACTCGCGCCAAAACCAGCCGTACCTGTAACAGAGCCAACTACTGAACCGTCTCCTGCTGAGCCAACTACTGAACCTGCACCAGAAAAAACGCCAGAAGATCAATTAAAAGATGCCGTTTCAGATAAATTAAAAGGCTTCTTCTGAACCTACATTATTAGAGACAAAGCACTCCTTCGCACCTAGTGCATCTTAAGGAGTGCTTTGTAACTCTAAGGCCGCAGATAATTGTTCAAGCATTATTCCCTGAATCCCCATAAATTTGATGAATTGTTATGACTAGTCCACTATTTAGTGACCGACTACTGAATTGGTTTGACCAACATGGTCGTAAAGATCTACCCTGGCAACAACAGCCTTCGCCCTATCACGTTTGGCTGTCAGAAATAATGCTTCAGCAAACGCAAGTCAGTACCGTTATTCCGTATTATCAGAAATTTACTGAGCGGTTTACGAATATTGCTACACTCGCACAAGCTCCAACAGATGATGTGCTCGCTCTCTGGACCGGTTTAGGTTATTACGCCAGGGCAAGAAACCTGCATAAAGCCGCCAACGCCATGATGAAATTGCATCAGGGACAAATGCCTTCAACTTTAGATGAGCTAATCGCACTTCCAGGGATCGGTCGTTCAACTGCTGGTGCAATAATGGCTTTAGCACATCATCAACATTTTCCGATTCTTGACGGTAACGTTAAACGAGTACTAGCTCGTCACTCAGCCGTCGATGGTTGGCCAGGGAATAAGCACATTGAAAATAAACTGTGGCTAATTGCTGAACAGCTATTACCCCAAGATAGAATAGCCAACTACATCCAAGCACAAATGGATTTAGGGGCAACCTTGTGCACGCGTAGTAAACCGAATTGCACTATATGTCCGCTCAATGCAGACTGCAAAGCGTATCTAAATGGTAATCCTACTGATTACCCAACAGCTAAACCCAAAAAAATTATTCCAACTCGCCAGTCACATTGGATAGTAGCCCGAGCTTCAACGGGGGAAATATTACTAGAACAACGGCCTTCGATGGGAATTTGGGGAGGCTTATGGAGTTTTCCAGAATTAGATAGTGCTACTGATATAGCCCACACATGCTCTAATCAATTAAGTGTCAATGCTACTCACACCACAGCACTGAAAAATATTAAACATGTTTTCAGTCATTTTAAGCTTGAAATCTATCCGCACTTAATTGAGTGTGAGATTAATAATAACTACATCGCCGAGAATAAAAAGTTATCTTGGTATAAAATAAACGATGCGTTACTACTTGGTTTGCCTGCACCGGTTAAATCACTCATCGAATCATTACAGTAAAAGAGGACTCACATGGCACATACCGTTCATTGCGTAAAACTCAATAAAGAAGCAGAAGGTTTAGACTTTCCTCCTTATCCTGGCGAATTAGGTAAAAAAATCTATGAGTCAGTATCTAAAGAAGGATGGCAAATGTGGTTAGGTCAGCAAACAATCCTAATAAATGAATACCGTCTTTCATTAGCTGATCCAAAATCACAATCATTTTTAAAAGAAGAGCTGGAGAAATTTTTCTTTGGTGAAGGTTCAAGCCTGCCTAAAGAATTTGTAGCTAAATAAGCTAAAACACGCTTTTTTGCGCAAAAACTTCTAAATAGCGCATCAATGACAAAATTGTCAATAATATTATTGCTAATAAAGAAGCTAAGTAAGTTTAATAAAAAATACAAATATAATCAATAAGTTGCATATATAATTAGCATTATTAAATCAATTCGCATTATCGAGCCACACAAAAAATGTTGTCTTTTTAACAAATACAAAGGCTAATTAATTTTTAATGCGTATAATACTCATAGCTTCTTTTAGGAGTTACACAAGTTAGCTTCTAAGAAATTAGTAAGCAAGAAATTAAGAAAATATTGAGGTAGTTATGGCAGATCAAGTTACAGGTACAGTTAAGTGGTTCAACGATGCTAAAGGTTTTGGCTTTATTGAACAAGCAAGTGGTCCAGATGTATTCGTACATCACAGCGCAATTCAATCAGATGGTTTTAAATCATTGAAAGAAGGCCAAGCAGTAACGATGGAAGTTACTCAAGGCGCTAAAGGCCCACAAGCTGAGAATGTTATTCCTGGCTAGTTAGTCCGAAAGAAAAATTGAAGAAGGCCGGTTGGATTATTCCACCGGCCTTTTTTATTGCCTATAATTTGTAACTTCAGAATGAATCGATGGTGGCCAGCTACTGATGAAAGTTATAACCTTTAAAAATATTCGGATTATTATTCTGCTGTCGTTATTAGCTTTAGTAGCTATTTATACTCAAGACCAACGCCTTAATACCACCTCATGGTATCAGCCTATCGAAGTCACTGTCTTCCCCATTAATGGTGATGGCAATGCCAAAACAGAGCATTATATTCAGCAGCTATCCACAGAAAATTTTCAGGATATTGATGCGTTTTTTATTGGTGAAGCTAAACGATATAAACTTATAGTTGATAAACCAGTCATCAGTACACTTGGACCCACAATTTACAAGATCCCACCAGCCCCTCCAACAGATCGTAATGCTATATTCAAAATAATACTATGGAGCATGCAGCTTCGCTATTGGGCTTACATCAATACACCTGATGATAAATCAAACAAAAACCGAATCCGCTTGTATGTACTTTACCATCAAGGTTCGGATAATCAAGCTCTGCAACACTCACTTGGTCTTCAAAAAGGTTTAATTGGCATAATCCACGCATATGCTGATCAAGCTCATAATTCACAGAATGCGCTGGTAATGACACATGAAATATTTCACACTGTCGGTGCTAGTGATAAGTACGACCATCAAAACAATCAGCCCATGTATCCTTTGGGTTATGCCCATCCCCAACAAAAGCCACTTTATCCACAGCGTTTTGCAGAAATTATGGCTGGACAGATAGCTCTATCTCAATCTAAATCGTATATGCCAAAAGATTTGCGCTTTTGCCTAGTCGGAGAATCAACTGCCAAAGAGATTAATTGGATATCAGCCCCATGACTACACTCATACCGAGTCAGTTTATTAGAGACCAACGTTACGGCGTATTATCAACATTATCATTAACAGAATCTGGCTATCCATTCGGTTCAATAACACCTTATATTATTAATGCTGAAGGTGACATTGCTATTTTTATTAGCCACTTAGCAGAACACACTCAGAATATTCATGCCAACCCTAAAGTATCTCTGACCATTTTTGATCCAAATGATGCCTCCAATCCAACTGCAGGGCCACGAATTACATGTTTGGCGGTGGCTACACTTACTACAGATGAGATGCAATTACGCGAAAATTATCTGCATCAATTTCCTGATGCAGAAATGATTTTAACCTTACCAGGCTTTCATTTTTATTTACTACGGCTTGTTAAAATTCATTTAGTAGCTGGTTTTGGACAAGTAAAATGGCTGATGCCAAAGCAATTAGATCTTTAAAATAGTCGTTGTATCTTCAATCACTAACTGCTTGAAAGCCGATGATAATGCTGTAAAACGTTTAGTACTACGATGCACTAAATACCAATGCCGCATAATCGGAAAGGATTCAACATCCAACACCACCAATCGATCTAAAGCTAACTCCCATTCTAGGGTATGACGAGATACAATACCTAATCCCAAGCCCGCCTCAACCGCTTGGTTAATCGCTTCATTACTATTCATTTCCATTACTGAACTAATGCTATAGCCTCTTTCCTCGAAAAACTGTTCCATCGCTATCCTAGTTCCAGAACCATGCTCTCGCAGAATAAAGGTTTCTTGCTGTAACACTGACGATGGAATTGATTTTTGTCCCTCCAAAATATGGCCTTTTGGAGCAATAACAACT
Organism: Pseudomonadota bacterium; assembly: GCA_030576275.1. Taxonomy (GTDB): domain Bacteria; phylum Pseudomonadota; class Gammaproteobacteria; order Nitrosococcales; family Methylophagaceae. The sequence goes on along the minus strand of JALIBN010000016.1, from coordinate 13,647 downwards.
AAGGGATTATCTAAAAATGCCGTAGCATTAACATCCATATACTCAGGTGGCCTGCCCATAATAACCATGTCCACGGTATTATCATTAAGGTGCTTTAACAGACTTGCTCTATTGGTCACATCGAGGCTGATCGTCGTCCCAGGAAATCGTTTATAAAACTCTCCCAACAACTTCAATGCAAAATAATTAGCTGTTGACGCCACAGCGATTGCCAGCCGACCTCGTTGACTGCCACGCATTTCAGTCATCACATCATCTAATTCGATTAACTGCTGCGATATAGTACGTGCATAATTTAATAGTTCAACTCCAGCATCTGTCAGGTAGAGCGTTTTCCCCATCCGTTCAAACAAAGGCATGTCAAGCTCAGATTCTAACTGCTTAATTTGCATGGACACCGCAGGTTGACTCAAATAAAGCACCTCTGCGGCACGGGTGTAACTCAAATTTTTGGCAACAGATTCAAAGATCTGTAACTGTCTGATAGTTATATTCATAGCTAACATCATAAGCATAACTTATGCATAAAATCAAAATAATTGAGTATTCTTTATAGTAAAAATGTCCTACACTTACAGGAGGTCATTCAAAAGACGATCAAAAACAAACCGACTGTGAAGTGCAGGCTACGGCTCGCAACACTCATCAAAAAGAAGGTACTAATAATGGATCAATCATCACGTTACGCCGATCTTAGTTTAAAAGAAGAAGATCTTATTACCAACGGCGGACATATTCTCGTTGTTTACCACATGACTCCGGCAGCCGGCTATGGATATTTAGCAACGGCGGCACATCTTGCTGCAGAATCATCAACGGGTACCAATGTTGAAGTTTCAACAACCGATGACTTTACCAAAGGCGTTGATGCCATGGTATACGAAATCGATGAAGCTAAAGGTGTCATGAAGGTAGCTTATCCAAACGATTTATTTGACCGTAACATGATTGATGGCCGCGCCATGATAGTATCGTTCTTAACTTTGGCTATCGGTAACAACCAAGGTATGGGCGATGTAAAATGTGCTCAAATACAAGATTTCTATGTTCCACCACGCATGTTGCAATTGTTTGATGGACCAGCCAAAGATATCACTGATATGTGGCGTCTTTTAGGTCGTCCACTGGTCGATGGTGGTTACATCGCAGGTACGATAATCAAGCCGAAACTAGGCCTACGTCCTGAACCTTTTGCTGAAGCAGCCTACCAGTTCTGGTTAGGTGGTGATTTCATCAAAAATGATGAACCACAAGGTAACCAAGTCTTCTGCCCAATGAAGAAAGTAATCCCATTAGTTGCTGATGCAATGAAACGTGCACAAGATGAAACGGGGGAAGCAAAATTATTCTCAGCTAATATCACAGCTGATGATCATTACGAAATGTTAGCACGTGCTGATTTCATCCTGGAAACATTTGGTCCAGATGCTGATAAAGTTGCCTTTTTAGTTGATGGTTATGTAGGTGGCCCAGGTATGATTACAACTGCCCGCCGTAACTATCCTGGCCAATATTTGCATTATCATCGTGCAGGTCATGGCGCGGTCACATCACCATCATCTGTTCGTGGTTACACTGCATTTGTATTAGCGAAAATTTCTCGTTTACAAGGTGCCTCTGGTATCCATGTGGGTACAATGGGTTACGGTAAAATGGAAGGCGGCGCGGATGATCGTAACATCGCCTACATGATCGAACGTGATAGTGCTGATGGCCCTTATTATCACCAAGAATGGTATGGCATGAAACCTACTACACCCATTATCTCTGGCGGTATGAACGCATTACGTCTACCAGGTTTCTTCGAAAACCTAGGTCACGGTAATGTTATAAACACATCAGGTGGTGGTGCTTACGGTCATATTGATAGCCCAGCGGCTGGTGCAACATCGTTACGCCAAGCGTTTGAATGTTGGAAAGCCGGTGCTGATCCGATTGAATTTGCCAAAGAACATCGTGAATTTGCTCGCGCATTTGAATCGTTCCCTGGCGATGCTGATAAGATCTTCCCAGGCTGGCGTGAAAAATTAGGCGTACATAAGTAAGCCTAATAAATAGCAACAGCTAAATGATGCTCTCCTCGCTCAGGCGAGGAGAACATCACTTCAAATTATACTGACAACACACATCGTGTTGTTGATAGCGCCTCAAAAGCATTCAGCAAAACAAATGCTAATCATCCGCGTTGGTTTTGCTAAATTCTTTTTCAACTATAAAGACAATAGCGATGAATGACATTAGCCAATACCTGATTAAAGAAGAGCCTTTTTATCAGTCGCAAAACGATGAAGTTGAGCTTTACACTGCAGCATACCAAGCTCGCCTACCCGTAATGGTCAAAGGACCAACTGGCTGTGGTAAGTCACGCTTTATCGAACATATGGCATGGAAGTTAAACAAACCTTTAATCACTGTCGCCTGTAATGAAGATATGACAGCCTCTGATTTAGTCGGTCGCTATTTATTAGATGCCAATGGCACACGCTGGTTAGATGGTCCATTAACGGTCGCGGCACGAATTGGTGCTATCTGTTATCTAGATGAAATTGTTGAGGCTCGCCAAGATACTACGGTCGTTATTCATCCGCTAACCGATCACCGTCGTACTTTACCTTTGGACAAAAAAGGTGAAATACTCCAAGCACACCCAGACTTCCAACTGGTGATTTCTTACAATCCAGGCTATCAAAGTCTGTTGAAAGATTTAAAACAATCAACCAAACAACGTTTCACTGCTTTTGAATTTGATTACCCAGCAGCAGATGTTGAGTCATCGATTTTACAAAAAGAAACCGGTATCTCAGCAGATTTAGCAGATAAATTAGTTAAGATAGCTTCCACGGCTCGTAACTTAAAAGGTCATGGCCTAGATGAAGGTATTTCTACTCGCTTATTAACCTATGCCGCAAATCTAATGGATAAAGGCGTTGATGCTAAATCAGCATGTCGCATGGCCCTAGTACGGCCCATTACAGATGATGCGGATATTCGTGATACTTTAGATCACGCCATCAATGCTGTATTTGCCTAAGCTGACGATACATTTCCATGAGTGACATCAGCGAAGTGCAACAACACCCAGATCGCCTAAAACTAAAATGTGGCTTCGATCAAATCGATGCTGTATTTGACGAGTGTATGGAAGAAGCCCGTGTTTACATGAGCGAACAAGGTATTGAAGAATATCTCGAGGGCGCATCACTCGTTTGCATGATGGGTCGAGGGGTCGAGCCGGTTCTGAGTTATATGGAAGATATGCCTGCCATTGCTGGCCAATTAGGCCAACCAGTATTGAAGCTGATATCCGAAACGGTATGGAAAATATCTCGCACACCTAATGGCCAATCGATTCCTGCGTTTCTAGATACCATAGCTGCAGTATCCCGTCGACTGGCTGATATTGAATCACTACAAAAATACATCGATATAATTTTCAGCATGATGACAGCCACCACCGTGTCTATTCATGGTCATCACGCCACCATCCCTAGTCCAGCATTATCTTATCTTCTAGAAAAGATGCCTTATCTAATCAGCCAATTATCTTTAGCGGGTCTAAAAAACTGGATGGATTACGGCGTCCGCTACTACAGCACTCATCCTGAACGCCAAATAGACTTTTTCAGTTTGCAATCAGCTGATAGCTTAGCTGTAATGCAAAAACAACGGCATGGTGTGTTGTTTTATGACCATGAACGTAAACTCAATTTATATATGCAAGGTTTGTGGGAAACAGATCCACAACTAGTGCCCTATTCACTTGGCTTTGACGAGTTACGTAAACCACAACCTTACTTTGATGATTTAGGCATGCGTATCCCCGATGTTTATGATGATCTGTCGGATGTCGCAGGAATTGATCGCTATCGGGCAACACTTGCTCACATGGCGGCACATCAACGTTGGACTCGTCCACTCATCGCCGATAATTACAGTCCATTTCAACGTATGGCTATTGAATTTATCGAAGATTGCCGTGTGGAAAATCTGGCTATTCGACAATATCCTGGTCTAAAAAAATTATTCTTAAGCCTCCATCCAAACCCAGTGGAAGGTGCTTGTGACCCAGAAAATCAATCATGCCTACGTCATCGCCTAGCGATGTTGTCACGAGCATTACTTGCTCCTGAACATGTTTATACCGATCCTGACCTCCTTGAATTTACAGAGCGCTTTAATCAAGCGATGGCCAAGGGCGAATCATCAACCAAAGAAATTGCCAGCATTGCCCTATCTTATGTCGCTCGCACACGTCGTCAAAGTGATCAACTGGCTAACGTCTTTTTTGATGATACTGAAATAGATTATCGTGATGATAACCGTCATATGTGGACATTTATAGAAGAAGGCGATGAGGAAGATACCACAAGCGATGCCCCACAAACACACGCCGCTGAAGAACCACAAGGCCTTCCACCACGTCATTATCCAGAATGGGACTATCATTCACAAAGCTACCGACCAGACTGGGTAAGCGTCTATGAAGCCCTTCATCCCGCAGGTAATGCTAATGACGTTGACCAACTACTGTTGAAACACGGCGCAGTGCTTAAAAGAATGAAACGAATTCTGGAAATGCTCAAGCCACAAAATTATGTGCGGGTGCGTTATCAAGAAGAAGGCTCGGAATTAGACTTAGATGTAGCAATTAGCTCACTCATTGATCTAAAAAACGGTAGCATGCCTGATCCACGAATCAATATGAGTCATAAACACGATAGCCGTGACATTGCCGTCATGTTGTTACTTGATTTATCAGAATCCACAAATGAAATTCCTCAAGGTTGTGAGCAAACTATCTTGCAACTATGCCAAGAATCAGTATCTTTACTATCATGGTCGATAGAGCAACTCGGTGATAAATTTGCTATCGCAGGTTTCCATTCTAATACTCGTCATGATGTACGCTATCACCATATTAAAGGCTTTAGTGAAAACTGGAATGATGATGTTAAAGGTCGTATAGCAGGCATGAAAGCAGGCTATTCCACAAGGATGGGTGCAGCAATGCGTCATGCCGCTCATTATCTTGAAGCCCAAAAATCAGATAAAAAATTATTACTTATTTTAACCGATGGCGAACCATCAGATATCGATGTAAGTGATGAGACTTTATTAATACAAGATACTCATAAAGCCGTTCAAGAACTCGACCAAAAAGGCATCTACACTTATTGTATTAGTCTTGATCCACGAGCTGATGATTATGTAAAAGATATATTTGGCAATCAACATATGGTGATTGATAACATCAATAAATTACCTGAAAAACTTCCGGCACTGTTTGCAAGTCTCACAAAATAACGGGCAAACCATTTAGTAATTAGTTTGCTATCCTAGGCTATGTTTAAAGACTAGGCTAAACGACACCGTCATTCAAAGGAACTCGTCATGACTAATTCGAATAAATTCACTATAGCAGCTTGTATTGTTACCGCCATTTATATTAGCCCTGCCAGCGCAGACTGGGGAAGCATCTTCGACGATGTAACCACTCAAGGTAAAGCCCTATTATCAATAGATGATAAAGCATCATCATCGGCCTTAGATTACAACACCATCGTATCGGGCTTAAAAGAGGCCTTAGAGGTTGGAACTCGCAGTGCTATTGATAATGTAAGTAAACCTAATGGTTACCTGACCAATCAACTGATTCATATTGCTATGCCTCCAGAGCTACAACAAGTCAGTGGTTTAATGCGAAAGTTCGGCTTAGGTGGTGAGGCTGATGTATTTGAACAAAGTATGAATCACGCAGCTGAAAAAGCAGCGCCAGAAGCAACCAATATCATTGTCAACGCTATTAAGAACATGAGTATTAAAGATGCTAATGCCATTTTACAAGGCCCAGATAATGCCGCAACCGAATATTTCAAAGCGCAAACAACAGAGCAATTAACGGGCTTATTTAGACCGGCTATTAATACATCTTTAAACCAAGTCGGGACAACCAAATACTACAATGACTTAACCGGAAAAGTCGCTACATTACCGCTAGTGGGCCAAAATGTTAATCTTGACTTGCCTGACTATGTGACCGAACAAGCATTAAATGGTCTATTCACTATGATTGCGGCAGAAGAGAAAAAAATTCGTGAAAATCCTGCCGCAAGAACGACTGAATTATTGAAGCAGGTTTTTTCTTCCAAATAATATTACTCCCTTTACATTGAAGCTCTCATGCCAAACAGAAATTAGATTGTTCTATTTACATTATTCACTTAATTGTTTTTTCTGGGTTTTTTTAGGCAGAAGAATCATCGCAAGAAGCCAACACATCAATTTCAAAAGTAAGGTCACCATAGGCACTTAAGATTGATTGGTGGCAGATGCCATGGATTACACCTTAAAAATTACTAATGCTAACCATAAGGCCCAAGTTTGGATGTCCGGCTTTGGCGATAGTAGCCTTGATTTTGAACTTATGTCTGGCTAAGACACGCCTGCGTTAAATTGCCAGGACGCGTAATAGTCACCTATAGATGGGAACTCGATACAGCTCTTGCTCGCCATAATCTGGAAATTCCATTCCCACAACGCGATATTCATCTACCTAGCTTTTATGGTCTCAAAGATGAACAAACCCTCTATGCTCAGAATAAGCGTGCAACTGAATAAATCTATTCATCAAACCCATTCTGTAATACTATGACTAATCATTTTTACGGACAACATTAGGAATTAACGATGGCTGAATCACATAAGATTAACCTCTGCAGTCAAGGTATTGCCCTTAAAGCTTTATTCAGCGGTTATTTAATCGTCGTCGCTATTGGTTATTTAATGGCCATCGTACAAATTCAATTCACTCACGGCATGGCTGATGGCGAACTAGGCTTATCGGTTGACGATATTGTTTACAGCTATTATGGCAAGCGCTCAGGCTCAGTCCTCGAAGCTAAACTTAATGGTTCAATGAAACTGATGGCCCCCGAAGCAGACCGTTTAAAAATAATTAACTGGGTACACAAAGGTGCTGATGAAAAATCGTATAATGACACCGGAATTCGTAAAATTTTTGAGACTAATTGCATCGCCTGCCATAACGCCTCAGCAGGTACAGCAATGCCCGATTGGACCAAATTTGAAAATATCGCTAAAGTTGCTGAAACCGATACTGGCGCTAGTTTTTCATCATTAGCTCGCATATCTCACATCCATTTATTCGGTATCGCCTTTATATTTATGTTTGTGGGGCTTATCTTTAGTTTGGCTGCGGGTGTCCCCAGGTATTTAAAAGCCTCTGTAATAGTGACTCCCTATGTATTTCTAATCATCGATATTTCATCATGGTGGCTAACCAAACTCAATCCTAACTTCGCATGGTTAGTGATTATCGGTGGTGGCGCTATGGCATTATCCTTTGCATTCATGTGGACAGTTTCAATGTACGAAATGTGGATTCGCCCACGTAAAGGTAGTGATAAACGTGACGCACTTTTGGATGAATAACCAATTGAGCCTTAATTCATTTCTTTAGTCATAAGTTAAAAATACTCGCATTTAGCGGTACCTTTATCTGAAAATTAAGTCTGAATAATCAATTTTATAAATAATTTCAGCTCTATCAGATAATAGTCGTATTCACTGTGCTATTTTCCCTAGTCGAATTTTCATACAATGTATGGCGTATCAAGGTTTCTGGACAAGAAAATAACACTCGATCGGCCTGTTTTGAAATGTTGTTAAACCAGTATTCTTTGGAGCAATTGATTTACACCGGCCACTACGATGGGAACACAACAGAAAGCATCTCACGTATGGGATGGGTGAAAGAAGGCCTGATCGCCGATTTAAGTACACTCACTAATGATGCAGTTGAGCAAAATCAACTGCTTTAAAAATAACATTGGTCAGCAAACTGGAATACAGTGGCGACGAGTCAGGACTCAGTCGATACTATGGTAAAAGCTATTGAGTCGGTAAGAACCGAGATAAAGGGTTTACTAACATCACTTGAATAATCGCGGCTAAACAGGGGCTAATGGGAAAACGACATTAGCTTATAAGTGAGATGGCTTTCTAGCTAATACGTCGCAACCGAAGACCTAAATTATGGTTTATGATTCAGGTTTTCCAGAGATTCAAAGGTTAGACCAACTTACTTCTGAGCGAAATATTCTTTAGTCAGTTTGAAGACTACAGGGCTAAGTAATAATAAAGCGATCAGATTTGGTAAAGCCATTAAGGCATTTAACGTATCAGCCACCAGCCAAATGAACGATAGGTTAGACACTGCACCAATTGGTACCGCTATTACCCATAAAATCCGAAATGGCGTTATTGATCGTACACCGAATAAATATTCCACACATTTTTCGCCATAAATACTCCAGCCCAAGATGGTAGTAAAGGCAAACGAACAAAGGCCAAAGGTCACAATATAGCCGCCAAATCCTGGCAAGGCAGATTCAAAAGCCAGTGATGATAAGGTTGCCCCTGTTTCACCACTAGTCCAAACACCTGACACAATAATCACCAGCCCAGTAATAGAACAAATGATGAGGGTATCGATAAAAGTGCCGATCATGGCGATGGTACCTTGTCTTACAGGACTATTGGTTGTCGCGGCAGCATGGGCTATCGGCGCGCTTCCTAAACCAGCTTCATTAGAAAAAACACCGCGAGCCACACCGAAACGAATCGCCGCCCAAACCGCCGCACCAGCAAAACCACCAGTAGCGGCAATCGGTGTAAAAGCATGCGTAAAAATTAATCCAAATGCAGCGGGTATCATGTTGGCATGTAGCCCTAAAATAACAATCCCTGCCACAACATAGGTTATTGCCATAAATGGTACTAATTTTCCGGCAACATGTGCGATACGTTTAATACCGCCAATGAGTACCATAGCAACCAAAACTGCAATCACTAATCCTGTTAGCAATGGCGGCACGCCAAAACTAGATGATAAAACATCTGCTACCGAATTTGCTTGAATTGTATTACCAATACCAAAGCCAGCTAAGGCACCAAATATAGCAAAGGCAGTACCTAGCCAAGCAAAGCGTTTACTTAGACCATTTTTGATGTAATACATTGGGCCGCCGACTTTATTGCCATTTTCATCAGTTTCACGAAAATGAACCGCCAGCACCGCTTCAGAATATTTAGTAGCCATACCAACTAAAGCCGTCATCCACATCCAAAATAAAGCACCTGGACCACCCAAGAATATAGCTGTGGCTACGCCAGCAATATTACCCGTACCAATGGTGGCTGACAGCGAGGTCATCAAGGCATTAAAGGGTGCAATATCACCCTCGCCTTTCTGGGTTTTAGTCTCGCGGCCAGCCCAAAGCATTTTGAAACCATAAGCTAATTTGGAAATTGGCATGCCTTTTAGCCCAATCATCAGCATCAACCCAGTGCCCAAAATCAGCACTAACATCAATGGCCCCCAAACAATACTATTAAGCTGTTTAATTATATCGGTCATCAATGCCAGTATATCCATCGTAATTCGCTCCAAAAAGTACGCTAAGGTGTTTATTGCTTGGTTATCCGTTAAGTGATTTAAGCGTCTTGTTTAGCTTCCATCACTTCCCATTTTTCATACATGACATTTAACTCTGCTGTCACTTTGGCTAATTCAGCTTGCGTGGCGGCAATCTTATCTTCTGACTGTTTATAAAATGACGGTTGTCCAATCAGATCGTGGAGCTCAGTTTGTTTTTTATCCAGCTCTTCGATTTTTTTAGGAAAGGCCGCTAAATCCAGTTGCTCTTGATAAGTAAGATTGGATTTCTTATTTGCTTTCTTTTCTACCGGTTTAGCTAATTTTGTGACGGTTTTATATTTTTGTGCTTCATAGTCTTTATCTTGTTGACGTTGTTGCTGCCAATCATCATAACCACCGACATATTCACGGACCACGCCATCATCATCAAACACGATGGTGCTCGTAGCAACATTATTCAAGAAACTACGATCATGGCTGACCAGCAATAAGGTACCTTTGTAGTTCATCAATAAATCTTCTAATAAATCTAGTGTTTCAGCATCCAAATCATTAGTAGGCTCATCCATTACCAGTAAATTAGCAGGCTGGGTGAATAGTTTTGCTAATAACAAACGATTACGCTCACCACCTGATAAGGCTTTAACGGGAGTACGGGCACGCTCTGGCGTAAATAAGAAGTCCTGTAAATAACCAATAATGTGTTTTGGAACACCAGCAATTTCAACGAAATCACTACCCTGGCTAACATTTTCCGTGACGCTTTTTTCTTCATCTAACTGACTACGGAGTTGATCAAAATACGCGACGTCGATTTTAGTACCACGAATAACAGTACCTGTTTCAGGTTCAGCTCGCCCAAGCAAAATGGATAACATGGTGCTTTTACCACAACCATTTGCACCAATAATACCAATACGATCGCCACGTTGAATAAAGGTTGAAAAGTCTTTGAATAAAACTCGACCATCGAAACTTTGGCCTAAATTTTCTGCTTCAAACACTAACTTGCCACTGCGATCCGAGTCTTGCAATTTCATTTTGACATTGCCCAGCACTTCGCGACGTTGACCACGTTCACGTCGTAATTGTTCTAATGCACGCACACGCCCTTCATTGCGCGTTCTTCTCGCTTTTACACCTTGGCGGATCCACACTTCTTCTTGTGCTAGTTTTTTATCAAATAAAGCATTTTGTTGTGCTTCATCTGACAACAATGCCTCACGACGCTCTAAGAAATTAGTATAGTCGCCAGGGAAACTAACTAAATTGCCTCGATCTAATTGCACAATTCGTGTGGCTAGAGCTTGTAAGAATGTTCGATCATGGGTGATAAATAATAAAGTACCACCATAACTTTTTAAGAATTCTTCCAACCATGTAATTGATGAAATATCCAAATGGTTAGTCGGCTCATCGAGTAACAATATATCTGGTTGTTTCACCAAAGCCTGAGCCAGTAAAACACGACGTTTCATACCGCCTGATAAACCAGCGAAATCGACATCACCATCTAATGATAAGCGAGATATGACGCTTTCAACACGTTGTTCTACAGTCCAACCATCAACCGCTTCTAAATTATGTTGCACTTTTTCAAGTTCGGCCAAAATCTTGTCTGAACTGTCGGTTGCTAGACGATGAATGACATCATGATAAGCAATTAGAATAGGTGCAATATCGCCTAAACCATGCGCCACCACATCAAATACACTACCCGAAGTACCAGCCGGTACCTCTTGTTCTAGGCGAGCAATTTTTAAGCTCTGCCCTCTAATTTCACCCGAATCTTGCTTGATTTCACCTGCAATCAATTTCATTAGGGTTGATTTGCCAGCACCATTACGGCCGACTAGACACACTCGTTCGCCTTGATCGAGTTGAAAATCAACTTTATCTAATAAATTTGGTCCGCCATAACTGACAGTAACTTGTTTTAATGACAATAACGCCAAAGTTTTTACCTCTAAATATACCTGAGCTAAGTTTTTATTCTTGCCCTGCTAATTCTAATTCTTCACTGGCTGCTAACCAGTCCATTTCTACTGTTTCTAATTCTGTTTTTAAACTGCCCTGTTGGACTATCAAAGCTTTTAATTTCTCTTTTTCCGTACTTTCGTAGAGACTGTTATCGGCTAATTGCAATTCGATATCATTCAGCTTGGTTTGTAAGGCGTCCATTTTATGCTCGGCTTTTTTGACCGTATTCCGTAACGGTTGTAGTTTTTTACGTGCCTCCGCCGCATTGCGTCGGTCATCTTTTTTATTGGCCGTATTACTATTTTCTACTACCGTCTTAGCGGGTTTATCTTTGTCCATTAACCACTGTCGATAATCATCAATATCACCGTCAAAGATCTTGGCGTGACCATCCGACACTAGCCATAAATCATTCGCTACTGTGCGCAATAAATGCCGATCATGTGAGACAACTACCAAAGCACCTTCAAAATCTTGCAAAGCCATTGTTAATGCCAAACGCATATCTAAATCGAGATGATTCGTCGGTTCATCAAGCAGTAATAGCGCTGGTTTTTGGTAAACCAATAAAGCCAAAACTAAGCGTGCTTTTTCACCACCTGAAAATGGGCCTACTGGAGCAAGTGCATCATCACCTTGGAAACCAAAGCCCCCTAGATGATTCCGTAACTCTGATTCAGGTCGTAACGGATCTAAAGCTTGTAAATGCTGTAATGGACTGTCATCCAATGTCAGCTGTTCTAATTGATGTTGTGCAAAATAGGCGATTTTAATATCTTTCGCTTCTTTACGTTTTCCGATCAAAGCCGGCAATACACCGGCGATAAGTTTTATCAGTGTTGATTTTCCCGCACCATTGGGCCCTAACAAACCAATTCGGTCGCCCGGAGCGAGAGACAAATTCACCCCCGAGATCAATGGTTTATCATTATACCCTACTGCTACTTTATCTAAAGTTAATAAAGGTGCGACTAAACGTGTCGGCGGGTAAAATTGAAAATGAAATGGCGAATCAACATGTGCTGGCGCAATTAACTCCATTCGCTCTAGTGCTTTAATTCTACTCTGTGCTTGTTTGGCTTTGGTTGCCTGCGCTTTAAATCGGGTTACAAAACTTCGAATATGGGCAATTTCTCGTTGTTGTTTATTGTGCGCAGACTGTTGATGAGCCAAATGCTCTGCCCGAGCTAATTCAAAAGCAGAATAATTACCCGTATAGGCTTTTATTTTCTGGTGTTCAATATGGACAATTTGGGTCACGACACGATCCAGAAAATCACGATCATGGGAAATCAATACCAAGGTGCCTTGGTAACTACGTAACCATTCTTCCAACCAATAAACGGCTTCTAAATCCAAATGGTTAGTGGGCTCATCGAGCAATAATAAATCGGAGCGACACATCAGCGCCTGCGCCAAATTTAAACGCATGCGCCAACCACCCGAAAAGGAGGTAACAGGCGAGAGTTCTTGTTCGGCAGTAAAACCTAAACCATGCATCAATCGTCCAGCACGACTGCGCGCAGTGTAACCATCAATTGCCGCTAAATTATCGTGTAATTCACTCTGATGGTGGCCATCATGTTCAGCCTCTGCCACCCATAATTGCTCTTGCAGACGCATATATTCTTCGTCGCCTTGCAATACATATTCAATGGCAGGAATCTCAACAGCAGGCGTTTCTTGTGCCACATGGGCGATCACCCATCCTGCTGGAATCGACGCACTGCCATGGTCCGCATGTAATTGATTACGAAACAAGGCAAATAAACTGGATTTTCCCGTGCCATTTGCTCCGGTAAGTCCGACGTTTTGTCCTGGATGAATCGTCAGGTTAGCAGACTCAAATAATAGCCTTGCGCCACGACGAATAGAAAGTTGATTTAGTTTTATCATGGCCGCATTGTATCAGGGAGCAGGCTATCATTGCTGAACTACAAATAGAGTTGGCTGTCCATTTTACAGTAATGAACCTTGCGTATATGAAAGATTTGGTAATTGCCAATCAATAGCCTGCTGACCATGTTCGACAAGATAGCTATTAGCCTGACTAAAGTGTCGACAACCAAAAAAACCACGATACGCAGATAATGGTGACGGATGCGGCGCCTTTAAAACTAAATGGCGGCTGGCATCTATCATTAGACCTTTTTTCTGGGCATAACTACCCCACAACATAAACACCACATGCTCACATTGTTCATTAA
>JALIBN010000015.1 GCA_030576275.1 Pseudomonadota bacterium | reverse complement strand
GTTGTGCTGTTTTGGCAGACGGAATGTCTAGACGTTTACCATCAGTATAAATATGAGAACCTTCACCGCCACGAGTGATGATTAAGGCTTCAACATGTTCGGCAATTTCATGTGGGGATAAGCCAGTACGATCTTGGAAAAGTTGTGCTTCATAATCATTTAAGGTGATGTAGGTGGCTTGTTGGGCAAAACGCATTAAATCTTCACCATTAAACATCGGCAAGCCTTGGCCTGGATCGAAGATAAATGGAATGCCCGCTTCATGTAGTTGTTGGGCGTGCTGGATCATGCCATCTCGACCATCAGGTGAAACAATGGCTAAAGTGATATCTTTTGCTTCGCTGATCTTGGTTTCATGAGCTAAGTTCATTGCACCAGGATGAAATGCGGTGATTTGGTTATCATTCATGTCGGTAGTAATAAAGGCTTGGGCCGTGTAATTACCTTTTTTTACATGAACATGGCGACGACTGATTTGATGTTGATCCATCCATGTTGCATAGCTTGTGAAGTCACTACCCACGGTGCCCATTGGCACAGGCTCATCACCCAACAATTTTAAGTTATAGGCGATATTACCTGCACAACCACCAAATTCACGACGTAACTCTGGCACTAAAAATGCCACATTCAACATGTGTACTTTGTCGGGCATGATGTGATTTTGGAATTGGTCAGGAAACACCATGATGGTGTCAAAAGCGAATGAGCCACAAATGAGTGCTGACATAAGGTTATCCTTTTTCTTGAGTATTAAGTTGATTTTGGTCGGTACTAATAGTGAGTTCACCATTTAAAAATGCTGTTAAATGATGTCCAACTATTTCATTACGCCAACCTTGTAATAACGGTATATCTGTTTCACCAGCCACCATCTTCTCGATATCTTTGCGTGAGGCAACGGCGGTGGGGGCGATTTCTTGTTCAATACAATATTTTCTGAGTAATGACATTAAGGCGTCAACAATTGAATCTTGTTGTGGTGTAAGTGGCAGCGTCTTTTTGATGGTTGGCCATTGATCTTTGGGCAATGCTTTTGCTGATGCAATTTCAGCAAGTAAGTCTTTACCATGACGGTTAATGATACTCGATTCTAAACCGCGAATTAGACTGAATTTATCAAGTGACTCAGGCGCTAATTTAGCCAAATCGAGCAATACATCATCTTTTAAAATCCAGCGGCGTGGGCGATTAGATGCCACTGCGCGTTGTTCGCGCCATGCTGCTAGTCGTTGTAATATCGCCAATTGAACACCTTTTAGGCGACCGAAACCTTTTACCTTACGCCACATAGTTTCGGGTTTAACGAGGTAAGTGTCGATGCTAGTCAAAATAGCAAAATCGTCATCTAGCCAATGCGTACGTTTTTTATCTGTAAGTTGTTGGCTAAGCAGTTTGTATACATCACGTAAATAACGGACATCATCTGCGGCGTAGTCAATTTGATCTGGATCTAAGGGGCGTTTAGTCCAATCGGTGCGTGAATGTGCTTTATCTAACTCGACATCGATACACTGTTTAACTAGGTTGCCATAACCAATTTGATCGCCATAACCTAGTACCGTCGCTGCAAGTTGGGTATCAAACACATTGGGCGGCAGTTCATC
>JALIBN010000014.1 GCA_030576275.1 Pseudomonadota bacterium | reverse complement strand
CCCTATCTAGCTGGACTAACTTGGGTGGTGTTTTAAGCGTATTTAGCCTATAAGATGCTATATTTACTATAATGTCCGACTCTAAAAGCCCTTGTATTCAGGTTAATTGATTACAGGGGCTTTTATTTAATTATTAGAGCTAAGTATTGAACCATTATAAGTCGAAAATACGATATTCATTTACTCGATTAGCGCACCTATGATGGTGCTTCGATATAGGTAAGTCATGACTAATCTGCATGCTAATAAAAATGATAGGTCTTCAGGTAAAATTATTACTACTATCTCAAAGCCACCTGAAGTACTCAGGCAACTTGTTGAGATGGCCGGTGTTAGCTTCAATGGTAATGCTGGTTGGGATATTCAAGTACATAAGGACGATGTTTACCGTCAAATTCTTGCTAAGGGATCATTAGGTTTTGGTGAGAGTTATGTGGCTGGTCATTGGGACAGTTGTACTTTGGATGAACTGTTTCATCGCTTAGTTAGTTTTGATGTAGATCAGAAATTGGTTGGGAGGGTTCGCCTGCGTTTGTGGGGAGAATTATTACGCCAGCGCTTTATCAACTTGCAATCAAGTCACCGAGCCTTTGTCGTGGGTGAACAACATTATGATATTGGTAATGATGTGTTTGAATCAATGCTAGATAGTACGATGAGCTACTCATGTGCTTATTGGCAAGATGCTGATAATTTAGAACAAGCACAACTCAATAAATTGGATCTGATCTGCCATAAACTAGAGTTGAAGCCAGGACAGAAATTACTGGAAATTGGCTGTGGTTGGGGAGGCCTCGCTAGACATGCAGCAAAACATTATGGTGTAGAAGTGTTAGGCATTACCATTTCTAAAGAACAGCAGAAACTAGCACAGGAACGATGTGTTGGATTACCTGTAAAGATAGAACTAATGGATTATCGTGATTTAAAAGGCCGATTTGACAAGGTGGTTTCTGTAGGTATGTTTGAGCACGTCGGCCCGAAAAACTATCCTATTTATTTCGATACCATCTCTCGACTATTGGAAGATGAAGGTCTGTTTTTATTACATAGCATCGGTGTACACAAAACTACAGGTAGCCTCGATCCTTGGACTAATAAATATATTTTTCCTAATGGGAGATTACCCTCCGCTGAGCAACTTACTGCTGTTTTAAATGGACGTTTTCTAATCGAAGACTGGCATAACTTTGGCCATGATTATGATCTGACCTTAATGGCATGGTGGGACAAATTCAATGCTGCATGGCCACAACTTGAATCAAAATATAATATGCAGTTCTATCGTATGTGGAAATATTACCTGATGAGTTGCGCTGGCTTTTTTCGTTCAGGCCAAGGTCAATTGTGGCAGATAGTTTTGACTAAGCCGAGTCGAAAAAAAGTATACCGATCTGTTCGTTGAGCTTTATATTATGAGCTGCCGGTTATTCAAGAAGAGTTAGTTTAAAAAGTCTTCAAAAACCATGCTGAGAAAGCATGCCTACCTGCTACATCAGCTTTCTTATATATTTGTGATGCTTGTTGGCGAACCGTTTTTTCTTTGGTGTCACGAAATGCTGATGAATAATTTCACTGTATTCTTTTCTGGCATTTTTAATAAGTGTTGCTGACTGTATTAGGGAGCATTCTGTTGTTTTTAGTTCTTCGACCAAAGCTTGCATTTCACGCTTTTTTTGTTTTAATTCCATACCTAAATAAATAATTAAACCAAAGGCTACAATGATTTCTTCAGTAAGATGCCATGTTGGTGCGTGATTAGTGAAGTCCATTACAAAATCAACCACATTGGAAGTCACTACTAATATTAAGACTGCAATGATCACTGCTGTTTTGATGTTCGGCACTTTTCTATCCTTTAAAAACGAACTAAGAAATACATAGGACAGATGTCTTAAGACAGGCATTATAGGGCAAATAACTACTATTATCCTGAACTAATTATTAGTTAGAATTACACTGTTCAAATTTAACGTTGACCTGATTTCTCAGGTTTAACACTCAGACTCTAAACACACTAAAGAGGAACATTAATGAATTATTTTTTCAGTCTTTTGCTACTTATTGCTTCAACTGCAACATATGCCAATGATACATTGCAACTAAATGCCGAAGAAATGAATAATATAGGTATTGAAGTTACTGAGATCAAATCTATCACTGAATCACTTACCAGTAAATTACCGGCAAAAGTGACGATTCCTAATAAATCACAACGTGTAATTAGCGTACCTCAAGATGGTGTTATTGAAATTATGTTGGTGGCGGAAGGAGATGTTGTTAAAGCTGATCAAGAGTTGGCTCAGTTAAATAGTCCACAGATAGTGTCCGGACAGAATGATTATTTTCAGTCACTTAGCCGATTGTCACAATCACAACAAGAAATGCAACGTGATAAAAGCTTATTCGACGAGGGTATTATTGCCGAACGTCGTTATCGACAATCGCTATCGACCTATGAACAAGATAAAGCTGATGTGGCGATGTACAAAAAAAGACTAGAAATGGCAGGAATGAATGCTGATGCAATTCGCATACTAGATAAAACGCGGTCATTGAACAGTCGCCTCATTTTAACCGCGCCAGATGATGGCGTAGTAATGAAACAATTTGCTACGGCCGGCCAACGTTTGACTGCTGCCGATCCATTATATCAATTAGCAGAATTATCAACGTTATGGTTAGAGATACATGTGCCATTAGATATCGCTAACAACGTTGAAATTAATGATCGTTTAACCGTTTGTGATAAATCAGTTGAAGGTAAAGTTATTGCCGTCGGTCGAGAAGTACATGCGGCGGATCAAGGCGTATTGGTCCGTGCCGAAATTAATCAAAAAACAGAACAGCTAACGCCCGGCGAATTTATTGAGGTGTGTTTTATTCAACAGGCAGAAAAAGCTCAGTTTGAAGTACCTCGCTCAGCAGTATTTCGCAATGAAGGTATGTCAGCAGTATTTCTAAAATCCGATGATGGTTTCATATATAAAAACGTTAATATTGTTAAGGATAACGGTAACCAACTAGTAATTAGTGGTGACTTATCGCCACAACAGATGGTTGTTATTTCAGGTACTGCCACACTTAAAGCCGCTTGGCTTGGTATCGGCGGCGAGTAAGCGTCCTCAATTAACTATCACGGATTTAGGAATAGACCATGTTGGCAAAATTAATTCAGTTTTCTTTAACACAACGTTTATTGATGTTGTTGTTTATCATTGGTTTGCTCGGTGCTGGTTGGCGAGCATTTAATGAAACGCCCATTGATGCTTTCCCTGATGTTTCTTCGACACAGGTAAAGGTAATTCTTAAGGCTTCAGGTATGACGCCTGAAGAGGTTGAGGCACGTATTACGTTACCCATAGAAGTTGAAATGTTAGGTATTCCGAATCAACGAATGTTACGTTCAGTTGTTAAATATGGCTTAACGGATATTACAGTCGATTTCAAAGAAGGTACTGATATTTACTGGGCGCGTCAGCAAGTTTCTGAGCGTTTGGCAAATCTACGCGATCAGTTTCCGGCTGGCATCACAGGCGGTTTAGCGCCAGTGACGACACCACTCGGTGAGATGTTTATGTTCACGGTAGACAGTGACACAATGAGTCTTGTTGATCGCCGTTTATTGCTTGATTGGGTTATTAGACCGGCATTACGAAGTGTACCTGGTGTGGCTGATGTTAATGCGCTTGGTGGTTTAGCAAAGACTTTTCAAGTCACACCTGATTTACAAAAACTGCTGGCAAGAAAGATCAGTCTTAATGATTTACAGCAAGCCGTTGAGTTAAATAACCGTAACGACGGATCAGGTCGCCTAAATGATGGTGAAGAAGTATTGATTGTTCGTGCTGAAGGTAGCATTCAAGAACTAGATGATTTACGGGCTATTGTCGTAAAGTCAGACCTAACTGAGCCAGTATTATTGGGTGATGTAGCGGAGGTTAGTATTGGTAGCCTGACACGTTATGGTGGTGTAACTAAAGATGGCATAGGCGAAGCGGTGGAAGGCTTAGTATTAGGTTTACGCGGTGCTAATGCGCGTGATGTGGTTAAAGGTATTGAACAGACACTAGTTGATATTGAATCGACATTGCCTGAAGATGTCAGCATCAACGTGTTTTATAACCGCGGTGACTTAGTGTCTAAAGCCATTGGTACAGTGAGTAAGGCTTTAATTGAAGCAATTGTATTGGTCTTAGTATTATTAATGTTATTTCTGGGTGATATACGTGCGGCGACAACGGTGGCATTGGTCTTGCCACTCTCTGCAATGGTGACATTCGTCATGATGCAGCAATTTGGTCTATCAGCTAATTTAATGAGTTTAGGTGGTTTGACGATTGCTATCGGTATGCTAGTTGATGCGGCAGTTGTTGTGGTTGAAAATATCGTATCTCAATTAGCCGATAAAGAAAAAACTAAAGTACTACCACGCTTGCATTTGATTTATCGAGCGGTCAAAAGCGTATCCGTGCCAGTAACATCAGGTATAGCGGTGATTATTATCGTGTTTTTACCTTTACTGACGCTACAGGGATTAGAAGGTAAGTTGTTCATTCCCGTGGCATTAACCATCGTTTTTGCTTTAAGCGGTTCTTTATTATTATCGTTAACGGTTATTCCTGTAATAGCATCATATTTACTAAAAAATGTATCACATGAAGAGCCCTGGTTACCACGCGTTCTTAAAAAGTTATATGCGCCAGTTTTAAACTGGTCATTAGCAAATGGTCGAATTGTCATTTTTCTTGCCGCGACATCGCTTGCAACTGCAGGTTATTTATATACTCAAGTAGGCAAGAGCTTTATGCCGACAATGGATGAGGGTGATTTAATTGTGCAATTAGAGAAGCTACCCTCAATCACTCTGGAGCAATCCATTTATTTAGATCAACGTGTTGAGCGTGCAATCTTAGATAATGTGCCAGAGATTAGCAGTGTTGTTGCTCGAACGGGTGCGGATGAACTCGGTTTAGATCCAATGGGGTTAAACGAAACCGATATGTTTCTTGTGCTAAAGCCAAGAGAACTATGGCAAGTAGCAAGTAAGGATGAGATAAAAGAACAAATTCGTGAAGTAATTTCTCAATTTCCAGGTATTGCCTTTAGTTTTACACAACCCATTGAAATGCGTGTGTCAGAAATGTTGACTGGTGTTCGTGGTGATTTAGCTATTAAGATATTTGGAGAAGAAGGCGCTGAACTCAATCGACTAGCTACCGAAGTTGTGTCATTAGTTTCCAGTATCGATGGCGCAGAAGATGTTACTACGCCACAGACTGAAGGCGCTCAATATTACCAAGTTACCATAAACAGATTGGCTGCGGGTCGTGTAGGACTTAATGTCGATGACATTATGCCGCAACTTCGTTTATTGATTGAGGGGGTTCAAGTTGGGACAATATATCAAGGCGCAAGACGCACACCTTTAATTATTAAAGGTGATGAATCATTACGTTTATCACCCGCTGAATTTTCTAATATTAGATTAACAGTGCCTAATGGCGAAAAAATTCCATTGTCTCGCGTTGCTTCATTAGAGCGTGTAGAAGGTCCGGTTTCAATCAAGCGTGAAACAGGGAAAAGAATGTCGGTAGTGGTCGCTAATGTCGCAGGACGTGATCTTGTCAGTTTCGTTGAAGAAGCAAAACGCGTTGTGGCTGAAAAAGTAACTTTACCAGCCGGCTATTCCTTGGCATGGGGCGGTCAGTTTGAAAACCAACAACGTGCAGCAAAAACACTGGCTATTGTGGTGCCTGTTGCCTTGTTATTGATATTTTTATTGTTATTTTCTACTTTCCAGTCAGTACGTCAAGCACTTTTAGTCTTGAGTAATGTGCCTTTTGCATTGGTTGGTGGTGTGGTCGCCTTATGGCTTACGGGGGAATACTTGTCAGTGCCTGCATCGGTTGGCTTCATTGCTTTATTAGGTATAGCGGTGCTGAATGGTATCGTAATGGTCACTTATTTCAATGAGTTACGTTCTTTAGGCTTGACGATGGAGCAAGTGGTAAGAGAGGGGGCAATGCGACGACTACGGCCCGTTTTAATGACCGCAACGATTGCTGCTTTTGGTTTGGTGCCTTTACTATTCGCAACAGGTCCGGGCTCGGAAATACAACGACCTTTAGCTATTGTTGTTATCGGTGGATTGGTCAGTGCAACTTTGCTCACGTTGGTGTTATTACCTTTATTATTTAGACGTTTTGGCTTCGCAAGTACAGTGCCTAATATGGAGAAATCAGCATGATGTTATTAACTATTATTGCCCCGCCATTCATGGAGGAAGAGCTGATTGATTGGTTACTAACGCAACCTAATATTACGGGCTTCACCTCACAAGCTGCAAATGGTCATGGCAGTGGTCATGAAATGAGCGTTGCTGAACAAGTTACGGGTCATCGTCGCCAGATTACATTTATGATTGAGTTGCAAAAGCAGATGGCAGAATCGATCATAGATGATTTAAAACAGCATTATTCAGGTAGTGGATTGCACTATTGGTTGATGCCATTATCAGAAACAGGCAGCATTTGAAAACTGATGCGATAATATGAATAGAATTGAATCTCCAAACATTGTTATTACAAAGGATACGTTTTCATGTCGTTTCGAACTAAATTAGTTTTATTGTGTATTGCTACTGGAATGGCTATGTCACAGGTAACGTCGGCTGAAATGAGCTCGCTGGAACAGTCTAGCGTGGTCACCTTGTCTTCACTTACTCAAAAGGTATATGAGCTTGAGCCCGCGCGCCATAGTGAACTGGCACAACAGCTACAAATTAATGCCAATTCAGCTCTAGCAAATGCTACGTTTGCTGATGTTAAAAGCATTAGTTTGAATCATCAAAATGATGTCATTGGTAGTGGTGGTGGACTGCAAGAATGGGAAAGCATCGTTGAAATGCCATTATGGTTACCTGGTCAGAAACAACAACAACAGTCATTATCGGATAAGCTTTCTGCTGAGTTACCGGTTTATAAACAGCAGGTTATGTTAACGGCGTCAGCTAAGGTGCGTGAGTTGATCTGGAATATTGTACTTGCGAATACTGATACTAAACAAGCATATCAAATATGGCAATCAGCACAGAAGTTAGAACAAGATGTCGTTGCACGAGTGAAAGCTGGCGAGTTAGCAGGAACCGAAGGTCTTTTAGCTAATACCAATGCGCTTGAAATGCAAAATCAATATTTGCTTAAAAAATCTGAGCTTGATTTTGCCTTAAGTACATATTTCGTTTTTACCAAAGAACGGCTCTTGCCTGAAAGGTATGAGGAAATCTTATCGGACAACTATGTAATTGATCAGCGCCATCCTTCATTAATGATGTTAGATCAACATATTAATACGTTACGTGCAAAGCAAGGTCTTGCCCAGTTTGATGGTGCCGTTAATCCCAGTTTGTCGGTGGGTGTTCGACGTGAACGCGGAGGACATGGCGAGAATTTTACGAATAGCATGGGTTTGGGTATCAGTTTCGCGCTGGATAATGAAGTGTATCGTCGTCCCGCTATTGCAAATGCGGCCAAGGAGTTAGCTGATGCAGAAATTATTCGACAACAGTTAGAGCGAGAATTAACTATAACGTTATTTTCTCATTTACACGATTTAGAAACTAAACGTTTACAGCTTGGACTGCTCAATGAACAAAATGAAACGACTCAACAGTATTTAGCCTTACAGCAACGTGCGTTTGAATTGGGTGAGCTTGATTTGGTCAGCTTGTTACGGAGTCAGTCATTGGCAAATGAAGTATATAATCGCAAACTAGCATTAGAGGTTGATATTAAGCATAACATTGCGTTAATTAATCAGGCCTTAGGAATTATTTTATAGTCTTAATATTTCGTTAAGGTTGCTAACTTAACATTGCTTCCATATTATCCAATTAAAGGGTGAAACAGATGGAAGCATTTAACGAACAAGCAAGTGTAGGGAAAAAGAATACGCGAGTAGCAAGGGCTGATCGACTATTACTACCTCATATGCCAATACAATTTGATCATGCTACTTCATCGAGTAAAAAGGTTGTTGAAGCCTTTGTTGCCGATCGTTTCCGTTATCACTATCAGGCTGAGATTACGCATTTTTTACCCTATTTGATATCAACTAAAACAAATGAAACCTTAACGGCCGCTATGGGTTTTCAGCCTGCGAGTTCTGTCTATCCCTTATTCTTGGAACAGTACCTAACTACATCAATTGAAACAGCAATTAGTCATCTAACAAATCAAAGCGTAGTTAGAAAAAAAATAGCGGAAGTAGGCAATTTAACATCTGTTCATCGAGGTACGAGCCAACTATTATTTGTTTTAACTATTGCCATTTTGCATGAAGCGGGATTTGAGTGGTCGGTATTTACTGCTACCAAACAGGTGCAGCATTTATTAGGCAGATTAAACCTTATTACTATTACGCTATGTGAGGCCAATCCAGATAAATTGATTGATGGTAAACAATCATGGGGAAGTTATTACGACGACAAACCTAATGTATTAATTGGCAACTTAACGGATGCGATAGCGCTATTAAAGCAACACGAAGTTATTGGTTTCATATTAAAAAATTATGAAAAAACGATAGGTGACATAGCCAAGACAATTACCGGTTAATGTCAGTGCTCTGGGAAAAGATTGAGATATTTGCCATTACACAAGCAGAGAAACCTGCCGTTGTGGGTATCGATAAGACGTATTCTTGGCTGGAATTATATAAACTTACTATTGAAGTTGCTCAGCAATTACAAGCTACACCCTATAAAGTTGTAGCATTTTATGCCGATAATAGCCCCGATTGGGTGATAGTTGATTTAGCGAGTCGAATGGCTGATGTGACATTATTATCATTGCCCACTTTTTTTTCTGATCAGCAGTTAAAACATGCGATTAGGCAGGCCGGCGTTACAGTCATATTACACAATAGAGGTGACCGGCTTAGTAAATTACTTAGTTTAAATGATGAACAAGGATTGACACTTTCGTCATTAGACTTTGTCCTTAATGCTATTGATCAACCCGTCGTAGCATTACCGGCAACGACAGCTAAGATTACCTTTACGTCTGGTTCTACAGGTCATCCTAAGGGTGTTTGTCTGAGTGATGACCAGCAATTGCGTGTGGCGCAATCTTTATTGTCAGCGACAGAGCTTGTCGCCCCTAAGCATCTGAGTATTTTGCCTTTTAGTACCTTGCTAGAAAATATAGGTGGCATTTATGCACCATTATTAGGGGGGGGGACGATCATTGCTCTGCCATCGACGTCATTGGGCTTTAATGGCAGTAGTGGTTTTGAGTTGAATAGCTTATTAGCAACTATAAGCCAATATCAACCTAATAGTATGATCCTGCTACCTGAGCTATTAATGGCCTTGGTAGCAGCTATTTCTGGAGGGTGGCAGCCGCCGTCTTCACTTAAATTTATCGCGGTAGGTGGCAGTAAAGTCTCCCCAGGTTTATTAGAGCAAGCTCAAGTTTTAGGGTTACCTGTTTACGAAGGCTACGGTTTATCTGAATGTGGCTCGGTAGTGAGTCTTAATTCTCCTAGCGATATGAAATTAGACACAATTGGCAAAGTATTGCCTCATCTTAATGTCACTATTGAACAGGGCGAAATTGTTGTAACCGGCAATGCCTTTCTTGGCTATATTAATGAACCTGAAAGTTGGTCTAAAGAAAAAGTTTATACCGGTGATTTAGGGTTTTTTGATGACAATCACTACTTACATATTAACGGCCGTAAAAAGAACTTATTGATTTCCAGTTTTGGTCGCAACATCAACCCAGAATGGGTGGAAAGTGAGTTATTAAATAGCGCCTTATTACAGCAATGTGTGGTATTTGGTGATGCTAAACCTTATTGTGTTTCACTAGTTTATCCACGAGATAATAATACCAGTGATCAGACGATTCAATCATTGATTGATAGTGTCAACCAACAATTACCCAATTATGCTCAAATTGTAAAATGGACAAAACTAACAGAGCCAATGACGTTTGACAATAATTTGCTTACATCGAATGGTCGCCCAGTCAGAGAAAAAATACTACATCATTATGCACATCGTATCGAACAACTTTATGTTAAGGATTTACAATGAACTTTTTTGACCGTCTTAAAGCCGAGACTGATGCTGCTAGACAGCACTTATATACGGCACCTCTTATTCATAAAGCATTAACTCAGGAGATTACTTTAGAAGAATACGTAGGTTTTCTAACGCAGGCATACCATCACGTAAAACATACAACACCGATGCTGATGGCAGTGGGGGCACGTTTACCAGAAGAAAAAGAATGGTTACGTAATGCGGTGGCAGAATACATTGAAGAAGAACTTGGCCACCAAGAGTGGATCTTAAATGATATTGCCGCTTGTGGTTTTGATAAAGAAGTGGTTCGTTGTAGTCAACCTGCATCAGAAACAGAGCTGATGGTGGCGTTTGGTTACGACACGATAAATCGTGTTAATCCGCTTGGGTTTTTTGGTATGGTACATGTCTTAGAAGGCACGAGCATCGCAACAGCTGATGCCGCTGCTAATGGTGTACAAAAAGCCTTAGGTTTACCTAACACGGCATTTAGTTATCTACGCTCTCATGGTTCACTTGATCAAGAGCATGTGAAATTTTTTGAAGGATTGATGAATAAAATCGACGATAAAAAAGAGCAAGATTTGATTATTCATTGTGCCAAAATGGTCTATCGACTCTATGGCGATGTTTTTCGTAGCGTAACTAATCATTAGGCAACATTATGTTCACAAATAAAACAATTGTATTAACTGGCGCTAATGGCGGCATTGGTTCTGAAATAGCCAAGCTATTGTCTAAAGCAGGTGCAACACTTGTTTTAGTAGGACTTGATGAAACGGGATTGCAACAACTTAATCAACAATTAGGTGGCCGGCATCACACTATCCAGGCTGATATTTCAATATCTGAAGGTCGGCGATCAATTGTGACATTCTGCCAACATCTTAAAGAGGGTGTTGATATCGTCATTAATAACGCAGGCGTAGGTCAGTTTTCCCTGTTTGAGGATATGGATGAAAACCAGATTTCGTCGATAATTAATATTAACCTCAGTAGTACAATTTTATTAACACAATCCTTATTGCCTCTTTTATTAACTCGTCCACGCGCACAGATTATTAATATTGGCTCAATATTGGGTAGTATTGGCTTCCCAGGTTCGAGCGTTTATTGTGCAAGCAAATTTGGTATTCGGGGCTTTACAGAGGCACTACGCCGTGAGTTAATGGATACCAAAATATCTATCCGCTACTTTGCACCACGAGCAACAAGTACCACGATAAATACCGATAAGGTGGTTGCGATGAATAATGAACTAGGCACTAAAATGGACAGTGCTCAACAAGTAGCTACTGAATTAGTCGAATTTTTGAAAGGTAATAAGTCAAGCCAATACTTAGGCCGGCCTGAAAAGTTATTTGTTATAATAAACAGTGTTTTGCCGTGGATAATTGATAAGTCACTTGCGAAAAAATTGCCGATTATTAAACGTTATTTACAGGGTTAACACTAATGAACATAATTAAAATTGTAGCCCTAGCAACCGTGGCGTTAATAACATCATCTAACGTCATTGCAGGTGCATTAGATGATGTGGCTCAATTACAAAAGGATTGGGAAGAAGCCAATTACACCTTAAAAGATAAGGCTCAGATAACCGCTTTTGAAACATTGATTCTACAAGCAGATAAAGCCGTGATAACTAATGCTGATTCAGTCGAAGTGTTGATCTGGCAAGGTGTAATTAAAGCAAGTTATGCAGGTGTCAAAGGGGGTTTAGGCGCTTTGTCTCTAGCGAAATCTGCAAAGGCCGATTTTGAAAAGGCTTTACAGATGGATGATAAGGCGTTGGAAGGCTCTTCATATACCAATTTAGGGGTGTTGTATTACAAAGTACCTGGCTGGCCGATCGGTTTTGGTGATGATGACAAAGCCAAACTATTTCTTGATAAGGCTCTATCGATTGATTCAGAAGGTATTGAAAACAATTATTTTTACGCTGATTACCTTATTGACCAACATCAATATGCTCAAGCTGAAGCTTATCTATTAAAGGCACAGCACGCGCCTGCTCGTCCTAACCGGCCTTTGGCAGACAAGGGCCGTCAAATAGAAATATCCTCAGCACTAAAAAATATTAAACTACAATTAAATAATAAAAACCAAGAAAAGAATAATGCAAGTATTACTGATAGAAGATGACATTGCTTTAGCGGAGGCATTATCACAAACGCTCAAGAATGAGGGGTTTACTGTTAATCACCTTACTCACGGCAAGCTGGCTGTTGTGTCGATAAAAACTGAACTTCCGGATATAGTAATCTTGGACTTGGGTTTGCCGGATATTGATGGAACTGAAGTCTTAAAATTAATCAGACGGGAAAGTGCCGATTTACCAGTATTAGTATTAACGGCCAGAATGTCTTTAGAAGACAAGGTCAATGGACTTGATTTAGGCGCCGATGATTACTTAGCAAAGCCTTTCGAAGTGGCAGAACTTATGGCCAGATTACGTGTATTTGAGCGTCGAGCCAGTTCATTAAAACACGCGGGTTTAAGCATTGGTAATGTCAGTATTGATAGTACTAGTCATCAAGTATCGGTCATCGGTCAAAATATAGATTTATCACGGCGAGAGTTTATGCTGCTCAAGGCGTTAATGGAAAATGCAGGTAGAGTTCAAACACGTGATAGCCTTGAATCTAAGCTCTATAGTTGGGGCGAAGAGGTGGCGAGCAATACCATTGAAGTGCATATTCATCATTTGCGGAAAAAATTACCTGATAATTTTATTCAAACGCTACGTGGTATCGGCTATATTGTTAAACCTACATGAAGTCAATTCGTACCTATTTACTACTAACCTTAATAGCCATTATTACCCTGGTGACATTTTTATCGTTATTACAGGGTTATAAAGACAGTATTACTGAAGTACAGCAATTATTTGATGACCGTCTTCAAAGCATGGCGGCGATGATTTCTAATGCTAATCAAGATCTTCACCCACATAGTGCTGGGACTGAAAAGTTATCATCGACGGTATTTTTTCAAATATTAACAGATGATTTTTCACTGTTAGCACGTTCTAATAACGCTACTACCCCCTTATTATCAGCTGATAATAATGTGACAGCAGGCTTCAGAGATATCAACTTTAGTGGCTATCGCTGGCGAGTATATATTTTAAAAGATGATAGTTTAAACCGTTGGATTATTACTGGCGAGCGTTCGGATATTAGTTATATTCTTGCTGAAAAGGTGGTGACTGCATCTATTATTCCTATCGTATTAGCGATCCCCATCGCTGCTTTTATTATCTGGATCGCGATAGGCGTGGGATTGAAGCCACTAAGGGAGCTCACAGGTCAATTAAATAACAAGCAAGCTGACGATCTCAGCCCCGTCGTAATGGCTAATGCACCAGAGGAATTGACATCCTTAGTTGCGAGCACGAATGCACTATTGCAACGGTTAAATGATGCTTTTGTACGAGAGCAACAATTCTCAGCAGATGCCGCACATGAACTGCGAACGCCAATAAGTATTTTAAAAGTTCAACTGCATAATTTACAAAATAATGAACATATTAGTGACGCGGCGCTATTACCATTAGCAAGTGGTATTGAGCGTATGGGTCAGGTTATAGAACAAATTTTATCTTTGTATCGTTATTCACCTGAGCAAGCTTTGATAAAACAGTCTGAGATTGATCTTAGTGCCATTGTGCAAAGTATTATAGCTAAAGATTATGAGCAAATTGCGATAAAGCAACAGAAAATCAGCCTTTCTGGCGGTGAAGTCTGTTTAATTAAAGGTAATCAATTTGCACTTGAAACCTTAGTGCAAAATCTCATCAGCAATGCGAGTAAATATACGCCTCAACAGGGTGAGATACAGGTTACATCAAAACATATTACGACTGGTGTTAGGTTGATTGTTGAAGATTCGGGTCCAGGCATTCCTCAAGAACAATATGAGCGGGTATTTGAACGATTCTATCGGGTAGATAGTGATAGACATAACTCAGGTATACTTGGCTGTGGATTAGGCTTGGCGATAGTTAAACATATCGTAGACCTACATAAGGCAAAAATAATATTACACCCTTCAACACAACTAGGTGGGCTCAAAGTTATGATCGATTTCCCAAATAAATAAAGTAGATAATATGATTAATATGACACTGCGTTATTTTTTACTCACGCTCCTTTGTCTGAGCAGTCTATCGATATTTGCTCGGCCAGTAATTGAAATTGAAATTCGTGATCATTTATTTTACCCTGCCGAAATAGAAATAGCTGCTGATACTAAAGTTAAATTAATATTTATCAATAAAGATAAAACGGCCGAAGAAATCGAAAGCTATGAACTTAATCGCGAAAAAGTGATTCCCGCTAATAGCCAAGGCGTGCTTTTCATCGGGCCATTACAACAGGGTGAATATCCTTTCTTTGGGGAGTTTTTTCCTAAAACTGCCCAAGGTAAAATAATCGTTAAATAGGTGTTATCGTGCTTTTAAATGCAGTCATTATTATTTTACGTGAAGTGATTGAGGCTTCACTTATTATTAGTCTGTTCCTAGCTTTTAGTCAGATTTTTAACAACTCTCGTGTTTGGTTGTTGACGGGTTTATTCTTAGGAGTTATCAGTGCCGCTATATACGCAGTTAATATCGGTGTAGTGTCACAGTGGTTTGATGGCGTAGGGCAAGAGGTTATTAATGCGGGTATTCAAATAATAATTTATTTAGTGTTGCTGACTTTTTTAATCATAGCTATGCGCCCAGACTCGCCGTTGAATAAGAGCTTACTAACGGCAATGATGATGATCGGCGTCATTTTTGCTACGGTTCGTGAAGGTTCTGAAATTATTATTTATATTCATGGCTTTGTCACCGTTCCAGAATTATTTCAGTCGGTGTTATTAGGCAGTGCCATCGGTGCTGGGATAGGGATTAGTATTGGCGTATGTATTTACTATATATTGCTCAATATGCCGATTAATATCAGTATTCGAGCTGGATATGTACTTACTGTATTACTTGCGGGAAGTATGATTTCTCAGACGGTACAACAGCTCACTCAGGCCGATTGGGTTATCAGTCAATACCCGATTTGGGATACCTCAACGTGG
The DNA here is from genome assembly GCA_030576275.1 of Pseudomonadota bacterium. Taxonomy (GTDB): domain Bacteria; phylum Pseudomonadota; class Gammaproteobacteria; order Nitrosococcales; family Methylophagaceae. Next base: position 34,094 of record JALIBN010000014.1, on the reverse strand, counting down.
ATTAGCGAGCATTCGATTTCCGGTCAATTACTCTATGCAGTAATTGGCTATGAAGCAACACCGACAGCGGTGCAAGTAATGGCCTATTTATCTGCATTATTTATCATCATTTTATTTTCGGGATATTCTTGGAACCACAACCAAAGGCTTAATAAGTGAAACCTCAAAAGCAACTAAATTCGCTTTTTATTGGGTTTGGAATCTGTTTAACGTCAGTTACCCATGCTGATGGGCTAGCCATTGATAAAGTTTATCATCCCTATGTACAAGTCCTTGAAAGAGAGTTTGAATGGCGAATGATTTCTTCAGATGGTGAGCAAAAACACCGTCTCGGTATCGGCAAGTCAGTATCTGATCGGCTCTTTATAGAAGGTTACTTAATAGTAAGCAATAATGAAAGTAGCATTGATGCCTATGAGTTGGAAGCTAAATGGCAGTTAACCGAGCAAGGCGAATATGCGGTTGACTGGGGAGTTATCCTTGAGTTAGAAAAAGACCGATATGATAATAACTGGGAGTTGGCAACTGGGCTGTTAATGGAAAAAGAGTGGGGTACTTGGACTAGTACTGCTAATTTACGAGCCATTTATGAGTGGGGTGACACCATAAACGCTGAGCTAGAATCGACTTTAGCATTACAAGCTCGCTATCGTTACTCACGCTATTTTGAGCCCGCTTTAGAGTTCTATAGTGGTCAAAATACACGAGGTATAGGCCCTGTAATTATGGGCGATGTTAAATTTAGCACAAGTAAAAAACTGCACTGGGAAGTGGGTAGTATTATAGGTTTAGATTCATCGACGCCTGATAATACTTGGCGACTTTTGACAGAATTTGAATTTTAATCAAATCTTAAGTTTTTGTTAAGGTAGTAATGTCATCCTGACTGTAATTTAATCAAAAAATCACAGGAAATGGATATCAATGACCAAAACACTTCGCTCGGAATACCTTGTTTTACTGTTCTCGATCTTTTTAGTGGCGGGCTATAATCAAAGTTTGTGGCAAGGGTTGTTAGAGACACACAGTGAATTTTCATTACATAATTCATTATTTCTAGCCTCATGCGCTGTTTTTCTAACAGCCTTATTTAACATCATTTTTAGTCTGCTAGCCATAAAAAAACTACTCAAGCCAATATTAATAACTATTGTTATATGTTCAGCGCTGACTAGTTTTTTTATGGATTCATATGGTGTGATGATCGATGCCAGCATGCTACAAAATGTAGTTGAAACGGATTCGTCTGAAGCATTTGAGTTAGTCAGTTTTTCTTTTGTAGTTCATATTCTGTTGTGGGGCTTACTGCCAGCATGGATTATTTATAAGATTGATGTTCAACATAGTATGTTTTTAAGGCAGGCCACGATCAATGTATTTTCAATTTTAATGAGTATATTGGCAATTGGCTTGATCGCGGCTTTCTTTTATCAAGACTATGCCTCTACTTTTAGAAATCATCGCGAGTTTCGCTCGTTAATTAACCCGACCAATTATATTCATGCCATAGATAAAACCATTAGAAATCAGTTTGAACAAGCTAAAACAGAAATTGTGCCTATTACGCAACACGTTAGCCGTGGCGTAATAGCAAGTAATAAAAAGAATCGCACCATTACTATATTTGTAGCAGGTGAGACCGCACGGGCACAGGAATTTCATCTTGATGGTTACGACAGACAGACAACACCACTATTAGAGACTCATGCTGATCTGATTAATTTCACACACGTTTCGTCATGTGGCACGGCAACAGCGACATCGTTACCCTGTATGTTTTCGAAGTTCTCTCGAGATAACTACGATAATGATAAAGGCCACGGTTATGAAAGTTTACTAGATGTTATCTCTGCAACTGGCACAGATGTGTTGTGGCGTGATAATAATAGTGGCTGTAAGGGCGTGTGCGACCGTGTTAAACAAGAAAATGTAGTGCATCTTAATATTCCTGAATTTTGTAATGATAAGGAATGTTTCGATGAGGTGCTGTTGAACAATCTTCAGCATTTTGTATCTATTAGTGACCATGATTTATTTATCATCTTGCATCAAAAAGGCAGTCATGGGCCGGCATATTATCAACGTGTTCCAGAAGCATTCGAGAAATTCACGCCGGTTTGTCAAACCACTGAATTACAAGACTGCTCGGAACAAGAAATAACAAATGCCTATGACAATACTATTCTTTATACCGATTATTTTTTAGATAAAGTAATTGGCTTTTTGAAAGCGCAGTCAGATCAAACAAATACGGCCATGATATATGTCTCTGACCATGGTGAGTCTCTAGGCGAAAAAAACATGTATCTTCATGGCGCGCCATATTTTATGGCACCTGATGAACAAACACATGTACCTATGGTTATGTGGCTATCTGATACCTTTGTAGCAGACTATCAAATAAATCGTAGTTGTGTAGTTGCAAAAACGGACAGTACACTTTCCCACGACAATCTATTTCATTCAGTATTGGGCATGCTAAATATTTTATCGACGGAGAACTATCAGGCCGAGCTTGATATTTTTGATAGCTGTAAAAGTAACATAAACAGTAATAAAGCATAATTAATGCTAAAACAAAAATTGTTTTGGCTTCCCCTAGGCCTATATATAGCATTTATTATTCCAATTTTATGGTGGGATATTGATTGGCATCTAGCGAATTACTGGTATCAACTTGAAGGCCAGCAATGGGCACTAAGATATTCTTGGCTAACTCAAAAAGTAGTACATGATGGTGGTCATGATCTTGCTGTAGGGCTATATATAATTGTATTGTTGATGTATTCGTTTTCTTTTAAATCACGATTATTAGCCAAATATAAAGGGGGATTAGCCTATTTATCGCTCAGCTTACCGCTGGCTACAATAACCGTGTCCTTATTTAAACGATTGACGACGGTGGATTGTCCGTGGTCAGTGATTGATTTTGGCGGTCACCGCCAATACCAATCATGGTTTAACAGTTTATGGGCGCCAATAACTGACGCAGGGCATTGCTTCCCATCAGGTCATGCTAGCTCAGCTTATATGTTTTTTGGGGTATATTTCTTTAGCCGGCATTACTGGCCAAAACAAGCAACATTCATCTTAGCTTTTATCGTATCTATGGGGCTTATCTTTGGCTTTGACCAACAAATACGCGGTGCACATTATCTAAGTCATGATCTTAGCTCGGCTTTTATATGTTGGTTAGTCTGTTGGTTTATTTGGAATATTCGAGTGAATACTTGGGCTAAGTAAGACGAACACCGTTCAAAAAATCAACCAGCAGTCGATTATGCCAAATCATAATTGTATGATTCAATCACAGGCTGATTTGCGAGGATGATATTAATGGTTAAAAAAATACTGATTATTACGGGGTTATTAAGTTTACTAGCATTGTTTTTAATCAATGGTGGTCAAGATTATTTAAATTTCGACAGCCTGAAACAGCATAAAGATGATTTATTAACCTATGCAGATGGCCATTTCTGGAAAGCCTTTTTTATAACGGGCGTAATATATATACTTGCAACAGTATTAAATTTGCCTGCGGCAGCCATTATGTCGTTGGCGATCGGTTTTATTTTTGGTCGTTGGTATGGGGTATTATTAGCAACGATTGCATCAACAATGGGTGCAGTGTTGGTATTTTGGTTAGCACGCTATTTAATTGCTGATTGGGCTAGAACGCAATTAGCAAAAATGAATTCAACCAAAAATGTCATGGAAAAGCTTCATGGCGATGTCTTTGGTTATTTGATCTTTATGCGTGCAGTGCCCATATTTCCTTTCTGGTTTGTTAATATGGTCTTTGCCTTTAGTCCGATCAAAACCCAGCAATATGCCATTGGCACGTATTTCGGTATGTGGCCGGTGAGTTTTGTTTTAGTCAATCTGGGACAATCATTATCGACAGTAGATTCTATGGAACAATTATTTACCAGTGAGGTGATTTTTTCATTTGTATTGATTGGCGTACTAGCACTTATGACAACCACAATAATGCGAGTACGGAAAAATAGAGCGCTGGCCAAAAAATTTAAGGAATAATATTTCCAAAGACTAAACACGAATTTTAAGAGATCAATATTACTGTCTGGTCTCGAGTTGAAACTAGTCAACGGTAAATCAACTTCCAACGTACTCATTTAGCGTTACAAGAAAAACAAATCAGTTGGTAACGATCGGTGTGACATATGGTCTATGTAATTATGTTAATTATTGATTCAAGGTGAAAAATGATGAATTTATTTGATCGAAAGAAAGCCGTTTTATGCTTGTTCCTGGTAATTATTTTTTCTACACCAGCTTTAGTCCAGGCAAATGAATCATCTCAGTTGCTAGATATTATCAATAGTCAACATCGCTCAGAAAGTAATAAACAGAGGGACATTTATCGCCACCCATTACAAACGTTGACCTTTTTTCAGATTAAACCTGAGATGACAGTGATAGAGATTTGGCCGGGAAAAGGCTGGTACACAGAAATTCTGGCTCCATACCTAAAAAATGGAGGTGGACAGTTTATTGCCGCCGGTTTTCCTCAACATGCAGGACCTCAGTGGCGACAAGATATGCAAGCAGACTATAAGGCGTGGTTAACAACATCCCCTGGTATTTATGACCAAGTAAATATTGTTGAATTAGGTCCACCATCTTATTGGACTATAGGGCCAGAAAACAGTGTTGATGCTGTTTTAACCTTTAGAAATGTACATAATTGGTTAAAAGGTGATTATGCAACTGAGATGTTTAATGCGTTTTATCGCGTTTTAAAACCTGGTGGAATTTTAGGTGTAACCGATCATCGAGCAGCCATTGATACCGATCTAGCAACGATGAAGACATCAGGTTATCTGGATCAAAATTTAGTGATCGATCTCGCTAAGCAAGCAGGTTTCGTATTAGATGAAACATCTGAGATTAATGCTAATCCACGTGATGCTAAAGATTATGCAAAAGGTGTCTGGACGTTACCGCCGACACTCAGATTAGGTGAACAGGATCGGGAGCATTATCTATCCGTCGGCGAAAGCGACCGGATGACCTTACGTTTTAGAAAACTTAAATAATAGATCTATAGTGTCTCTGAAGCACGATTTGAACCATTGATTATGTGAATGATATTAACTGGATAACGACCAACAAGCCGATATGTTGCAATCAACGTTGGCTTTTGCAAAACACTATCAATAACATTAATTTCATCATGGTGAATTATTCGAGTAAAATGGTGGCATTAGAAATTTATAATTTAAGGTACAAATATGATTAGGTTTGGTGAAAAAGCCGCGTATAACGATGAGGAGTACTATGTTAGTAAGTCTGATATTAAACGTGAGTTACAAGAGCTTAAAGATTTAGGTAAGGAATTAGTAGAATTGCCTATTAAGGATCTCGACAAGCTGAATTTGACCGAACGTCTTTATGAGCAAGTGATAAAAGCACATGGCATGAAACTAGGTGCTTTAAAGCGTCAAGTTGGCTTCATCGGCGGCTTAATGGTCGATGAAGAACATCAAGAAATCAAACAAAATTTAGATAAAATTCGTCAAGCACATAATGGTGAAACAAAGCAATTTCATCAAATTGAAGAGTGGCGGGAACAATTATTGGCTGGCGATAATGAGGTAATGACTGTTTTACGTAATCAATTTGACAGTTTCGATATCCAACATGTGCGACAGTTAGTTAGAAATGCCAACAAAGAAACAACTCAAAATAAACCACCGAAATCAGCGCGATTATTGTTTAAATATTTACAACAATGCCAAGAAGAATTGGATTAATTTTCAGTATCATTGTTTAGGCAAGCTAATAATAAAATTAGCGCCACCAAGGTGACTCTGCTGTAACCTTATTTCACCTTGATAAGCCGTTATAATATCACTTGCTATTGCTAAACCAAGCCCTTGGCCTTCGATTTGAGTGTCGATACGTGTGCCACGTTTGATGATGTCTTTATGGGCATATTTTGGAATGCCATTACCATCATCTTCTATATGAATATCTACACTATCTAATCGTGAAAGAACTAAGACGTTGACGCGTTTATTTCCATATTTATAGGCATTTTCCAACAGATTGCCCAGTAGCTCATACATATCACCTTCATCAGCGTGGATAAACACGTCGCGTTCAATTTCAAACTGACGACGAATTGATTTTGATTGATACACTTTATCCAGAGAGATCAGTATTTTATTGATAATATCTCCCAATGATACCGGAGCCTGTAAGCTGTTGTAACCTTCAGTAGAAGCCCTTTGGAGTTGGTAGTCGACTAGGGTGCTAATACGATCGATTTGTTCATGGCCTATTTGTTTGATTTCAGAAATGTCAGCACTACTTTCCAATTCACCACGAAATACTGCCAGCGGAGTCTTTAGACTGTGTGCTAGATCAGCAAGTGAGTTTTTATAACGTTTGCGGCGTGACTCTTCATGGTCGAGCAGGTTATTTATATTTTGCGTGAGCTGATTTAACTCCTTTGGGTAATTTTTTAATAACCTTTTACGATCACCTTGTTCAATAGCATGAAGATCATCAGCAACGTCATGTAATGGTCGTAAGCCCCATCTCAATATGAAGGCTTGGGCTATTAATAGCATTAATCCTGTGCCACCGAGCCAATACCACAAGTTACGTTGAAATTTAGCTTTTTGTAGATTTATCGCGTTAATATCTTCAGATACATTGATTGTGTAGTTAAAGTGTTTCCCTTTTTCGCTCTCCCAAACGAAACCATAAGCTAAATTTAATAATGTGACCTGATTATTTAGCTTGATAACGGACAGGTGTTCATTTGACGGTCCAGGATGTTTTGGTAGAGCAATAAATAATCCTAGCGATGATTTCGATTGCCAGACAACTTCTTGTCCTGTCGTTATTTGTGCATATAAACCTGAGTTCGGGATAGAAAGATCAGGCTCAGCAAGATCATCGGGCATTGTTACCCAGCCATGTTCACCAAATTCAGCTGAGGCTAAGAGTGTATAAACATAATTCTTTAAACGTTTGTGTTGAGCGCTATCAGCACTTGCTTGGAAGGCGTTATTTAAACTAAACGCTGAGAGACCTAAAAAAGCGGTCAATACAATACTGACGGCAATAAGTAAGCGGTTGCTGAGTGATAGATTTTTAATGTGCACGTGGTAAAGTCAGGCGATAACCACGGCCACGCAGGGTTTCTATTGCATTAAGGGATTTGTCAGGATCTAATTTGTTGCGTAAGCGCTTGATAAAGACTTCAATAACATTGCTATCACGATCATGATCTTGTTCGTAAATATGATCGACTAACTCTGTTTTTGATATAACTTCACCAGCATGAAGCATCATATAGTGTAGTAGTCGATATTCGTATGCAGTAAGGTCAATTACAATATCATCACGGATGACTTCTTGGCTCGAAGGATTAAGTGTAATAGCGCCGCAGCGTAAAATTGCATTTGCCCAACCTGATGCACGCCTTGATAAAGCGTTAATACGTGCTGATAATTCTTCAAAATGAAATGGTTTTACTAGATAATCATCTGCACCAGCTTCTAATCCTGCCACTTTATCTTGCCAACGACCTCTTGCCGTTAGAATAAGAATGGGGAATTCTTTGCCAGCACCACGGAGTTTTTGTATTACCTCAATACCCGACAGTTTAGGTAAACCTATGTCAATAATAGCGACATCGTAGGCATATTCTAAGCCAAAATATAAGCCTTCTTCACCATCAGCAGCGGCATCTACGGTTAAGTTTTGTTTGTGTAATTGTTGACTTATTTGTTGACGTAAATGAATTTCATCTTCAATGATTAAAATACGCATTATATAATCAGTTTGGCTTGTGAGCGGTTTGGGGATCGAGGCGGTAAATTTTTATTTTGCCATCATCATGAAGTACTTTAATTTTAAAGATAAATTTACCTCTGTATGGTTTTTCTTCGACTGATAATATTTTTCCTTTAGATTCCATTCTTATTAGTTCTGCGGCAGATTCTTTAGTAAGGGGTAATTGAATTTCATTCACACCATCGCCGGGTTCGATATCATCTGCCAAATACTTAGCGAACAATGGCGCTGACAATGATAGGAGCATGAAAATGAATAAATACCGCAATAAGAACATGAGTAAACCTTTAATATTTAAGTGTATTTAAAATGGTATTAACTAAGGGTGCAAGTCCCCCGTACTGATTTTCTAGTAGGGGGATGACTCGCAGTTAAAACTTATTTGGCTTTTTTAGGTTTTTCAACGCCAATTGCACCATCTGAACGCGCTTTTAGGTAGGCATAGATTTTATCGTGATTTTCCATCACTTCAACATTTGCTTTCCATGCGGGCATACTGCCAATAGTGCCTGTTTTACCATTTTGAACCGTATCAAAAAATTGTTCTTTAGAGATGATTTTTAAGCTATCAGCCAAGTTAGGTCCGACCATGCCCTGACCATAAGTACCGTGGCAGCGTGCACACCAGTTACGAAATAATTTAAAACCATTGTAACTATTAGCATCTAGCTCATTACCATTAGTGACGGTGTACGGTGCGTCTTCTGCATAAGAGGGTAGTGATACTACACCGAATAATAAGCTAGTAGTGCTGGCAAGCATGATTAATTGTTTATTTAGTTTCATTTTATATCCCCTTAAAAATTGTCTTATGAATTAGTTTCAAAGCCAATCTGTTGCACATTGACTTTACCAAAGGGCTTGTTGTGATTAGTAATAACGACGAGCAGGTTCAACAGAAACATTAACTGGGATACGTTTACCTGGATAATGGTCCATCTCGGTAGAATATGTTTGACCCTGATAATGATACGTTACCAGATAACCATCAATCCGTTGTTCTTCATGGACACGCTCAGTAATATGGCATTCTTCGCCGCCGCGATCATAATCTGAATTTACGGGTGATGAATAGCCGCCAGCATCACGTCCTATCGAACCGCCAAGTAATGTGCCGGCTATAGTCATTGCCGTATTACCCGAACCTTTACCAAATTGATTGCCTAAAACACCACCAATAAGACCACCTGCGATGGTGCTGGTGTAGGATTCAAGTTGTCGATATTCAGCGCGATTCTGAGGGCGCTCATAACATTCACGTTGTGGAACCGAAACTCTAATCGTGGTGTACAGAGGTTCAACATGAGTCACATGCGCTGTTTCTTGATGAGACCTTCCAGAGCGGTAATTGTCATTGTAATCTTTTTGATGATGTTTATCGCCGGCTAGCAAGCTAGCTGATGATAAGCTCAAAAGAGTCGTAAAACCTGCGGTGATTAATAATTTTTTCATTGCAGCTCTCCTGTTTTGTTAGCTGTTAGGTGCAGGTTAGCAAAAACAAACTGAACTGAAACTGAATGGGAAATAATTTTTCAGGATTTTTTGCAGTGGAACTGATCCTTATTATTATTTATTAAATGCTCCGAAGTTATGTATGAAATCCTAAAATCATGGTCGCGGCGAGCGAATTAATTTACCAAGACCACTAGCATTGATAGGATATGAGATTCTATCATCTACGGATATGTATTTATGCTCCCTGTGTTGGCTCAAATGTCATTACTCATTGCCTGCGGCACGTTTTGGAAAATGTTCGCTCCCGCGCACATTTCGGCTTTAGCACACCGACGCGCACTTACTGACTTGGTGTTTTTTATATTATTGCCTGCGCTGGTATTAGATATCATCTGGACAGCACCTTTAGATAGTTCATCATTACATATTTCTTTTCTGGCAGCCTGCGGTATCCTAATTGGTTTGGGAACAATGTGGTTGGTAATGAGGTGGCTCAGAGCCAGTAAGCAACAAACCGGCGCATTAATATTAGCCGCGGCATTTCCTAACGCTACCTACCTTGGTTTGCCTGTATTAAATCAAGTATTGGGCCCAGAGAGTCGTGTAACAGTACTGCAATATGATTTGTTTGCATGTACTCCAATATTGTTATCTTTTGGCATGTTGCTAGCACAGCACTACGGTGTTAATAACTCTGAGGTTCATCCTCTTCGTACTCTTTTGAAAATACCTCCCCTATGGGCTGTGACACTTGGTATTTCCTTGAACTTTGCCGGTGTTCAACAGCCCGAAATTTTAGATTCAGGACTTTCTATGTTGGCGGGCGGTGTGGTGCCTTTAATGCTAATAGTATTAGGTATGAGTATTCGCTGGCATAGTTTGCGACTGCGCTTTATGGGGTTATTGTTTCCTGTTGTACTGATCTCTTTAGTTTTAACGCCATTTTGTATATTTGGTCTAAGCCATGTCATTGGATTAAATACTGACTTGATTATCCCTGTGGCTTTAATTTCTGCTATGCCAACCATGGTTTTTGGAATTGTTATTTGTGAACGTTATGGACTGGATAGTGAGCTGTATGCCGCTGCCGTCACCTTAACCACTATTTGTAGTTTAGTGACCTTACCGTTATGGTTTCACTGGTTATCTATGAGTTGATTTGACCAGCTAATACCTGCTTGATCGATGGCTGTTTTTAGTATGGTCATAGCATGGGTTATTTGTGCAGTATTACCACGTAGACTAAGTTCAATATGAGGTTTGTCGCTAAGATGCGGCAAGCTAGACAAACGTATGTCAGGATAGAGTCGAAGCACATCATGCATCACTTCAAGAATATCTGACTCACGGCCATTGAGTACATAAATAGTTTGTTCATCATCAGGCGCAGTATTTTTTAAATTTGGGTAGTGAGTATCCAATATCCACTCTAACATTGGCCATGACATTTCAGGAAAACCAGGCATGAAATGGTGATCTTGAAATGAAAATCCTGGTACCCGATTAATAGAGTTTGGAATAATCCGACTGCCCTCTGGTATTTCAGCCATCAAAATTCGATTAGGATAGGCCGTTTCACCATACTGTTGCTGAATCTCCGATACGGCTTCAGGGTGACGAATTAATTTTACCTTGGCTACGTCAGCAACAGACTGCCGTGTACGATCATCTGGTGTGGCACCAATTCCACCAAAGCTAAATACTAAGTCATCACTCGCTAAGCTGAAACCTAGAAAACGTCGCAATTGTAACGGATCATCACCGACAATGATGGTCCAACTCAGTTCTAGGCCTCGCTTGGCCAAAACGGATTGCAGATGATTGAAGTGCCGATCTTGTCGTTTCCCAGACAGTAATTCATCACCAATAATTAATGCACCAATATTTATCCCAATACCCATTGTAGTCTCCGTTATTTCATTTATTGTTGATCGGACTGGTTTCTCATAAAGTCAGCTGTTTGGACAAAAGAACTCATTAATTGCTGTGCAAATAAATCATCTATAGCCATGGTTTTTAGTGCTTGAGCCATGCAATATAACCATTGGTCGCGTTCTTCAATACCAATTGAGAAAGGCAAGTGTCTGGCCCTTAATCGAGGATGACCATAAATATCGGTATAAAGTGGAGGTCCCCCTAACCAGCCAGTAAGAAATAGATATAATTTTTCTTCACTTATCTGAATATTGTTAGGGTGCATTGCGCGGATCAGTTGAGTTTGTGTTGTATCACACATGATCGTATAAAAAGTTTGGCAAAGCTTGCGAACTGCTTCTTCGCCACCGATTCGCTCATAAGGGGTTTTAAGTTCGGACATTATCTGACTCTATCAAAAATATTAGGTAGAGTTTAACGTTGTTTGAGTGACCGATAAAGAGGCTTGAGGTTGCTACATAGTCATCAGACAAGGATAATCGGAGAATCTTAATATCAATCACAACGGGGAAAATCTCATGAGCGAAAGAATTATTATGCGTACTGGCGAATGTTTAGTTGCCGGTGGACCACCATTCACAGCCGCAGAGCCAGAAGTTATCATTGGTGAGTTTGACGGCCCATTTGGTACTGCATTCGCTAATTTATTAGGCGACCAAGTGCAAGGTCATTCACGCGTATTTGCGTTAATGAACACGGACATGATGGTGAAACCTGCGACATTAATGGTTAGTAAAGTAACTGTAAAGAAAACGGCTTATACAGCAATCTTAATGGGTACTGTCCAAGGCGCTATTGCAAATGGCGTATTGGATGCTGTTCGTAATGGCACGATTCCTAAAGAAAAAGCGAATGATTTAGGTATTATCGTTTCTGTATGGTTGACGCCAGGCGTTGAGACAGTTGAAGACTTAGATCATGAAGCTTTATTCAATATTCACCGCGAAGCAACACGTCGCGCTATTGAAAAAGCGATGAATAATGAACCTAGCATTGATTTCTTATTAGAAAACCAAGACAAGTTAGTTCATAAATATTATCAAAAGGGATTGGACGCTAAAAAGAAATAATTAGCTTCTTTAATCAAGAAATCAACGGTCTATCCGAGACAACGGTTAGATCGTTTTTTTTGAGAAATTGACTATACTTGTAATGAATAATTCAGCAGAAGCCAATATGGATCTCTATTCCATTGACAAATTAATGCATGAAACGCGTCAGTTAGCGGCTAAGTACCGTAAAACGACGGGAAGTACTTTGCCTGTAACGGGCGAAATTTCACGCTTTGATGTAGCCAAAGCATTAGATTTGCAACTTATTGACGATACGACTTTAGGTTACGATGCTATTGGCCTTGGTGAGCGTAAAGGTTTACGGATGCTGATTAAGGGGCGAGTTATATTCGAAGATAGCCGCTCAAGCCCACGTATTGGCCAAATCAAATCAGATGGTCGCTGGGATAGAGTTGTAATGGTGATATTTAATGATGATTATTTACCCGTTGAAATGCATGAAGCAACTAGTGAAGACATCGAAGCGGCCCTCAATACCAAAATAGAGAGCGCTAATAAAAAACGCGGTGCAATGTCGGTGGCCCAGTTCAAGATAATAGGTCGATTGGTTTGGACAAGCGAAGAAGGGCTATCTCCAGAAATATGGGATAATCACAACAACTAACTTATCTGGGGGGATTGTTATGAGTGTTGCTGGTTTTATTTTTTGGGGTGTAATAGCGGTTGTAGTTATTTATCTAATTGCCATTTATAACGGTCTTGTTACTTTAAAACACAACGTCAGTAAGGCATGGGCGAATATTGATGTACTGCTTAAACAGCGTCATGATGAATTACCAAAGCTAGTTGAAACATGTAAACAATACATGAAGTATGAGCAAGAAACCCTTGAAAACGTTATGAAAGCTCGTAGTTCAGTAGCATCGGCACAACAACAAGGTAACATCCCAGCCTTAGGACAAGCCGAAGGTGCTCTACGTATGGGGCTGGGTAGTTTATTCGCTGTTGCAGAGGCTTATCCTGAGTTAAAAGCCGATCAAACATTCCAGCATTTACAAGCTCGAATCACCGGTTTAGAAAATGCCATTGCCGATCGTCGTGAATTTTATAACGAAAGTGTCAATGTTAATAATGTACGAATTGAACAAGTGCCTGATCTATTTATCGCACGGATGTTCAAATTCCAAGCACACAGCCTCCTAGAATTTATTGACGAAGAAAAAACTGACGTTAATCTTGGTCAATTGTTTAACTAAATAATGCTAAAAGACTTTATTGCCTCAGCTGAGCGCAATATCATCCAGTTAGATCCTACGGAGTTTTGGGTGGGGTGGACTATTGTGGGGATTTTTTCCTTGATAGCCTTTTACAGAATGTCGCGTGGGCTTTACCAAGCACGATTGATTGAAAATACGCCCACTGCAAAAATCAGATCCGCAGTGCAAGGTTATGTTGAGCTAAATGGTCAAACACGGCTAATGGATGGCCCGGTGATTGTGTCGCCCTTATCGGGAAAATCATGTGTTTGGTATCGATATAAGATAGAAGAAAAATCGGAACATAAGCAAGCTAATGGCAAATCAGTTAGTTATTGGCGAGTCATTACACAAGAAACCAGTGGTGAGCTCTTTTTGTTAGAGGATGATACGGGACGTTGTGTTATCGATCCCGATGATGCCGATGTTATCGTCAGTAATAAACGTACATGGTACAAACAGAGTAGCGTGGCGCCTAGACGTTATACCGAAGAACTTATTACAGAAAACGAACCACTGTATGCCATAGGTTTATTTAAAACGATTGCCAATATTGAACGGCAAAAAATAAAAGAACAAATCAGTCATTTATTGCGCCATTGGAAACGAGATCCTAAGCAGTTATTAGATACGTTTGATCTCAATCGTGACGACGAATTAAGTATAGAAGAATGGGAGCGGGTTCAGTTAGCCGCCGAGCAACACGTAAAACGCGAACATGGCGAAAATGCAAATCAAGAGCAATTGAATGTGTTAAAACAAAGTGATCATGCCGATCAGGTATTTATATTATCAACCGTGTCAGAAGACAAATTGATCAAACATTATAAGTGGCGAACCATGCAATATTTACTGGGGTTTTTTATCTGTGGTTGTCTCTTAGTATGGGCAGTAAATATACGGTTGGGGCTATAAATGGCTGGGAAAATGCAACATGTTTTTGGCGAAGGTGGTCTATTATCACAACACATCGAAGGCTATGCTCCTCGTCAACAGCAACTGGAAATGGCTGAGAAAATCCAGTTAACATTAACTGACAGCACGATATTGATTGCCGAAGCTGGAACGGGAACAGGTAAAACTTATGCCTACCTAGCACCTGCGATTTTATCAGGACAAAAAGTATTTATTTCCACGGGTACTAAAAACCTACAAGACCAATTGTTCAGTCGCGATTTACCGACACTTAGAAAAGCCCTTGCCGTGCCTTTTCGTGCCGCCTTGCTAAAGGGTCGAAGTAATTATCTATGTCATTATCGCCTAGAAATGGCACAGAGTGACCCATTACAAAAGCATCATTATGAAACCTTACATGACTTAACTGTTTGGGCAGGCAAAACGAAGAGTGGCGATTTAAGTGAAAGTGATTTGTTGGAAGATAATTCACCCTTGTGGCTAAAAGTAACTTCAACGATTGATAATTGCTTGGGACAAGAATGCCCCAGTTACAGCGATTGTTTTATTGCTGAAGCTCGTCGCAAGGCACAAGAAGCCGATATTGTGGTTATTAATCACCATTTATTAATGTCTGACATGGCTTTGAAAGCATCAGGACAAGGTGAGATCTTACCGAGTGCAGATGCCTATATTATTGATGAAGCACATCAACTACCCGAGATAGCGACACAGTTTCTTGGCGACCGTATTAGTAGTCATCAGATCCAAGAATTATGTCGAGATAGCATCAGAGAAATGGAACATGATGCAAAGGATATGGCGGGTATCCGCGATTATGCTGACAAGCTCGAAGCCTCATTGCATGGTTTTAGAATAAGTATCGGTGAAACAGATAATCGCACGCCGTGGTTAACGTTATTAGAAAAATTAGGCGTAAAAAATAAACTAGCTAATTTAGTAGAAAGCCTCAATGATCTTACTGAGCAACTTGAAATGGCAGCAGAGCGAGGTAAGGGCCTAGAGCAATGCTATAACCGCTGTAGCGAGCTAATGGCTACGCTGGAGTTCTTTGAACAAGAGCATCAAGACGATAATATGATTTTATGGGCAGACATTCGTTCGACGGGCATTGTGCTACATGCAACCCCACATGATGTCAGTCAATACTTTCAAAAATGGATTGATGATAAACCTACCGCATGGGTATTTACCTCCGCGACGTTGACAGTTGCTGGTAAATTTAATAATTTCAGTCATCAATTAGGCATTGATGATGCGGAAACAAAGATATGGCCCAGTCCGTTTGATTATGCCCGACAAAGTTTATTGTATATGCCTCATATACCTGTTGAGCCGAGCCATGAGGATTACACAACCCATATTATTGACTTAGCTAAACAGTTGATTACCCATAGCCAAGGGCGAACCTTTATTCTTTTTACCAGCTACCGTGCGATGAATATTGTCGCAGAGGCCTTAAAAGATATTGATTATCCATTGATGGTGCAGGGCAGTGCTGCCAAATCAACCTTGCTAGATGAATTTCGCAGTCATGGTAATGCCGTATTATTGGGCACCAATAGCTTTTGGGAAGGGGTTGATGTTCGCGGAGAAGCTTTATCCTGCGTTATTATCGATAAAATACCTTTTGCCTCGCCAGGCGATCCAATATTGCAAGCACGTATTGATGCCTTGCGAGCGCGCGGTGGTAATCCCTTTTCCTCTATCCAAATTCCTGCGGCAGTTATCCAGCTTAAACAGGGGATTGGCAGATTAATTCGTGATCCCAAAGATTTTGGTGTCTTGGTATTGTGTGACCCACGGTTCTTGACTAAACCTTATGGCAAGTTATTTTTACGTAGCCTGCCTGCGATGCCTATCACTCAAAAAATTGAAGATGTAGCCGCTTTTTTTACGGATAAGGTCTAATTAAACTCCATTTGGGATAAGATAAACGCCGTCAACTTTGCGGTATTTCAGCAGGAATGGATGCTAAAACTGCGAGTTCGTTGTTATATCAGCATGGATTCCGGCTAAAAGGATCCCCGGAATGACGATGCTGTTTTAAGTTTGTACTGTTAATCCCTTAATCGGACTTCAGCCTAACTAAAGATTTTCAAGATAAGCGAATGCCGTAGTAAACGCAGGCTCTTGAAATTGTTTTAAGCCGGTATCGCTAAAGTTCATCACAACATGGCTGCGTTTTACGATGTCTTTAATTTTCGAAGGTGAAATAAGTGAAACTTCGATGTCATCGGCTAATTGCAATGCCGCTTCAAGTTTGAATCCCACTGAGCCGCCAACAAACTTGCCTCTAGTCATCCGCTCTCGAATTACAACATGTTTTACCTGATAATCCTGCATTAGTTTAGCAAAATCAAATTGAAATTTCCGTAGCTGATCACTCTCTCTATCATCAACAATCGTTAATTTTTTAACACGACATTCATGTAAAGCATACAAGCCATCTTTTAACGACATTAGACAAATAACGGCATCATTGCCTTTTAATTCGACTCCACAGACTTTCATTTTTAATAATCCCACAAAATTTAAATATGCGAGATATGGTACTCGATCTCAGCTTAGTTTACCGAGCCCATTGCTAGTATCTGATTAATCTTTGAGACTACTCAGTACTGCCAATCAAAAGTGCACCGGCAATAATTCCCATTGGTGAGGTGAGCACAACAAAGCCCAAAATAAATACTTCACGTATGACAATTATGGCGTCAATTAGGTAAGACATCGAATTACTCCTTAATTAAGATGTTGTTTGAATTATAATCAACACTTATTACCGCCAAATGACAGTTTAATTACCCTATGAATATTCTTGCTTTAGATACGTGTACAGAGTCTTGTTCCGCCGCCTTACTATATGAAGGTGAGGTGTTTAAATATTTTGAAATGACCCAGCGTGGTCATTCAGAGCTTATTTTGGGCATGATGGACAATGTACTTTCTCAAGCGGGTGTGGATATATCCGTGGTTGATGCGCTAGCCTTTGGTCGTGGTCCAGGGTCATTTACGGGTGTGCGGGTGGGCGTAGGCGTCGCGCAAGGTATAGCATTTGCCAGAGATATTCCTGTTATCCCTATTTCATCACTGGCCGCGGTGGCTCAAGGTGCTGCAGACGAATTGGATGTTGATCATTTAGCGGTGGCGATGGATGCACGGATGGGTGAAATTTATTGTGCAAGTTATCAACGTGAAAATGGTTTGGTAAAACGAATGGATGATGAGCGTGTTTGCCCGCCACAGGATTTTTCACCAGCCTCTGGGCCTTATTCGTCAATGGAATGGGTAGGTGTTGGTACCGGCTGGCGAGAATATGATGCAATATTGCGCGAATGTTTTATTAACCAGCTAGCACGGGTTAGTGTTGACCATTATCCACGAGCGACCAGCATTGTTAAATTGGCTGAATTTGCCGCTGAAGCTGGTCAGCTATTATCAGCAGAGCAAGCCATGCCTGTATATTTAAGAAATAATGTTGCTAAGAAAAAAGGTGAGCAATAATGGCTAAAAAACTAGATTCTATTTACGCTTCACCTTTAGATGAGATTATTGATTTTCGTTTTGATGAGCGAGTGGTGGATGTTTTTCCTGATATGATCCAACGCTCAGTGCCTGGTTACGGCACAATGATTTCAACCATTGGTATCTTAGCGGCTAGATATGCCCAAGAAGACAGCCATTGTTATGATTTAGGCTGCTCGCTGGGAGCCATAACACTCTCTATGCGACAACGAATTACCAAGTCAAATTGTGACATTATCGCCGTTGATAATTCGATAGCAATGATCGAACGTGGCCAACAACTCTTAGTCAGTGATCAAACGTCAGCTATTCAAGTGACGATGATATGTGCTGATTTAAAAAATGTTGATATTGAAAATGCTTCAGTGGTGGTACTTAATTTCACTTTACAATTTATCCCTGTAGAAGAGCGGTTATTGCTCATTAAACGAATCTATCAAGGCTTAAAGCCAGGTGGAATTTTAATTCTTTCAGAAAAGATCGCATTTGATGACAATGCGAAACAAGAGTTTCACATCGAAGCTCATCACGACTTTAAACGTGCCAATGGTTATAGTAATCTAGAAATAAGTCAAAAACGTAGTGCCTTGGAAAAAGTTTTAATCCCAGAGACCTTAGTAAGTCACCAGAAACGTCTTAAATTAGCTGGCTTTGACTTTAGTGAATTATGGTTTCAATGTTTTAATTTCATTTCACTGGTTGCTATCAAATGAGTGTTTATCAATCGCTTTACCCAAAATTGGACGCCATTGGCCTCGAACAATGGTCAATGCAATTACGTCAGTCCATACCAGCTAAGTTATCAGAAGACGGTCATGGCAAAATGTCCGGCTGGCAAACGGCATTTGCGGCTTTACCTCATATCACTCCCACACTGATCAATTTGAAAGATCAGGTGCAGATTGGTTCTTCTGCGGACATCGTTAATGAAGACAGTGACGCTTTTGTTGAAAACTTGAAAGCCTTCCATCCATGGCGTAAAGGACCCTATGATTTGTTTGGTATTGAGTTGAATACCGAATGGCATTCTGATTGGAAATGGGATCGTTTACTACCACACATTCAACCATTAACGGGTAGAAAAGTACTCGATATCGGTGGTGGTAATGGTTATCACGGCTGGAGAATGTTAGGCGAAGGTGCAGAGCTAGTATTAGGCATCGACCCGACCTTAGTTTTTGTGATGCAATATCAGGTAATACAACGTTATATTGGTGACAGCAATCACTATGTATTACCGATTGGCATCGAAGATTTGCCAGAAAAACTCAGCTGTTTTGACACCGTATTTTCCATGGGCGTGTTATATCATCGCCGTTCGCCTCTAGATCATTTATATGAATTACGTGCGTGCTTACGTTCAGGGGGGGAATTAGTCTTAGAAACCTTGATAATTAAAGGTGAAGAGGGAGTGACACTAATGCCTGAAGGGCGATATGCCAAAATGCGCAACGTTTGGTTTTTCCCGACCATACCAACGATGGAATTATGGCTACGTCGCTGTGGTTTTAAAGATGTACGTTGTGTGGATATCAATACCACAAGTATTGAAGAACAACGGCCCACAAAATGGATGACATTTGAGTCTTTAGCAGATTTTCTAGATCCTGATGACCATAGTAAAACGATTGAAGGTCATCCAGCTCCGGTCAGGGCAATATTTACAGCCATAGCACCTTAATAAAAAAGGCCATAGTATGATTTGATACTATGGCCTTTAGTTTATATCTGTCTAGTAAGGACTAGATTATGGATGTTATAGAGAAACTGATGTTTTATCACTCGCAATCCATTGGCCATCATAATTCATACATGCGTTCAAATCTTGGCTTTCTGTCTTTGAGCTATGTTTAGTCGTTAATGTATAAGCAATACATGGCCGTTGTTCTGCACTGTAGTGTTTACCTATTTTGACATCATAATGTGTTGTTGAATCCAAGTTGTACCATGATTCCACCGTACCAGTTACTTCTGAAGATAGAATTTCTTGTGTTTTTGATAAGTCATTAACAGTCATCGCAGTGTCGGTGTCGATGCCGGCTTCAATGCCTGCAAGCAGTTCAAGATTTGATTCTGCTGCGTTGATACTCATTGATAAAAAAGTGCCAAAGAATGCTAAAGCCAGTGATTTTTTCATTTTATCGCTCCGTCAAAGTGGTTAGTTTATGGAGGATAGAATACAGCGTGCCAGTGTAAAACTCTAAGCGAAAAGTCCCTTTTTATCAGGAGTTTATTCCTGATGATTACGATAAATTGTCTTATTTAAATATTTGGTAGAAAAATTACTGATCAGACAACATTCTTTGCTCTAGATCTTCCCATAAGGAAAGGCGAGAAGCACTGCCAATACGTTTGCCTTCACCACGTGATTTAGCTAGCCACAAACCATCACCGTTAAAACTATAAACAGGGACTAAATCAGTCCGTAAATTAGCGGGCTTGATTTCAGTATCAAGATTATCTAATACCAATGGGGTTGAACGTTTGTCTTTATAATAGGTCAAAACCATATGAGCTTGGCCGATTTTTATTGCTTTAACATAGGTAATGCGTAGCTTGTCTTCATCAACGCCGAGTTGCTTAAGTGTGAAATATTTAGCTATGGAATAATCTTCACAGTCTCCAGCGCCAATTGATAAGGCCTCTATTGGGGTTGCCCAATAATCTTCTTTTCCCCATAAAGCTAGATCATTAATAAATATCATGTTGGTATTGAAAAAACGATTAACGACAGTCAATTTTTCATCATCTGATAAATCTTGAGATGACTGAATAAGTGTCTGCCAAGCTTCAACTCGTTGACGAGCAAATTTGTTATATTTTGCTTCTATTTTTATAAGCAAAGCTTCGGTGATTTCGCCTTTAGCAACAAGTGAGCATGACAGCAACAAACACAGTGTAGTAATAATGCTTAAAATGACATTATTGGAAATCCCTAGCCGTTTTTTCATGGCAATCATGACAACAGTCTTATCGACCTATGCCGTAAATGCCAGATTTTTTGACGAATTCAAAATCATTCTCTTGGCTAACACCTTCCGCAATAACATTAATATCCAATAAACTTGATACTTCATGCATGATATCTAATAGATCAGACTTATTGCTATCAGCTTGAATATCTTGAGTTAAATTACGTGCTAAACGGATATAGTCAATATGTAGTTCTTTTAATAAATTAATCGCGATAATGTCAGAGGAGTAGCGTTTGAGTAAGGTTTTTGCCCCTAAGGCTTTGACAAAAAGACTAAAGTTGGCAAAAGCGGTGAGGTCTTTAGCTGCAGAATAAGCTGTGACACTAAACACTAAAAGTCCCGGACTAAGCATTGTGATTTCAATTCTGGCTTGTAGCCATGCGCAGAATGAAGATGATGAGACCGCTGTCATTGATAGATTGATTGTCACCGGAACGGACTGTTGGGTTTGTTCCATTAATAGGATGATTTTATTGACAATGCATTTATCTAATTCTTCTTCTAAACCGAACTCTTGTGCCATTGAAAAGAAGGTACCAATAGCTAATGAATTTCCGGTCGAATCTTTAACTAAGGTAAAGGCTTCTTCCATGACCTTAACTGGGTTTTCTCCGTCATAATTATATGCATCTGACGTTAACATTATCTCAGGCATATTGTTATCAATAACGTTATTAATCGTTGCTTTCCAGTCTAATTCACTCATCGAACTCATACTTTCTTCTTGAATGAAGTAGGCGTTATGACCAATCTTTCTTGCTTGTTCATAAGCTTCGATCATGGCTGGGGACAATTTATTAAAATCACTGCTACGTTCAAATCGTATGATGCCGATATGTACTAAATCATCTATATAATATTGCTGACCTAGCTCGGCAATAGCGACCTTAAGTGAGTCAGCTAGTTCAATAATCTCGTCTTTATTCAGCGTCGGGCAAAGTAGCGCAAATTCTGAGCCATATAATCTATATGTACTCGAACGTGGTTCTGACTGCTGTACCTGATCTAGTATCTGTGCAAATTTGATCAATAATTGATTAACCGCATCATTGCCATGGTTTTTGGCGATACTGGCCAGATCATCAAACTTGATAATAGCCGCATAACCAGACTGTCCCATCGACAGTATTTCTTTTAAATTGACATAAAAGGTGGCTTGATTTAATAATTTAGTGAGTGGGTCACGTTTCAAATTCTCACTCAGAGATGCGAGTTTACTATTTAGCCTGGCTATTATCGAACCAATTTTAAGCGACATGATGTTCATAGATTGAGCAACATTTTTTACTTCAAGTGTCCAAGGTAAATTTTCAATAACTGTAAAATTACCCGCTGAAATATCATTTGCTTGCTTTTCAATGGCTCGCAAAGGTCTCAAGGTAAAACGCAGCGTTAACGCTAATAAACTAATAGCGATTAAGAAGATAATGAATGAAAATTTAAGCGTTGTTTTGCCTTGTTGATAAAGTTTTAAATAGCCATAACCAGGGTTAGTGGTTACGGATAAGGTGCCGCTAATATTCCAGCCCGAGCTGATCTCTGAGACTGCTGTAGTTACCTTCATCGGCATCAGAGATACAAGCCACGAAGGTACCCCTGCAATTTCTTCTGCGCTGGTTAGAGTGACTAAAGCCTTGCCATCAACATCGACTAAACTCATCTCCTTGTAATAACCCATATCAAAAATAGCATTCATCATTGTGCGAATGATCGGGTCGTCTTCATTGGACATATAAGGACTTATCGATAAACCTAAAGATGTCGCCGTATCTTGCACATGAATCTCAGATTCAACTTCAAGGTAACTTTTAATATTACCCATGCTTAAGACAAAATTAACCGAAAAGACGATGAAAAAGATAAGGCTAATTAATAGTAATAATTGTTTAGACAGTGACATGATCGTTACCTACGAAATAAGTTGAATACGTTAATTTTAAAAATATACTTAATTGTCATTACAAGGCAGCTTAATTAGCTTTAAGCCTTATTTGGGCATCTTCTATTAATTTAATAAGATTAGCTTCACCCCCAATAAAAGCCATCATAAAATATTGGCCAGTCAGTGGTTGTACAGGGGCAACATCTAATTTTAATTGTTTAGGATCGCTACTGAATTTAATCATTTCATCAATGAGCGGTGTTAATACCGGACCCCAATGTTGCGCGGCAGTCATTTGTAATTGTTGCAGTTGTTCGATGCTCTCTTGAGTTAATTGCTCATTTGTTTTGCCCGTTTGCCTACTAATATCGGCTCTTATCTTTTCAATTAGCCCAGTATTTTTATAGGTTATAGATAAGCTATTCAATGTTGAATTCATTGCTTCAGACATGGCTTGGGCTGGGATTTGAGTTTGTTGTCTCTCAACTTTTGTCAGCCAATCCATATGGCCCAATGTGGCTTCACTATCAAAAAAGAAATTTTCTTCAACAGTTTGGGTTAATGACAGCTTTAATAGTTTATGAGTGGGGTCCAGTTTATAAGTTACTTTGGTCGAAAAAGGGATGGTGTCACCAAAGATACTTACTAGCGATTGTAAGCTGGTACTTGTTTCTAGCATGGTTCTTTTGAGATGAAGTTCACCATGTTTGATGTTAATACTCATCTCTTGGGGTAACTTATTTTGATTATTGTTCAAATCTTGCCAGCTGAAACCTGTCATTACGATATTGCCGAGGTGAATATTAGCTTCTTGTTCATTGCCTGTAATCGAAAAATCAGTAATTTCTACCGTTTGGGTTAGTGGTGAGGCATCAACAGATGAATAACTCAGCGCCATACCTTGCGATTGGGCCTCATCTACTAGCGATATCATTGTTGCAGTAGCGCGAGAATCTGCCTCACTATCCAGATAAAAATACGACCCTGCTAAAGCAGTAGTAACTATGCCTGCAATGGCTAATAGGCTGATACTCCCTCTCATTTTAGGTCTATTCTTATTCAAGCTGGAACTCCATATATGTTTATTTTTTATTCTTGTTATCAATATAGCATGCAAGTACTAGCTATGTGCAGTGATAGCAGTGAAAAAAAGATATCGTTTTACTGTATAATTTGACAACAATTTGGTGTGATAGAAGCAACTATTACGCCATGCGCTATATCACAGCCTTAGTGCTTAATTAGACCTTCTAATATATCTACTCAATATTAGTCAGGCAGAGACCTGCTTAGCGTCTTTACAAACATTCAAAATAATAAGGAAAATAAACAATGCTGTTATCAGCTAAACAAGACTGGCTGGGCAATATTCGTGGCGATATTCTTGCCGGTATTGTTGTTGCCATTGCCCTTATACCAGAAGCCATTGCGTTTTCTATTATTGCTGGCGTAGATCCTAAAGTAGGGCTTTATGCCTCATTTGCCATCGCATTCATTATCGCGATTGTCGGCGGACGAGCAGGTATGATTTCAGCTGCTACGGCTGCTACGGCCTTGCTTATGGTCACCTTAGTCAAGGACTTTGGCCTGCAATATCTTTTGGTTGCAACCATACTTGCCGGCGTTTTGCAGATTGTAGCAGGGTATTTAAATTTACATAAGTTTATGAGTTTTGTGTCTAAATCCGTAATGACTGGTTTTTTAAACGCTCTGGCGATACTGATCTTTATGGCGCAGTTACCTGAATTGCTCAATGTGACATGGCATGTTTATACTTTAACGGCAGCGGGACTAGGCATCATCTATCTTTTTCCTTATGTACCGGTCATTGGCAAAATGTTGCCATCACCGCTGATTAATATTATTGCCCTAACAGCACTGGTTTATTTTTTAGGAATAGATGTCCGTACGATAGATGATATGGGGGACTTACCCGATACCTTGCCAATTTTCTTATGGCCTGATGTGCCGTTGAATCTCGAAACCTTAACAATCGTCTTGCCATATTCATTATCTATTGCAGTTGTAGGCTTGTTAGAGTCATTGATGACTGCCAATGTCATTGATGAGCTCACCGATACTCAAAGTGATAAAAAACGTGAATGTAAGGGCCAAGGGATTGCCAATATTGGCTCAGGTTTAATTGGTGGTATGGCTGGCTGTGCGATGATTGGTCAATCCATTATTAATGTGAAATCTGGAGGTCGAGGTCGATTATCTTCGATGACAGCAGGTGTGGTGTTATTGGTTTTAGTAGTCTTTTTAAGTGATATTTTGAAGATTGTGCCTATGGCCGCGTTGGTGGCGGTGATGATTATGGTTTCTATTGGTACCTTTAACTGGTCATCATTAAAAGAACTTAGAACCAATCCTAAAAGTGCATCTGCAGTCATGATTGCCACGGTGGTAGTGGTGGTATGGACACATAATCTAGCTTTTGGTGTATTCACCGGAATATTAATTGGCGCCTTGTTTATGGCACAACGCCTAAGCCAATTTATGTATATTGAATCAAAATATGATGATGCCACAGACACCCGTAGCTATAGCGTTGTTGGACAAATCTTCTTTAATTCATCAGATAAATTTATCAGTCTGTTTGATTATAAAGAAGCAGTCGATAAAGCGGTAATTGACGTTCATCGTGCTCATTTTTGGGATATTACTGCAGTTGCAGCATTAGATAAGGTCGTTATTAAATTGCGTCGCGAAGGTGCAGATGTCAGTATTATCGGCTTGAATGAGGCGAGTGAAACATTATTAGATAAGTTTGCTGTGCACGATAAACCGGAAGAGATAGAAAAAATAATGGGAGGACATTAATTGTGACTACGATAGATAAAAAGTGCATCCTGGCTTGTATTGATGGTTCAGAATTAAGTAATGCGGTGATTGAGCAGGCTATTTGGCTTGCGAATAATAGTCAGTATCCGATTAAATTTTTGCATACCATTGAGCATTCACACCTCAGCCAACAATTACATCACGTAGGTACGCTTACGCCCAATATGACTGAAAACTTACTGAATGAACTCACTGATGAAGAGAGAACAGAAAGTAAGCGTTTGATCGCTGAAGGCAAAACTATCTTAAACAATGCGGTTCAACGAGCAGAACAAGCTGGCCTTACAAATATCATTGCTAAGCAACGCCACGGTACTTTGTCAGAAGTCTTGCAAGATCTCGAGCTGGAAATTGAGATTGTCGTGTTAGGCGCCACCGGTCAAAATCATCAGGGCGATAAAAAAGGTTTAGGTTCACAATTAGAAGAAGCGATTAGAGTCACTCATCACCCTATAGTTATTGTGAAAAAACCGTTTGTAGCACCACGTAACTTAATGTTAGCTTATAACGGTAGTCCAACATCTAAAAAATCGATAGAAATCATCAAGAAAGACCTGTTTTCTACACAATTATTTAACATTCATATTATTAGTGTTCAGAAGAATATTGAGGATGCACAGCGTCTAGTTGATGAGGTTGAAACGGCCTTGTCCTCAGTCAAATGTATTTTAAAAACGACGGCATTAAAGGGCGATCCTGTTCAACAATTAACCCAGTATCAACAAGAACATAATATCGACTTGACCATGATGGGAGCCTTCAGCCACGGTAAAGTTCATGGCTTTATGTTTGGTAGCTTCACTACTCAAATGTTACTGGATGGCTCAAGTAACTTTTTCTTATTACGATAATTTCATCGTTAATCTTTATCTAAAAACTTCTAATTGTTAAGCAATTAGAGATTTTTTTATGGGATGTAATTGACTGATAAATCAGCTAGCTTTATTTCTCAGCATAGAGCCCATTGTTTTTCGAGCCGTTTAGCTGAGACTGGATAGGCGGTTTTGATGCCTTGGGCAAATAAAGAAATACGGTATTCCTCTAGCATCCAACGGTATAGCTCAAATTCTGTCGAGTTTCGTTTACCGACATTATTCAGATAACGTTGCCAATGCGGGGCAATCTCTATCATCCACTGTTTATCTCGCGTCGGATCAGTACTCAGCTTGTCCAAACGTTGCCCTATGGCTTGAAAATATGCCGGCAGACGTTTTAGCGCTTCATCGGCGGTGTTATGTACAAAGCCTTGATACAGTAGATGATTGAGTTGTTCGCGTATTTCTTTTACGGCATGGATCGCTGTCAGTGGCATTTTGCCAGACAATCGTTTAGCAATAGCATGATACTCAGCAAGGGGTGTGGCAATTTGTTGTGCAAGTTTGATGGCGATATTGATTAGTTCACTGCGTTTATTTTCTAAACGTTGTTCAAAATCTTGTTTGCTATGAATTGCTGGTTGATCCAATAAAAAACAGCGATCAAATGCCACATGAATCAAATCGATTTTGAGCTGTTCACATGGTGTTTGTTTAAAATCACTGTCACCATTTGCAAATGGTGACAGTGGGACATTCACATAGTGCAAACACATTTGTTTAATATTTGGCAGGTGTTTGTGAAGGTATTTAATTGCATCGGCTTGAGCTAGCATAAATAGGCGACGTAGGCCTTTCTTGGTTTGAGTTTGTGCCTGAGCAAGCGTATCCATCAGCGTTAAATCAACAGATTCTCCCTTATCAACTAAGGCAGGATAGGCCGTCATTTCTAGACCGTTTTGTTGCAAGGTGATCTGTTCAGGTAAATTGCCAAATGACCAGCTTCTAAGGCTTTGCTGTTCATAATCACTATCCGGAATTTTCCGGAAACTGGCGGCCGCTTGTTTTGCCCATGTTTGTTTGAGTTGATTTAAGTCGCGACTTTCAGCGATTAACTTGCCATCTTCATCAATGAGACGGAAATTCATCTGTAAATATAATGGTAAGTCGCTGGTATTCCAGTCCGATAAAGAGATTTCTACGCCAGTTAATTTGCGTAATTGTTCACTCAAGGCGGGTAATAATGCACCCGTTTCAGCGTTCATGTTTTTTAAACAATCATCGGCATACTTAGGCACGGGAATGAAATGACGACGTTGTGTTTTTGGCAGGCTTTTAAGTAACCACATGACCTTGTCACGTAATAAGCCCGGTACTAGCCATTCATAACGTTCTGGATTAGTTTGGTTGAGCAATGACAGCGGAATAGTTTGTGTTATACCGTCATGAGTTTTGCCTGGTTCAAAATGATATTCCAAAGCCAAAGGCACACGATTGACCAATATTTGATCTGGAAAACTGTCGGCAGTGACATGATCAGCTTGATGTTGCATCAAGTCATCACGTGTTAGGAATAATAATTTAGGATTATCTTGTTCGGCTTTTTTACGCCATTTTTCAAAACCGGCACCATTAGTAATATGGGCTGGAATACGTGTTTTATAAAATTCAAACAAGACATTATCATCAACCAATACATCACGGCGTCGAGATTTTTGTTCGAGCAACTCAATATTTTCAATCAGATCAAGATTATGCTGAAAGAAGTGGGCACGGCAAAACCAATCACCTTGTACTAAAGCATCACGAATAAATATTTCATACGACATCACTGGGTCAATCGGGCCAAAATGAACCCGACGACGAGGGACTATCGGCAAGCCATATAAAGATACTTGTTCAAAGGCGACAACTTGCGCTGGTTTTTTTTCCCAATGAGGATCTGAATATTGTTTGCGTATTAAATCGCCAGCGACAGGTTCAATCCATTCTGGTTCTATTTTGGCGGCTATGCGTGCATATAAGCGACCCGTTTCAACCAATTCAGCCGCCATAATCCATTTAGGGCCTTTTTTATGTAGAGCTGAACCGGGAAAGATATGTAATTTTAAATTACGAGTACCTGTGTATTCTTTGTTATCACTTTTAACGGCAATATTACTCAATAAACCAGATAATAATGCTTGGTGTATTTCTTTATATTCAGCTGGAACTTGATTGGGTTTTAAGCCCATTTGTGTAACTTGGATATGCAATTGCTGATGAATATCATGCCATTCACGTAAGCGTAAAAAAGATAAAAAGTGTTCTTTACAATATTGTCTTAGCTTGTTTTGGCTGAGATGTTTTTTCTTGTCGTGATATAAGGTCCATAGATTGATGAAGGCTAAGAAATCTGATCTCTCATCTTTATATTTATTATGTGCCTCATCTGCGGCTTGTTGCTTATCCATCGGTCTTTCACGTGGATCTTGAATACTCAGTGCGCTGGCAATGATTAATAGTTCGGTAATGCAGTTTAGCCTTTGAGCTGCTAACAACATTCTGGCAATACGGGGATCAATCGGTAATTGAGCGAGTTGTCTGCCTGTTGCGGTCAGTTTACGGTTTTTATCAACGGCGTCTAATTCTTCCAGCAAACGAAAGCCATCATTAATCATTTTTTCTGGTGGTGGATTGATAAAGGGAAACTTTGCTGGCTCGCCTAAGTTCAATGATGACATTTGCAAGATAACGGAAGCAAGATTGGTTCTTAAAACTTCTGGATCCGTAAACGCTGGACGGTTTTTAAAGTCATCTTCATCATATAAGCGAATAGCAACCCCCGCTGCGACACGACCACAGCGACCTGAACGTTGATTAGCGCTCGACTGTGATACTTTCTCGATTGGTAGACGTTGAACCTTGTTACGCACACTATAGCGGCTTATACGAGCATAACCTGGATCTACAACATAACGAATACCTGGTACTGTTAAGGATGTTTCAGCTACATTGGTTGCCAGTACGATACGGCGATGGCCGCCGGTTTTAAATACACGATTTTGTTCTGCCGCGGATTGACGAGCCAGTAAAGGTAAAATTTCTGTTTTGGGTGGGTGATGTTTACGTAAAGCTTCAGATACATCACGAATATCACGCTCGCCAGACAAAAAAACCAAAATATCACCTTGGCCTTCGCGACATAATTCATCAACAGCTTCAACAATACCATGCACCATATCGTAGCCGCGCTGTTCATCATCATCACCCATCGGTGGACGATAGCGTATTTCAACGGGAAAGGTACGCCCGCTAACTTCAATTACTGGGGCATTAGTAAAATGTTTGGAAAAACGGTCAGTATCGATAGTTGCCGAGGTGATAATAACTTTCAGATCAGGGCGTTTCGGTAATAACTGCTTGAGATAACCTAATAAAAAATCAATGTTAAGACTGCGTTCATGGGCTTCATCAATAATAATGGTGTCATATTGGTTGAGAAACTTATCATTTTGGGTTTCAGCAAGCAAAATACCATCGGTCATCAATTTGACGTAGCTACTCTCCGCTTTAACTTGATCATGAAAACGAACCTTATAGCCAACAACTTCACCAAGTTCACTTTTTAACTCTTCAGCAATACGAGTGGCAACGGTTCTGGCGGCAATCCGACGCGGTTGAGTATGACCGATCATGCCTGCAACACCGCGGCCTAATGCCAGACAAATTTTAGGTAATTGCGTTGTTTTACCAGAACCCGTTTCACCACTGAGAATGATGACTTGATTTTCACTTATCGCTTTTGCTATTTCTTCACGGCGATCAATAACCGGTAAATCATTTTCAAACTCTGGTATGGGGATATTTTTTTGGCGTAACGCACGGAGATCGACCGACGCATTAATTTGCGTCTGTAGTCTGTTCAGTTGCTCTGGTTTGATATCAGGTTGTTTACGGAGACTTTGTAGTCTACGACGCAAGGGAAATTGATCCGATAACATTGCTGTATCGAGTATTTTTTCAAGCTGTTGCAGTGTGTTTATCAAAATAGTATCAAACGATTAGAAGCAAAATAGCCGCTTATTGTAACGTAAGCGGCTATTGAAGTGCGTGCCCGAGTAGGTGCTAGGGCTATTATTTAGGTGACGGGCAGCCATCATTATTGATCTTGCCATCTGACATCGTGGTATTACAGTAGGTAACGCCACGAAGAACGGTATCAACAATTATTGCATCTGTTAGATCTACATTCGTCAAATCAGAGAAATTAAGTTTGGCATTAGTCAAGTTGGCACCTTTGAAATTGGCACCTGTAAAATTGGCATTGTCCATTAAAGCGTTAGAAAGATCAGCCTTTTCAAAATTAGCATTTTGTACTCTTGAACGGGTAAACCAGGCGCCAACTAATTTGGAATTACTGAGATTAATACCTTTTAATAAGGCTTCACTCATATCGGCACCACTAAAATCCTGACCTTGTAGATCAGCATCACTTAGATTGCAGTGATGACATATATGTGTGTCAAATAATCTATCTAAATATAATTGGTCTACTGCAAACGCGGATGTTGTAGCCAGTAAACCGGCAATTAGTAAAGCAGATTTCATGTTCATTCACCTCAATTAAATGGAATATTCCAATCACCACAATAAAACTGTGTAGTTAAAGGACGTCGTTCGCGCGCTTTTAGTTCCCGTTCTAATTCTCCTTCATTTAAAGTGTCTAGAGCGGCAGGATGACCGATTGCAATCATTGCCCATAGGTTGATATCGGCGGGTATGGCGAAGGTAGCTTTTAACTTGTCGCCATCAAAACCACCCATTTGGTGACTCATCAAACCCATTGCTGATGCTTGCAAACATAAACTTATACTTGCTGCACCGGTATCATAACCTACCCACTTGTTAGGCTTCTCATTGTGGCTAAATGTCTTGACTGATGCAGCTAGAATTAAAACTGGTGCATTTTTAGCCCATTCTTGATTGCCTTGAGCCAAGCAATCGAGTACTTTTTGCCAGCTGACTTCATCTTGATGCCGATTCCAAACAACGTATCGCCAAGGTTGATCACCGGAACAAGAAGGGGCCCAACGAGCCGCTTCACAGAGACTAATAATTTTTTCATTGGTCACGGTTAAGGCAGGATCAAAAGCTCGGCCACTCCAACGTTCGGACAGAACTTTTTCGATTTTTTGTTCGGTATTGGCCGGTTTTACAATCATAATTATGTCCTTAAACTACAATATTATTTTATTAGGTAAGATACTTTTAGATTTAATTTACCAGGTTTAATCTAACTCCTCTACACGTAACAATTTAGATTGTTACGCCAAGTACTACCAACAGTTCCTTCCATTAATCTAGTTACATCTAAGTAGGTTTAGTGCCACTAAAAAGGTAGCATAAAAGCAGTCTCAAGTTGCGTGAGAGTTGCAAACAGTCTGATTGAGATAATAACTTTAGGTGGTTATGACATAAAAAAGCCCCAGTAGAATTAACTACTGAGGCTCTTTTAGAAGCTTTTTGTAATCTTAAATCTTAACGATTGCAAATATACATTGTTACTTCAAAGCCGAAACGCATATCTGAATATTCTGGTTTAGTCCACATAGTAATCACCTTGTTTGTTGATTGAGTTAATGTTGTTTACATCCACATCTTACTAGTCAATTATGAATAAAAGTATCAGGGATATACTTGATTGACCTCAGGATTTTTCTTAGGCGACACTTCTCCTTGCTTTGTTCAAGATAGTTGTCAGGGGGTATGCGATGAGCATAGATGTAGAAAGTATCACCCTGATCTGAACTCAGCGGTCTAGAGAGTGGGCTATTAACGGCAATAATTTCCAAAGAAAATTCAGAGATAAACTTTTAGCCACTTAAACAACAGCAAAGCATCACAACCATTTGACCGACCATTCCAAGCTAGAGCTATGTAGCCAAAACTGCTAGCGTATTCTTAGTGATAGTCTTGGCTAAGTAGCATTTTCAAGACAATAAGGTTCAACATTGTAGTAATAACTGGCGGTCAGACCATCGTTGAAATCATTCAAGCCTGTTGCGGCGGAGCTATTTTTCACAGGCTTCATATATAGCCATAATCGCAATGCTAGCCATTCCAAGATGCCATTCTTGGGGAGTAACTTCCAGATAGTTGTCTACAATTTCTCTTAGTTGAGGAAGGTGCATAGGCCGATAGCACTCACGTGCAGGTGCTATCCACGCATAACTATCATTTAATTGCATGTCGTCCATCGTATCAACAACGCCAGAAACATAACTGTTTCTTTTAATATCGTCATATTCACGATAGTCATTGCCTGTAGTGAATGATCCTGCATTAGTTGATGCCACCAAACCAAAATACAGCCCGAACACAACCAAAAGGATTTTAAGTTTACTCATTTCGAAACTTCTCTAGTAGAGTTAGGTTTTATTCTAGGCTTGTCTATACTCTTCTTGTCAAGTTAATTGGTTAAAGGAACTGTGCAGAGCCGCTTTGTGGCGTGTAATGCTAATTTGGTTTTTCGATTAGGATGAGTTGATTGCGCTAGCAAGGTTGGAGGAAGAGGTTTTGGCTGAGCGTCAGTCGGTAAGAATATGCATAAAGCTGTAAATGTAGGTATACCGAGGCGGCTGATAATCAACTAGCTTGTATGGGGCTAATTTGACATGAAACATCTTTAAGGAAAATTCACTCTGTATTCTTTCGTCTTTTGATATTTAATCTACTAGAATCAGCTTATCGTGATCGACTATGTTTACGCGATTGATTAAATATCAGGAATGACTTTCTATAACGTATTGATACAGTGCGTAAATTAAATCTAATAGTATTTACCAATCTGGTGGTTACGATAACCCCTCGATATAAGTAGTGCTTATTGGAGTAATATTTATTATTTGTGAAGCACATATGAGTATTGTAATCGCACGCTTTGTATTTATGCGCAACGTTGAACAATATCGAGGTGTGAAAGAGGGTTTTTCAGCGAGTAAAAAACATGACAGTTGCAAAATAATAACGGGCTAGAATTTACAGTTCTCAACCCGTTGACTTATACGCTTATACGTCTATTTATTTTTTCGGGAG
The DNA here is from genome assembly GCA_030576275.1 of Pseudomonadota bacterium. Classification (GTDB taxonomy): domain Bacteria; phylum Pseudomonadota; class Gammaproteobacteria; order Nitrosococcales; family Methylophagaceae. Next base: position 569 of record JALIBN010000014.1, on the reverse strand, counting down.
CTGAATTTTAGGTTCTTTTGCAGCGCGGTAGAAAGCACCAATATGACCAATCACCATGACCAAATTTGAGCTGGTCTTAAGCGCAATTTCTTGGATCATTTCAGCTTGTTCTGCTTTCTCTTGTCCGCTAACACGCACTTTAATTAATTCGTGATGAGATAGAGCGTTTTCAATTTCAGCCAGCACTGTCTCAGTTAAACCCTTGTTACCTATCATAACAACGGGCTTAAGTGGATGTGATAAGCCTTTTAAATAGAGCTTTTGTTTGTCATTAATAGCCATGAATATTTTTACCTGTATTAAAATAGTCTGGAATTATATCAGGATAAAATATGACACATAAGTTTACCGTCACTGCCGCACGCGGCATGTTGCCTTTATTGGCTAAAGAATTAGTCGAAATGGGCATAAAAGAGACCAAACAAGAGCAGGGTAATATTCGTTTTATTGGCAGTTTAGAAGATGCATATCGTGTCTGTTTATGGTCACGAGTTGCTATTCGCGTGCTAATGCCCATTGCTCACTTCTCTGCGACAACAACTGATGCGTTGTATCAAGGTATTCATGAT
>JALIBN010000013.1:29846-50715 GCA_030576275.1 Pseudomonadota bacterium | reverse complement strand
ACACCCGTAGCGGCTAATGCCATCATTGCAATGGATAATGTTTTCAGCTTCATGACCTTTTCCTTATTTATATGTTAGTTAATTATTTTGTTCTCTCTTCAACACCACAATGTCAGCAAAATGCTTTCATCATTAAGGACTAACTCTATGCCAATTCAGCATGAGAATCATTAGGATTAACTCCCAAATAAGTAATGAATTTATCCAAATACACCAACTTATTGGATTTATGAGATATTAATGTACTGCTATTACGTCGTATCGCATAGCCATCCGCACAATATCTACTGGGGAATGCAGATCCAATTTATGTTTAATGTTAGTTTGGTAATTGGCGACTGTTTTAGTGCCTACACTAAGAATTTCAGATATTTCCTTGACCGAACAACCTTCTGCCAACAGCCTAAACATTTCAAATTCTCTTGTACTTAGAGATTTGAGTGGATTTTCCGCATCTGTCATAGCCTGCGACTCTATCTTTTTGGCCATATTGGAACTGATATAAATTTTGCCAGTGAGCACCGTTCTGATAGCTTTAATTAATTCATCTGTATCGGAAAGACCTGTGATATAGCCCCTAGCACCACAGCTTAAAGAAAACCCAGCAAAAGCCAGATCGTCTTGCAGTGTATACACAATAACTATGGCAGAAGGATGTCGTATCAAAATTCGCCTTAATGCTTCCAAGCCACTCATTCCTCGAGTGTAAAGGCAACCAATAAGTAACACATGAGGATTTAATTCATTAAACAAAGGATATGCATGTTCTATACAATTTGCTTCACCGATTACGTTAATATCTAATTCATCCTCAATATATCTACGTAGACCAGCACGAATTACTGAGTTGTCATCTGCCACCATGACATTAATTTTATTCATTAAATGACTCCCTAGCTATTAACAACTTATTGCACATCAACAACTTTTATTGCTGTTACTACTAGCAGTTTTCATGCCTCGCCTATATGTCATTGTTTATTAATTGGTTTCTCATTAACCTTGATTAATATTAACGGTTAATATGTAATCAAAAGTTAACACGGCGAACTCAGCCACAGTGCTAACTAATTGTATTAGTTGATTTATTTACAACTAAACATCAAGTGTTAACTTATATTTACACTACTTATGCATTTAAAGGCTTACAATTCAATTTTATAATTTTAATGAGCGTTTTCTTTCAGGTCGCTCGAAATCTTAGAGCACTGGTTTAATAACCTTTAAGATGCACTTTTAAACTTGTCACTTCTTAATAAAATGATCAAAGTCAATTTAGCTTCAACGAAGCTATAATCCAAGTCTTAAGTCTAGTAATATCATTAAATGCTAGAGAAATGTCTGTGATTAAGGAACGAGTGGTCAAATTTATAATCGCATTCAGCTATCACCTTTTTATATCGTAAAATTCGATCATAAATGTTAAAATGCTCGATAAATACGAGCAATAAGAGGTGATAGTTTTGCTCAACTATAAACATCTATTTTATTTCTGGATGGCCGCGAAAGGAGGTGGCATTGCACGCGCGAGTGAACATTCGTCGATGCTGAATTAGCTGTTCATCGTTTAGATCTCGTCTTAGCCGGTCATCCAACTCCACCGACTGAAAGTACGCTTGGATTTAGTCATAAATTTGGGAAAAGTTCAGTCAGCTTTTGTACCACTGAGAAATTAAAAAACCAATTAACAGGCAATTTCCCAGATTGCCTGAATGGTGCCCCGATCCTATTACCAAATAGCGGTAATCAGCTTCGTCCAGGCATAGAACAATGCTAGACCAAAACCTTATTCATCTTCATATCGTTGCTGAATTTGAAGATAGTGCTTTAATAAAAGCATTTGGCAAAGAAGGTGTAGGAATATTCCTAGCGCCTCGAGCTATCAAACACAATATAATGTCAAATCGGTTAGTCATACCGATGAAGATAAAGAATCTTTCTATGCAATATCCGTTGAGCGACGAATCATAAGTCTTATCGCTTCGACTATAATTAAACCTGCCAACAAGCCACTGTTTGCAAAGGAAATCTAAAATATGGGCGAAGATAAAAGTCACAGCACCAAGCCACAACGAGGAGTATATCTTGCCCCATGGGAAAGAAGCTTTGAAAGGTTTATCGGTCCTCTTGAGGAATTCATTCACCGTCAAACTACTAGTGGTTTATTGCTAATGAGTTCAGCCATAATCGCTTTAATTTTAGCCAATAGTCCATTTGCAGAAAGTTATTTACACATTCTTCATACACCCATAAGTGTTGGCGTAGCTAATTGGGCTGTAGAGATGTCACTTCATCATTGGATAAATGATGGACTTATGGCTCTGTTTTTCTTCGTGGTTGGTCTCGAATTAAAACGCGAAATCTTAGTCGGTGAGCTCGCTACACTAAGGAATGCAATACTGCCTATTGCGGCTGCAATTGGTGGGATGGTCGTACCTGCTTTAATCTATTATTTAATTAACCCTGTCGGTGATGCCGCGAGTGGTTGGGGTATACCAATGGCAACAGATATTGCATTTGCAGTGGGCGCTTTAGCATTACTCGCTAAGCGAGTTCCTAAAGCCTTAATTACATTTTTAATCGCTTTAGCCATTGTCGATGATTTAGGAGCAGTGTTAGTTATAGCACTTTTTTATACTGAGACGATTGTAATTACACCATTATTAATTGCCGGAGCGCTGTTTATTTTACTGCTTAGTTTTAATATGATGGGTATTCGTAGAACATTGCCATATTTGAGTGTCGCCGTCATGCTTTGGTATGCTCTATTATTATCAGGTGTCCACCCTACTTTGGCTGGCATCCTTGGTGCTATGTCAGTTCCTGCAATGCCAAAATATGATCCTAAACTTTTCAGTAACCACGTTAAAATACTAATGCAAAAATTTGATGCTAACCATCAGCCAGGCCAAAGTATTATGACCAACGCCCCCCTAAGCGCTGTTGTTCAAAATTTAGAAAATAGTGTATTGAGTGTTGGTGTACCTCTAAAACGACTTGAACATGTTTGGCATAGCCCCGTGGCTTACGGAATTATTCCGGTTTTTGCTCTAGCTAATGCAGGTATTCCACTTCAGTTCGGTTCATTAACGGAAACAATAACTCACCCAGTTATGCTGGGGGTATCTCTGGGCTTGATCTTAGGTAAATTTATAGGAATCTCTGGCATTAGTTGGCTAGTACTTAAATTAGGCATCGCAGAATTACCCAAAGATACTCGATTTACTCAAATCGCAGGCGTCTCACTATTGGCTGGTATTGGTTTTACCATGTCAATATTTGTTGCACAACTCGGCTTTGGTAACAATGAAGAGTTACTTCTAATGGCCAAAACAGGGATTCTTGGCGCGTCATTGTTCGCGGGTATCGCTGGTTATACTTGGCTATATATAGTGAGTAAACCTGTAGCAGTTGAAAGCTAATTTAGACATTAATCGAAGCCTCTATTTTTTGCAGGCTTCGCTTAATTAATTACAAATATATATGAAAAATATAACGACAGGTTATTTTTTGTGTTATCAAAGTCGTACCTGCTGAAGTTTAAAGTAAGCTAGTAACCATTATCCGAATAAGTTGCCCATCTAAAACATGTCATGCTATCGGTCACTAGATATTCTAACGGTGTTATTTTCATCTGAGACAGTCAATGTATCTGGTGTAAATCTATTGGCAATACTTTCATGCACGGATAATAGTGCGGGAATAACCAACAAGACTAAAACGGTTGAAAACATCAATCCAAATGAAATCGACACAGCCATTGGAATTAAAAACTGGGCTTGCATCGAAGTTTCAAACAATAATGGTGTTAAACCAGCAATAGTTGTCAAAGAGGTCAATAAAACTGCCCGTAGCCGCTGTGTAGCAGCATTTATAATCGCCTGTGTTGTTTCAACTCCTGCTTCACGTTGATTTTTAAAAAAGGTCACTAAAATTATCGAGTCATTGACCACAATTCCGGATAAACCAAAAATCCCGAATAGCGACAAGATGGTTAAATCAATACCCATAACCCAGTGACCAAATAGAGCACCTATCAAGCCAAATGGAATAGCCATCATAACCACCAAAGGCCAACCATAAGAAGAAAATACCCATGCCAAAATAAGATAGATCAAAGCAAACGCTAGGATCAAGCCTTGTTTCATGTCTCCCATAGTTTCGGCCTGTTCTTCTGCACGACCTTCAAAATCAACCGTTAAGGCATAACGTGACGTAAGATCAGGCAATAAACTTTTCTGTAATGTTGCCAATATTTCGTTGCTATTATTAAGCGAGGCATCAACGGTAGCCGTAACATGTATTGCCAACTTACTATCAGTATGACGTAAGACATCAAAACCACGTCGAGCTTCAAATTCAACAACACTAGACAGGGGGGCGCTACCACCTTGTGGTAATTGAATCATAAAATTGTCCAGTGTTGCGATGGTGTTACGTTCAGCATCAGGTAGCATGACACGTACTTCAACTTCGTCATCACCATCTTGAAATATTTGCACTAATTGGCCATCGAATGCGGCACGCAGTTGACGCCCGACATTATCAACCGTCAGCCCGAGCACTTCACCTTGTCCTTTAATTCGATAGATAAGCTGTTCTTGGCCATATGGCATATCGTCTTCTATGGCACTGACACCGGCAAATTGTTTCAATGCTTCAGAGAGTTCGTGGCCTGCTTCTTTTAAAGTTTCAGCTGAAGCGCCACTTAACCGAATATCAATATCACTACCTGGAGGGCCTGTTCTCCGCTCTGATAAAGTGAAGCTTTCAATCCCTGCAGGTAAGGTTACCTGGTTTCGCCATGCTTTAATAAAAGCTTTATTGCGTACAGTGCGATGATCAGGTGAAATCAATTCGAGTTGGATTGAGCCAAATCTTTCACCCGTTTGACCTGAAGAACCACCCGCAGTGCCAGCACTACCTAGGCGAGTTACTGACATTGCAACTAATTCCGGACCCAGCTGTTGTGTCGTTTTATCCAAAGTTGTATTTAAATGCTCTAAAAACTCAGCCACTTTGTATGAAGGCGTACCGGCTGTAAATCGAGCATTTGCAGTGATACTTGTACCTTCAGGTGAGGGGAAAAAAGTAAAATTCAGTCGACCACCAGCTAATAACCCAATGCATATAACCAACAGGCCGAATGTGGTACTAATGGTGATTCCGCGATGATTCACCACGGCTACCACCAGTGGTTTAAACAAGTCATCTCGTAAATAATTGAACTTATTGTCGAGCCACTGACGAATGGGAGGCGGCTCTGCATGGTGAATTTTATGAAAAGCGTGGCGCAAGTGACCAGGTAAAATTAAGAAGCTCTCAAACAAGGAAGCGATAATGACACAGATTACAACAAAAGGTATATCAAACAATATATTACCCATTGTGCCACCAATCATCATTAATGGTAGAAAAGATGAAATAGTCGTAAGTGATGACGATATAACAGGCGCCAACATACGCCGTGCTCCACCCTCTGCCGCTGTTAGCGAATTCTCACCACTCTGGTAATGTGACAATGCATCTTCACCCACCACGATCGCATCATCAACAATTATCCCTAATGCCATAATCAAACCAAATAGGCTGATCATATTAATACTTCCACCGAACAAATACATAATCGTCAAAGTTGCCATAAATGACACGGGAATACCGACAGCGACCCAAAGGGCAACGCGACCCTGTAGAAATAAAAACAATATCCCAATAACCAGTACTAAACCGCCTAGCCCGTTCTTGACTAACAAATCCATCCGTTCTTTAATCAGCTCCCAACTAGCGTCGTAGACTTTGACACTGACCCCTTTTGGTAATTGAGATTCATTATCTGCAAGCCATTTGTCGAGAATTTTTGCAGATGCCAGTGAATCTGCATTTTCCGTACGTTGTAGCGCTATTTCAACGGCTGGTTTTCCCTCATAAAACACATTAACTTGTTTACGTCTTGGTCGACGTTCAACCTCAGCCACATCATCTAATAGTATTAATCGCCCGCTGTAATCGGTTTGAATTGCTAATTGAGAAAAGCCTTGAGCATCACGTCGCTTTTCTAAACTGCGTAATTGTTTTGCGGTGTCATTATTGCCTATTTCACCCGCTGGTAAATCGCGGCTTAATTCTGCAACGCGTTGACTAACACTTTCTAGACTAAGACCCATAGATTCTAATTGCTTGGTACTCATCTGGATCGCAATTTCTTCTTCTGGTAAGCCAGTAATGCTGATCCGTGAAATGCCGCGGTCCAGTAAGTCATGTTCGATTTGATGCACCAAATAACGTAATTCTTCTAGTTTACCGTCGGTTGTGACCATAAGACTGGCAACACTTTCATAACGAGTTACTAAACTGACTTTAGGTCTTTCAGAATCACTCGGCAAATTACGTAGTTGGTCAACTTGATCTTTCACCTGATCAAGCGCCTTACCCATGTCGGTGCCCTCAGCAAACTCAAGAGTCACGACTGCCATCCCATACGATGAGGTAGAAGTCATTTTATCGACATAATCGACCGTGCGTAGTTCTTGTTCGACACGGCTGGAGATTGAATCTTCAACATCTTCAGCACTTGCACCACGCCATTCCACCCCAACAGTTACTATATCTAAAGCAAAGGTGGGGAAAAACTGAGTATTCAACTTTGATAATGATAATAGTCCCGTCATGATCATTATGATCATTAACAAATTAGATGCAACCTTGTGCTGAGCAAATATCGCTATAAAATCACGGTGCTGATTACTCACTTAATGCCTCGACTCTAAGACCAGTAATGGCATTAGGTAATTGAGTGCTGACAATTTGATCGCCTTGGCGTAAATCCTGACTTCGTAGCAATAACTTTTTTTGTCCCTGATCATTAGTAGATTCACCAACCCTTTCAATAGCGACCGATTGTAAATAACCATCTTTAAGACGGTAAACATGATCCAGACCATATAAAGCATTAAATGGAACTGCGACGATATCATTTTGCTGTGCTAGTTTTAATTTGAGCTCAATAAAAGTACCTAAAGCAATCGCATACTGGTTACCGGAAATGCTAAACAAACCATCGAGACCACCACTATCGACCTTTACTTCCCCAGACAATCGTTCTAATTTAAAAGCCAGTGAATTATTGTTAAGCGAAGCTTTCGCCTCAAGGACTTCTCTGTGGCTCAGCATCTTATTAACTTGGTCAATATAACGTCCCGGTATTTGGGCCCTAACTTCAAGATTATCTAGATCATATAGAGAAATTAAAGTGTCGCCGGGACGTACCCGATCGCCTATTGAAACACTAAGCAGGGAGATACGACCAGAAAATGGTGCTGTAATTTTGGTGCGCTCGACATCAACTTCAGCTTGTCTTAAAAAGGCCTGAGCACGTTTAGATTGAGCTTGTAATTTCGCCTGTCTTGCTGGATGTTCAGCGATATCAAAGTTCAATCCTTTAAGTGTCACCAACTGACGTTGTTTGCTTGCTTGTGCATCATCTAAGGTCGCTTGTGAAGCTAAACGAGATTGTTCTAGTTTTTTAGACCTATTGACAACATTATCAGCCAATTGTAATAAGGCTGTTTGTTGTTCTAATAAGCTTTGATCACGTTTAAAACGTTGATTCTCACTCGCCATTAAGGCTTCAATTTCAGCCAAGTCAGCCTGACGTTGTAACACCGATAACTGCATATCAGTATCGTCTAATGTCAGGAGCAATTGTCCCGCAGTGACTTCTACGCCTTCCAAGACTTCAATCGATAAAACATCAGCATCCAATGCTGATTTCAATGTTGAGTTTCTAGGTGTTTCAACACGACCATAAAGTGTTATCTCAGGAGATACCTGCTGAATATTGACCGGCACGGTGTTTACCCGCCAGATTTTTTCAGGTTGCTCAATAACCACTTTTTCTGGCTTACTTTGTTTTAAACCCATAAATGTAGCTATGGCAACCAAAACAATCACCAGCGGATATACAACACGTTTTAGCAACTTATTTCTCCTAGAGCACTAGCTAACAAAGCAATATTATGGGTATTGCGTTTAAAGACATTTATGCAAGTTTATAGTTCAGTTGAAGTAGCAAACATGACTTTCAAAATATCCTAGGTATTCACCAATATACTTAAACCCGAAATGCCTTCTAAAAATTTATCAGAAGTCATGGCATTTTTTTCCTAATATTCCTTCGGCAATGATAAAAGGAACATCTAGTAAGTTGTGTTGCATTAACTCACTTTCCCCGTTTGCCGGTCACTATCCTAGCGCTTAACTTCGGAAAGGCACTAATTATTGACAGGCATAATGCTGAAAAATAGGGCAAAGATTGTACAAGTAACACTATTATCCACAACACCATATCCCATGTTTCCACTGGTGCATGTAAGTATATAACGCCGGCAGCCAACCACAACGCCAACATAAATAAGGTTTCTTCAGATGCTGAAGCAATAGCTTTGAAAAGAGCAACCGATTGTTCCATTTTTGGCGTACGTACAAAAGGTCGGCCATCAGTAAATAAACCTAACCACATCGCTTTGGCAATAGTATGGGATAAGGCCAGACCCGATAGCGCAGCTGCAAAGGTTTCCCTTACTGAACCAACAATTTTAACGCCATGGTAAAGGTAAATTACTTTAGCGATTTTAAATATAAAGAGGCTAAGTGGTAAAATTGAGAATATCACTAAAGGTGGGTCGATTTGCGTAGGCATGGTGATCATAGCAATTGACCACGCTAAGGCGGCAAAATTGAAAACGATATTAATGCCGTCCGCCATCCAAGGTAACCAACCAGCTACAAAGTGATAACGTTGACCCGCCGTTAATTTAGTCGGCGTTTTACCCCTCAAACCCTTCGCATGATGACGCAAAATCTGCATCGCACCATAAGCCCAACGGAAACGTTGATTTTTATAATCCAGAAAACTATCCGGCATCAAACCTTTACCATAGCTCTTCGAAGTATAAACAGCTTGATAACCTACTGAAAAAATCATCAAACCCAGTTCGGCATCTTCGGTAATGGTTTTTTCACTCCAGCCACCGACTTCTTCTAGAGAAGACCGGCGTACCATTGTCATCGTGCCATGTTGAATAATGGCATTTCGCTCGTTGCGAGTAACCATACCGATATGGAAAAAGCCGCGATATTCAGCAAAACAAATGGCTTTAAAGACATTTTCAGAAGCATCACTATAATCTTGGGGCGCTTGTACAATAGCAACATTAGGATGGTTAAATTGAGGCACTAGATGTCTTAACCATGATGGCTCTACACAATAGTCACTATCAATTACTGCGATAATAGTCGCCTCTGGAGCGGTTTCTGACAAGGCAAAATTAAGTGCTCCCGCTTTAAAGCCTGCTAAAGGTGCTTTATGGAAAAAACGGAACTTATCGCCAAGAATAGCACAGTGTTCTTGTACTGGTTTCCAAACAGCTTCATCTTTAGTGTTGTTATCGATGACTACAACTTCATAACGCGGGTAATCCAACGCAGCTAAGGCATTCAGTGTTGCCATTAACATTTCAGGTGGTTCGTTATAAGCAGGCACATGAATCGATACCATCGGTAGCTCATCGTCACTCATGTCAATCGAGATTAAATCACGACGGCGACCTTTGACCCATAGGGTTTCAGCCCACTCATGTGCTTCAATAAGCAGTACCATAATTACACCGAGCATAGCGAATAACATTACCACGCCGACCATAACCGTCTCAATGGTCATATATTGCCGAGAATAATCATAGATTATCCACACCACGGAGGTTGTCAGTACAAAAGCAACTAGAGCCAAAAAGCTACGTCCACGTCGATTCAAACTACTTGAATCACGAAGTAATAAGGCAAAAATAATAGCGGCGATAATAACTGAGAGTATTGCCAATGTCTGCCATTCTGGTAAACCAATTATTGGTTCTATAAATTCAAATTTAGCATTGCGTTGTGCGTCATATACGCCCCAATAGGCACCAACCGATCCCTCGTTAGTTCGCTTCCAGGGCTGATCAAAAGCTTCCATCACGTAATAAGTATAATTTTTTTGTGCTGCTCTTTCTAAGAATCGACGTAAAAATTTTGCTTGCTCAGCTTCATCGGCAGTGGCTAATTTTCGCGTGCGGCCATTGCTAGGCCAGCCAACTTCAGCAATAACAATGTGTTTATCAGGAAATAATTGCTTCAATATAAGCATGTGCTCATCGATATAATCTACCGCTTTATCATTGTCGATACCTTCCCAGTATGGCAACATATGAACAGCAATAAAGTCGACATGTTCCGCTAACTCAGGATGGGCAACCCAAATATGCCAGGGTTCCGCTGTACTAACAGGCATCGTTAATTTAGCGCGAACACGATCCAAATATTGACCTAGCTGGCCAATCGGAATGTCATTTCTGAGTATGACCTCATTACCCACTATGACACGCACTACATTTTCACGATTGTTATCTGCAATCGCTATCAGGTTATTTATTTCAATAAGATTTTGTTCTAGGCGGCCATCAATCCAACCACCTAAAGCCACATTAAGATCATGTTTTTTTGCCAATGCAGGAACAGACGCTAATGGGCCATCTACGGTATAAGTACGAATAGCATGTGTTTTGCCCGCCAATAGGGCTATATCTTGTTCCACTTGCTCGACGGTGGGCAATAAACCTCTTGTTGGATCATTTTTTTCACGCATCGGCGAAAATGAAAATCCTTGAATCATTTCTGGCCACATAGGTTCAACTTCAGGCCTATTAACATAAGCCCATAAACCGTAAGTAACTGTGGCAACAATTAGCGCAATGGAAACATTGATTTTAAACATTTAATTTTGTAACTCCATCTAGGTCTGCTTTTTTTAGCAACTCTATCTAAATACTCTATATAGTTAACGATTACCACTAGCTTTCAATCGTTAGTGGCATTAACCTTACTTCCAAAGGTCTTTTTTGCTTAGCCGTGAGTTACAATTGCTACCCGAACAGCATCCAGACTTAGTTGTGCCGATTGTAAATAATCTACTAATAATTGTTGTGATTGTGCGATATAGGCAATCTCTTCAGGACGAATAGTCGAGTTCACGACTGCTAGCGCTGTTAAACGATCTTGTTCAGGCTGAAGTGATCGATGCATGGTACTGATTGCTTGCTCAATAATCAGTTGTTGTTTTGTTGCCGCTAATTGCTGAGCCTGAATGATCAATTCTGTAATTTTAGGGCGTGCGTGTCGAACTAGTTCTTGAGCCGTTACCCGAGGAATACGACCCGCCGCATCATTGAATATAGTTTCTGTTAGCACCTCATTAAAATCTCGACCGTGTTCATCTGCCAAAACACGTAGATAAGAATGATTAAGATAGCGACCCACTTGCAATGAGCGTGGTGCAGGGCAATTCATGGTGAATATTGCCTCTAGTAATAAGGTACCGGCGGGTAAATCATCATTTTCAAGCGTACAAAATGCGCTATTGCCAAAATCACTATTGATGATCATATCTAAACTGCCAAGCACCATCGGATGCTCCCAGCTCAAAAATGTCATGTCTTCTCGCACTAGTGCACGATGACGTTTATAGGTGGCAGTAAGACCATCTTCTGGCAAGCCAGGAAATTGATGTTCAACCATATGATTGCCTGGTTCTAATATGATACTGTCGGCACTATGCATTTGTTGTTCAACACCATACTCATCGAATATCTTATCCATGTATGATGCTAGTTCAAGCGTATTACTGGCTTCATTGAGATCAGCAACCAACTCATTAGCTACCGGCAAATCACAAGAATTAAGCTCCAATAAACGGTCACGTCCTTGTTGAAGAATACTTAAAGTTTTTGCTGTAAGCCTCTGTGTTTCCTCAATAAGATTGGTAGCACTCTTCTCATCATCAGCATGTAACAAACAATTTTCTAAGGATTCATTAACCGCTTTTTTAATGGTGCTACCCGCAGAAAATACGTGCTCGAAAGCATTCAATCCTTGGTGATACCATTTCAACAATACGTCTTGTGCAGAGTGTTCATAATAAGGAACATGAAGTTGTACATTGTGATGTTGACCGATGCGATCTAGTCGACCAATCCGTTGTTCTAATAAGTCAGGATTCAATGGCAGATCAAATAATACTAAGTGATGAGAAAATTGGAAGTTACGACCTTCACTACCAATTTCAGAACAGATCATTACTTGAGCCCCCTCTTCTTCATCAGCGAAATAAGCAGCGGCACGATCACGATGAACCAAGCTTAGACCTTCATGAAAAACTGAGCTACGAAAGCCTTTGTTAATTCGCAAATAAACTTCTAAGGTTTGTGCGGTTTCAGCCTGTGCACAAATCACTAATACTTTGTCTAATTTATGCTCATTTAACCATTCTGCTAACCACGTTACCCTCGTATCTGTTTTAAGCCAATCGTCACCCAAAACCCTTTCTGACTGAATGCGAGCCAAAATATCTGCGTATTCTTGCTCAGCTATGTACTCAGCTGGTGCAACTAAGGGATAGGCATGGAGATGTCTTTCGGGAAAACCTTCAACTACATCACGTGTATTTCTGAATAATATTCGCCCTGTCCCATGACGATCCAGCAAGTCACTAATTGCTAGATCTCTCGCCAGCACAAAATCATCAGCATCTTCTATGGCTAAATAGCCCGCTTGACCTAGGTATTGCTCAATTGATGTCTGTAATGATTTTAATTGTTGTTGAGCATTGTCAGCCAATAATTGATTGACTAGCTCACTAACAGGTTGGTATTCGGCTTCTTGTTTACGGAATTTAGCCAAATCAAAATAACGATCAGGATCTAGCAAACGTAACCGAGCAAAATGGCTTTCGATACCTAATTGTTCTGGCGTAGCTGTTAACAGTAACAAACCCGAGACTTCACGTGCTAAGCCTTCGATGCACTGATATTCGCTACTAGCCTGTTGCTCATTCCATTGTAAATGATGTGCCTCATCAACAATCATCATATCCCAAGAGGCTTGCAAAGCATGGTCATACATCGCCTCATTCAGTGTTAACGAAGATAAACTACACAATACCAACTGAGCGCTTTCAAAAGGGTTACCTTCATTTGATTCAAGAATAGCCGAATACCGTTCATCATCCATAATAGTGAAAGACAAATTAAAGCGGCGTAACATTTCAACTAACCATTGATGCACTAAACTATCTGGCACTACAATTAATGCGCGTTGTGTGCGACCCGTTATCAATTGCTGATGCAAGATCAAACCAGCTTCAATCGTTTTACCTAATCCGACTTCATCCGCTAACAATACTCGTGGAGCATGACGTTGCGATACTTGGTGGGCGATATAAATTTGGTGAGGTAATAGCTGGACGCGTGCGCCCATAAGACCAAACACAGGCGTTTGTTGTAGTTGGTGTTGATGAGCTAAAGTTGCCATCCTTAATTCAAACTGTCGATTTTTATCGATTTGACCGGCAAACAATCGATCTTGTGGTTGACTGAATTGAACAAAACTATTCAAATCCATTTCATGAATACTGATTTCATTGTCAAAATCATCGTCACCTTGATAAATATAACAGCCGTTAATGTCATGACGTGCAGTGATGATAAAGCTGACATCTTCATCGGTTTTCACGCGATCACCTACCGGATAAACAACTCGGCTTAAAGGCGGATTTTCAGCGGCATAAGTACGTTGTTCTCCCGCGGCAGGAAAACTCACTTCAATACGGCGACCTGAATTATCTTTAATAATACCTAAGCCAAGTTCAGCTTCACCATTGCTGACCCAACGTTGTCCAATTGCATATTCTGTTACTGCCAAAATCTAAGCCTCTTTAATACAAATATCTAGAATTAATTTTTAAAATAGAGCGCTTTGCATGCATCATATTTCTTTCGTAAGGACTGTAAATATAAAGACATGCAGGGCCTCAATATTTATCGAACTTTACGTGCCCGTACTGCACGACCTTTAATTTTTCCGTCAGCTAAATAACTGAGAACTTGTCGAGCCGCATCACGCTCGACAGCGACATAGCTCGACATATCAAAAATATCAATTTTGCCGATTTGTGAGCCCGACAAGCCGGCATCTCCAGTCAATGCTCCCAAGATATCACCAGGGCGAATTTTACTCTTACGTCCACCATCTAATTGAATCGTCACCATCGGTGGCACTAGGGTAAAACTAGGATCACGATCGAGTGATTCAGGTACATCGGAGACACACGGTTTTTTCTGATATTTTTCAATCGCATTCAAACGCATCACGTCTGACGGTGTATAAATACTCAATGCTAAACCGGTTTCTCCTGCTCGTCCTGTACGACCGATACGATGAATAAAAATTTCAGGATCGCGGGGCAACTCATAGTTAATAACCGCTTCTAAAGCTTTAATATCTAAGCCTCTTGCTGCGACATCAGTTGCCACTAGCACTGAACAACTATTATTGGAAAAACGCACTAAGACTTTGTCGCGTTCACGTTGATCGAGATCACCATGAATCGCCAATGCCTCAATCTTATTATCTCGCAGCATACTGGCGACTTCGTCACATTGAATTTTGGTATGACAAAATACTATAGTGGTTTCTGGTTTGTAATGCTCAAACAAGGCTAATAAGGTACTATTGCGTTCATGTTTTTTTACTTCATAAAACAATTGTTCAATAACGCTTTCTTTATGCTCAGATTCAACGGTAACCGTGACAGGATCACGCTGTATAGTACGACTCATCTGTTTAATAGTGTCAGGATAGGTAGCTGAAAAAAGCATGGTCTGGCGAGATTTTGGCGTGTACGAAATAATATCTTCCATGACTTCAGCAAAACCCATATCCAACATACGATCAGCTTCATCCAGCACCAACGCTTTTAAACCATCAAGTTTAAGCGTGCCTTTGGTGAGGTGATCTTGTAGACGACCAGGTGTTCCCACCACGATATGTGCACCATGTTCGAGTGAGCCAATTTGTGGGCCTAAAGGTTTACCGCCGCACAGTAATACCAATTTGATATTAGGCACCGCTCGCGCTAATCTGCGGATTTCTTTACCCACTTGATCAGCCAATTCACGGGTTGGACAAATCACTAAAGCTTGCACACCAAAAAAGCGGGGATTAATAAGATTTATGATGCCAATGCCAAAAGCAGCAGTCTTTCCACTACCCGTTTTTGCCTTAGCAATCAGATCTTTACCCTTTAGTACGTGCGGTAAACTTTGTGCTTGGATAGGCGTCATTTTTTTATAACCAAGTGACTCTAAGTTGGCTATCTGTTCGGCCGATATTGAAAGTGAAGAAAAGCTGTCGCTGGCCATGATTAGATACCGTTATAAAAACCACTGATCATACCAGAGCGAGTTATACATCGAATACTTGAATTTAAAGCTTATTTGATAAATAGCTCATGGAAATGTTAACTTTTCATATTAACTAAATCCATCCTATATTTTTTATCTTGCACTGCAACCACGGAGTTTGCATATTAGACTTAAAGAAAATATTGCTGGCAAACAGAAACCTCCACATAAATTAAAAATATAAGGTCATTAATAACAGTTGCTTAAGTGCAATAAGTAAACTATCACCACAACCTGTTATTTAAATAAATATAGTACGATAGGCAGTATCCAAGAAGAGAATCTATGCATCTAATTGTCACATTAATAAATGAACATTAAGGACACATCGTTTTAGCCTTGGAAGCAGGTAAATCATAGTATTGATATAAACAAATCATTGCATTTTGATCGGCGGCTTCAACATCCATATGATGCAATAAATCCTGCCATAAACTGATCCGACTAGAATCATCAATGTGTTGCTCTGGGCGTTCCCGTTTAGCGAGCCACAATCCCCCACCATTGAAGCTATACACCGGCACTAAATCCTTGCGTTGCGATGCCCGTAAAATGTTTCGGTTTAGGTTGTCTAATACTAGTGGCTCGGCATTGGGCTGGTCATAATAACTCACCACCATGTGTGCCTTATTAATTGTTAGGGCTTTAACATAGGTCAACCGCATCTTATCTTCATTCATTCCCATCGCGCTTAAGGTGAAATATTTGGCGATGGCAAAATCTTCACAATCTCCACCTTTGGTCACTAGCGTTTGCAATGGTGTTGCCCAATAATCTTCTTGTTGCCAGTGATCAATGTCATCGACAAAATTCAACTGGTTTACAAAATCATTAACACTAGTCAATTTTTTAAGATCTGACCACCGTGAGCCTGAATCGATAAGTGATTTCCATTGTTCAACTCGCGTTTGAGTCTCCGGATGAATCCCTGTCGGCTTAACCTCGGGCGTAGATGAACAGCCAACTAATAACAGAAGCATAAAACTCACAAATATTTTAAACATCGTAATTCTCCAACTAAATCCCTAACCATAAAAGCACAAACATAATAGTCAGATACTTTATCACCAAAGGCTATATGTACTAGCTGGGTTAACAGCCCTGGCACCACTAGCTATCGATGCTTATTTGCCTGCAATTCCATCTATGGCAATTAGTTTTGGCACATTAATTCATCATGTTGAATTGTCACTCAGTCTATTTTTAGCTGGCTTTGCTATTGGACAATTGATTGGTGGTCCACTGTCTGATCATTTTGGCAGACGACTTACCGTTTTTGTAGGCCTGTCTATCTTTGCTTTTGGCACACTCGGCATTATATTTAGCTCAACGCTGAACGGCTTATTGTTATTCTGAATCATTGAAGCCTTAGGCGGTGGAATGGCGATTGTCAACTCAGGGACCATTATTCGTGACGTCAGTAGTAGCCGAGATAGTGCTCGAAATTTATCTCAAATGGCTCTGATCATGATGATGGCGCCACTGTTGGCACCAATCATCGGAATGGCGCTTTTAAATGTTACCGGCTGGCATGGTATTTTTTTTTACTCACTTATACCGTGATAATCACTTTTTTATCTATAGGAATATTCCTGAAACTCGGGCAAAAAATGACCATCGGCCTAGTGCAATACAACGCTATCTAGCGGTACTAAAACACCATCAAGCACTAAGTTATTTGTTTGCGCTTTATTTTGCCTATGGTGGCATGTTTGCTTTTATCACTGGTTCGCCTTCATTTTACATGGTTTTTTTCAACATAAGTGAAACTATCTACCCGCTATTTTTTGGTGCCAATATAGTCACCATGATAGTGGCAAACCGTATCAATGTTCGGTTGTTAAGATATTGTAATCCGAGCTATTTACTATCATTAGGTCAATCGATTCAGCTGGTTACCGGTGTGGCTCTGTTAAGTTACGTATCGATAGTCGATGCACCACTATTAGCCGTTGTGGTTGGCCTGGTCATGCTATTTGTCGGTTCACAAAGTTTTATTGTGTCAAACGCAACCTCCAGCACGATTGAATTTTTCCCAAATAATAGCGGTACAGCTTCTGCACTACTGGGTTCAAGCGGATTTGCGACAGGTGCTTTAAGCTGTTCAATTGTAGGTTTGTTAGGTGATGGCAAGCCTATGCCTATGGCACTGGTAATGACAGGCAGTATTATTATGGGTATCTCGCTACGCTTTTTCATGCAACGGCTTAATATGCTTAAAACACCCGAATAAGCCTTATCAAGAATTTTGAATAGCGCTTGGTTATTGTGTTATCTAACATCTCAAGCTTGCTTGGCTAAGGCTTGACCAAATCAAACTCAAATATAGTGTTAAGCATTATTAAACAACAAAGTTTATTTCTCCCCCCTAACAAAGCTTAATCACGATGGCTTAGTCGACCCAAAATCACTTTGTAAGCAATGCCGACAAACATTAGTGGAATAAATATAAACACCAGTACAAATTCTGCCAGAATATAGACTGTAGCAGTAACTGCATTATCTGTTTTAGATTTAATCAATGTGAACACATTAGTGAGTTTTAGTTTAGCCGTTAGACTTTCAATCCAGCCAGAATCTTGATCGCTTGCTGTTGCTCTATTAAGTGCACGCACCTCGTTTTCTGTGGATATTAAAACTGCAATTGAATCTTGTCGTTCTGATTCTAACCATGTCTGCATCATATTTGATGTTAGCACCATCGTTGGTACGACATAACGAAGTAAGGTTAAAAACAATATTAGTCTTATCACGCTTTTTTGTTTGGTCAGGGATACCGACTTAATCGCTACCAGCAAAATAGCAATAACTGAAATGCCAGCCAACACCCACCGGAAGATTTCGATATCGCTAAGATCGAGAATTATTTTTTGTATACCTATGGAAGCCGATGCAACTAGTAACACACTAGATACCTGTTCAATCATATCGTTCAAAGGGTCTAAGAGTTCGCCGGGTGTCAAAGTCACCCCTACTCCCATCGGCTCAATGGCGAGTTCGGTACCTTGTGCCATTGAAATCACTGCATTTAAACTTCGTAACACGGCATAGACAGACAGTGTGACGGTCAGCATACTGGTAAGCTGTTGGCCAATATTGGACTCTAAAGGCATCCATAACAATACGCCGCATACCACCAGCAATGCTAAGTAATAAATACGTTGTATTTTAGTCACGACTTTGGCTCATTATCTTTATTTTTTAGTTTTTGCATGATGCCGTCCATTAAAACGCTAACACCCAAAGGTGGTTTATTGTTCGAGGCAATTGGCCGGCTTTGTTTGATGGCTTCTTGACCAAGACGTGAAACATAAATACCGACTCCAATACCTTGGGCAACACTGCCTGCCACCAAGCCAGTCATACCAGTTGATGTTTTTTCTATCATTGTGCTTATAGCCGCTTCAGTTCCAGCAGCTAATAATGTCATCTTGATGATCTTAAAAAAAACTTGCCATTGCCCAACACGTGTTAGCGACAAGCCATAAATTTTGTTAACTTTATTAACCAATTTAAATGAACGCCATAATGCAACCAGTGCATCCAATAGTGCCAGCGGGCTCAGTGCGATAAGTACACCGATATTGATACTTTCATTTTGAATCAAACGGTAGGCTTGTTGATCCAGTCGAGCAACAAAGTGTTCTGAGAGATACTCAATCACTTCGGCATCATTCAAATAATCAGGTTGTTGACTCAAACAACTTATCAGTAACTCACCTTGTATCGTGTGCTCATAAAGTGCCTTTAATTCAGTAATGAAACTATCTGATTTGCCATGACTACGTTCACGAACAAATAGTGCTGATTGTTCTCTCAGCTGCTCTGCTTTTGCTAATTGTCGTTGTCCTTTATAAAATCGAAATACCTCGAATGAGATAAGCACGGCAAAAACTGTCAGTACAAAGCCAAAGACGATGCCCAATAAGAAATTAACTGCTAAGATCTCTGTTAGGGTAACGTAACATTGCCATGTAAAGAGGATGGCACTTATCGTAATCAACAAAATAAGCGCTTTTTTACCCCATGACTTAGCCAGTTTTTTTGTTGTGTAGTCATCGTTAGTAACAAGCACATTGTCATCGCCAGAAATTGTTTCTGGCACACCCCAATCACTCTCATCATCAACGGTCCTAAAATAAGGATCACGTTCAGCCATTAGAATTTATCTCCTAATAAAAAAGTCAGCACCTTATCCATTCGAATCGATGGCAATCTAGCACCATTTGCTAACCCTTCAATCTCTGGTGGTTGCAAGGCTTCAGGGATCCAATGTTTTAATGCCGCCCATTCTGTTTTTGTCGGAATGTGGTCAGGAATTGGAATAGGATCAACAACCCCACGTTTTCCTTCAGCATTGGTCACTCGTAATAAATCATTTACTTCTTGGGTACACCGAATCGAGCAGGCAGATTCAGTATCAATATCAATTGAGTTTCTCAGTTTCTGAGAACAAGTTCGGACGATAATGTCATTGACTAAACTACGTAAATTTTCATGTTGGCTTGCCAATACCCGATCAGGTTTAGAGGCTACAAATAAAATCCGTTCAATTTTAGTACTAAACAGTTTTTGTAACGCATTGCTTGAACCATATTTATAACAATCCATTATACGGCTTTGAGCCAACATCATATCTTCAAAATTATCTTGGCCACCACTAATTACTTTGAGTGCATCCACCAGCACGACTTGTCGATCGATATCATCAAAGAAGTGTTTATTGAATGGTTTTACTATCGAGTCTATATAGTCCTGATAGCGCTGAGACATCACTTTATAAACACTATTATTACCAGCATTAGCTAAAGCCTCATTGTCATAGTGGTGTAATCCGAGTAAAGGAAAGAAAGCAAGACTTTCATTATGGTTATCCTCTAACAACATTCTGCCCGGCTGGATCAATGTCAGTCCTTCAGCTTTGCACAGTTTCAAATAACGTTTAAACTGCTTGTGTATTTGTTTAATTTGAGATTCATCAATCTCTTCAAATGGATTGATAGTTTGCAGTTGCTTAAACAGATCACCCAACAAATGCTTCCGTATATTTTGTTTGGCTAAATCAGTTTGATCAAAACACCAATTAAGGTAGCTTTGTCCAATCAATGGTAAATCTAGCAACCACTCGCCAGGATAATCTCTTATTTCAATATTAAAGGTGGTTGTTTCGCCTAAAACACGATTAAAGACTGAATTGCGTTTATAGACGATTTGTACAATGGCACTACTTAATGATTGTGTAGGCTGGGGCCAGCGTGGCGGTTTAGACGACAATTCAGCAATACCAGCTTCATAGTCAAATAAGTTATATCCTTGTGACGGCAATAAGTTTACTTCTAGAATACGTTGTTCTCTTGCCGCTAAAAAGCTAGCTAATCCTGCTTCATTTGAATATCGTAATTGATGAATTAGGCTAGTAATAAATGTCGATTTACCACTGCCGCTAAAGCCAGTAACACCAATACAGATATGCTTATCGAATGCACGGTCAACAACCTTACCGGCATCATCAAGAATACTATTGGTACTCTGCTTTA
>JALIBN010000013.1:28460-29746 GCA_030576275.1 Pseudomonadota bacterium | reverse complement strand
CTTTATTACGCCCTTCATATTTCGACTGATATAACGCTTTATCAGCACGAATAGTGAGACGCATAGGATCTTCATCATCGCCCAACTGAGCTACACCAAAACTTGCGGTCACTGAAAACGCCTTAATATCTGGTTGTTCAGCAATCAACACCCGAAGTTTTTCTGCAAGTTTTGAAGCGTGTACCTTTGTAGTATTGGTCAATAGAATCAAGAACTCGTCGCCGCCCCAGCGCGCCGGAATATCTATTTCCCTTAAATGTTGCCGCAATACTTCTGCCACTTTAAACAGCACTAAATCACCTGAAGAATGGCCATATACGTCGTTGACGGGTTTGAAGTTGTCAAGATCAAATACTATCAATGAGAGTGGTTCTTTAAACCGTTTGGCTCTGGCGCTCTCGTTGCTCAGCTTTTTTTCAAAACCACGCCGATTAAAAAGTAAGGTGAGTGAATCTGTGGTTGCTAATTGTTCCACCTCTGTGATTTTGATATTCAGTTGGTGGTTGATCTTATTCAATTCTTCTGTTCGTGTCTCAACTAGTGACTGTAAATTTTCTTTATCACGTTGATTTTGCTGTTGTAGTATTTTCTCTGCGTCTATATCACGATGAGCACCAATCATTCTGCCCACAGTACCATCATTATTCCATTCAACAACACGCCCTCTATCTTCAATCCAAATATACTTATTATCTTTAGTTCGGCAGCGATATTGTATTTTGTAGGTGTCTGATTTGTGCTCAATGTAACTGTGAAAGCTTTTCATTACACGATTAAAATCATCCGGATGGATAATACTTTCCCAAGTAAATACAGTATTTTCGAGCTCACTGACATCATAATTAAGCATCCGAAACCACCCTGGACTGCGGTAAACCTGACCAGTACTAGCATTCCAATCCCAAATACCATCACTGATTATTTCTAAAATAGTCGCAAGCGTATCTTCGCTTATTTCTGGTAGAGTTACTGGTTTCATAAAATAATCCCATATGCATCATTAGGTTCAATGATAAGTCAATTAGTATGGTAGTTCAAATTAAGACACAATACTGGGATGGGTTCATAAATCAACGACTTTTCATAGTGCCAGCGTTATTAACACTTAAAAGCTAATCTAATAATTTTAGCTTAACTATTTGCATGTTCATCTACTTTTTTTGTGGTACTAATCAACTTACCGCCATATATTTATTTAATCATTTCTCGAAAACATCGAAATTATGTTTGCAATAAATTTTTTCGATCATATCCAAAATGGAAAAATTATAAATTATAAATTATAA
>JALIBN010000013.1:28229-28360 GCA_030576275.1 Pseudomonadota bacterium | reverse complement strand
AATAAATTTTTTCGATCATATCCAAAATGGAAAAATTATAAATTATAAATTATAAATTATAACTTATAACTTATGGCTTATGGCTTATGGCTTATGGCTTATGGCTTATGGCTTATGGCTTATGGCTTATG
>JALIBN010000013.1:0-28129 GCA_030576275.1 Pseudomonadota bacterium | reverse complement strand
GCTTATCAGCATTGTCATAGCCGTGGTTGCTTCAATACTTACAGCTTCTGTAGTGAGCGGTATAAACGTCTACTTGTTCGGAAAAATATCAGAACGGCATCGCGATAATGATTATTTAACTGAAGTTATCAATGCTTGCCCTATTCCCTGAGATAAGAGCCTACTTGTTGTTCTTGATTATTATCAATTTTGCATGCCAGAAAGTTAGCCGTTATGGCGATATACATTTTGAAGAGGACTGTGAAAGAATTTTAAACAAAGCAATTAGCCAAATAGGTTGATCACGCGTAAAATTCATCCTTTTAATTCATTGAGATGCACTATGGCTCAGTACGTATACAGCATGAATCGTCTTGGTAAGATTGTTCCACCAAAACGCGAAATATTGAAAGATATCTCACTCTCATTTTTCCCCGGCGCCAAAATTGGCGTGCTTGGTCTTAATGGTTCAGGTAAATCTACCTTGCTTCGTATTATGGCGGGCCTTGATAAAGATTATATTGGTGAAGCTCAGCCGATGCCTAACATCAAGATCGGTTACTTACCTCAAGAGCCTGAGCTTGATGACAGTAAAACTGTCCGTGAAATCATTGAAGAATCTGTTTCAGATGTAAAACAAGCATTAACTGATTTAGATGCTATTTATGCCGCTTATGCTGAACCTGATGCTGACTTTGATGCCTTGGCAAAAAAACAAGGTGAATTAGAAAATCTCATCCAAGCTAAAGATGGACATAATCTTGAGAATGCACTAGAACGTGCTGCCGATGCCTTACGTCTACCACCTTGGGATGCTAATGTCGCTGTCTTGTCTGGTGGTGAACGTCGCCGTGTTGCTTTGTGTCGTTTGTTGCTTGATAAGCCAGACATGTTGTTATTAGATGAACCGACTAACCATCTTGATGCTGAATCGATTGCGTGGATGGAACGTTTTCTGCAGGAATATCCTGGTACAGTCGTTGCAATTACCCATGATCGTTATTTCTTGGATAATGCAGCAGGTTGGATCTTAGAACTAGATCGTGGTCGTGGTATTCCGTATGAAGGCAATTATTCTGCGTGGTTAGAACAAAAAGACGCACGCCTAAAACAAGAAGTGAAAGAAGAAGCCTCACATCGTAAAGCTATTCAGGCTGAGTTAGAGTGGGTACGCCAAGGTGCAAAAGGTCGTCAATCTAAATCCAAAGCACGTTTGAAATCATTCGAAGAAATGAATTCTCGTGACTTCCAAAAACGTAATGAAACCTCAGAAATCTATATTCCACCTGGCCCGCGTTTAGGTGACAAGGTGATTGAGTTGAACAATATCACCAAATCCTATGGCGATAAGTTATTGTTTGAAAACTTAAACATCACCATTCCACCAGGTGCAATTGTTGGTATTATCGGTGCCAATGGTGCAGGTAAATCTACCCTGTTCCGCATGATTAGCGGTGAAGAACAGCCTGATTCAGGAACAATTGATATTGGTAGTACAGTTCAAATTGCTTATGTGAATCAAGCACGCGAATTAGATGGTAAAAAAACCGTATTTGAAGAAATTTCAGATGGCAACGATATGATTACGGTGGGGACTTATCAAACACCTTCTCGTGCTTATTGTGGTCGATTTAACTTTAAAGGTTCTGATCAACAAAAATTTGTAAAAGATCTTTCTGGTGGTGAACGAAACCGTTTGCATATGGCTAAATTGCTCAAAGCCGGCGGCAACGTGTTATTGCTCGATGAGCCTACCAATGATTTAGACGTTGAAACATTGCGTGCATTGGAAGAAGCCATTCTGGCTTTCCCTGGTTCAGCCGTAGTCATCTCCCATGATCGTTGGTTCTTGGATCGTGTTTGTACGCATATAATTGCGTATGAAGGTGATTCAAACGTCAGTTTCTTTGAAGGTAATTACACTGAATATGCTGACGATTATCGTAAACGTTTTGGCAAAGACCATCAGCCAGAGCGGATTAAATATCGCAAAATGAACTAATATAAAAAAGTTTAAAAAAGCCCCAGTAACATACGCTACTAGGGCTTTTTTTTGAGTGACACATCAACCTGAGTACAAAAGCACATCCCTAGAGTCTAAAATCCTAGATTTGGGTTTGATTCAGGGCTTACAATAAATAACCATAAGCCTGAACC
This sequence comes from Pseudomonadota bacterium, assembly GCA_030576275.1. Lineage (GTDB taxonomy): Bacteria > Pseudomonadota > Gammaproteobacteria > Nitrosococcales > Methylophagaceae. Next base: position 25,993 of record JALIBN010000013.1, on the reverse strand, counting down.
TACGCTAAAGCGACCTCTACTAAATTATCTGAAAATGTCGGGGCATGCCCCATATCAACAAATTCCGCCGAACTAATACAATTCACCGTACCTTTGTTAAGTTGTCGCCAATAGCCCAAGGTAGCAACAACTATGCCGGAGCTAACATCACCCGTAATGATTGCCACGCCTTCAAAGGCACCTCGGTCATTAAATACACGAACAGTATCACCCTGTTTAATGCCACGAGATTGGGCATCAGCGGCGTCAATTAATACAGATTGTTCACCTTGTCCTTTGATTTTATTTTCCATATTGGCATAACATGAATTTAAGAAACCATGACTCTTCGGTGAAATAATACTCAAGGGGTATTTAGCCGCCAGCTCTGGATTCGCTTCTAGTGTTTCCCGAGAACTCACATAATCAGGCAATTCATCAAGTTGTTCTCCTGATTGGAAACCATCATACATTTGCCGGAAAGGCCCCGCGACAAAATTAGTTGGGCTATCAAGTTTGAATTCACATTTACCTGATGGTGTAGGAAAATTACCTTGTTTGTGTGGGGCACGATTATCTTTTGTGCCTACATTGAGTCGAGCAAAACCATGCTCCTTCATATATGCGAGATCAATACCGTCACACGCTGGAGAATCCCAATCGACATAATTTTCGAGGCATTCGGTGTCAGACCATTTGAAGTTTTCTTCCTCATAGCCCATACGCTTGGCTAAACGTCTGAAAATTTCATTATTAGGAATTGCTTCGCCAGGTGATTCAACACATTTGGCATTATAGGTTAAATACAAATGTCCCCATGATAGAACCATATCTTCCATTTCAGCCCCCATTGAGGCAGGCAATACAATATCTGCATAGGCCGCAGTGTCAGACATAAAATGTTCTGCCGATACCATAAACAAGTCTTCACGTTTCAATCCTTCGATGATCTTATCTGTTTCAGGCGCTTGAGTTACTGGATTAGTGTTCCAACACATCATTGATTTAATGGGCGTATCAAGCTTGGTTTCGCCGGTTAATACGCGCCCTAATTGAAGGTTATTAACGACAGGTGTCTTTTCTGGAATCAAATCTGGACGACAGATTACATCAAATTTATAGGGGTGCTCCCATACAGGGAACTGCAAAGCACCACCACCAACATGCCGCCAAGCGCCTATCAATGCTGGCAAACAGCTTACTGCACGAATGGCTTGCCCACCGCCATAAGTTCTTTCTAATGCCACACCTAGACGAATTGCCGCAGGTGGTGTGGTGGCATACTCTCTAGCGAATTTTCTGATATCAGCAGCAGCAATACCGGTAATTTTTTCAGCCCATTCTGGCGTTCTATCTTTAGCGCGTGCTGCTAATTCATCATAACCCACAGTATAGTTATCAACATAATCCTTGTCGACTAATCCCTGTTCTATAATTGCGTTGATCATTGCCATCGCTAATGCACCATCAGTCCCCGGTTTAGGTGCAATATGCCAATCAGCCTCTTTAGCGGTTTTTGATGCGTAGGAATCAATGACAATGACTTTTGCCCCTGCTTTCTGAGCTTGTTTGACGATATGCCAATGATGTATGTTGGTGCTGACTGAATTACAGGCCCAAATAACGATGTACTTCGAATGAATAAAACTTTCTGGATCGACACCAGCTGTTGGTCCAACCGTTAACAACCAGGCAGTACATGAGCCTTCACCACAAAAGGTTCGTTCGGTAACCGTTGCTCCCATTCGATTAAAAAAAGCGTCACCGCCGTTTAAACCATGGACTAAACCTTGATTACCAAGGTAACTATTTGGCATGATGGCATGAGGGCCATGTTCATCAATAATAGCTTTCCATTTAGTGGTGATTTCATCTAATGCTTCATCCCATGTTATGCGCTCAAACTGTTTGCTACCTTTGGGACCGGTTCGACGCAGAGGATATAACAATCGATCAGGGTGATAATGACGTTTCTCGTAGTCTTTTAATTTGACACAAAGTGCACCACGAGTCATGGGATGATCGGCATTACCTTTAACGCTGATTAATTTACCATCCTCAACTTCATATACCATTGAACAGGTATCAGGACAATCATGCGGACAGCCTCCATGATGGGTCGTTTTTACCGGTGTATTCATCGTTATTTCCCCTGTGATTTAATATAATTAAATAACTACAATGTTATAACTTCAGACTATACACCCATAAACTCGGGCAATTTTCCCAACAGCATTGTAGGCTAGGATATTAAAGGTAACTAAACGGTCCTTATTTCGCTAATTTCAACATTAAGATCGCCTATAGGTCGTTTCCATGTCACTTCATCGCCTAAGTGTTTATCTAATAAGGCATTAGCCAGTGGCGAGATCCAACTAATTTTACCTAGTTTAATATCCGCTTCGTCTTCACCAACAATAGTGAATGTGTGGCTGGCACCATGTTCATCAATTACGTTTACGGTTGAACCTATGCTGACAGTATTGCTTTTCGGATCGGCCTGACGAATGAGTTTAGCACTAGCAAGCCTGGCATTTAGGTAACGTAATTCACGACCGATCTGATTTAAACTGACTTTAGCGCTCATATCGTCGATATCATCGGTTAATTTTTGCTGCTCTTTTATTAGATGCTCGCGCCGTTTATTTAACAGTTCGAGACCTTCAGCAGTGACATAATTAGCGTGTGTACTAATAGGCCATTCAGGTTGATCATCGCTAACTTGATCACCATCTGGTTCTTTGACAAATGCTCTACTCATAATCCATGTCCTCCTTAGATTAATTTAATGTCATTCATTGAAAAGTAGTAAGCGAAATCTAGTATCCTCTTTAACGTTAATATGCTGTCTAAATCTTTTCTTTAGACTATTGGAATATTTAAAACTCGCACTTCACGTTGTGGGAATGGTATTTCAAAGCCATTTACTTGTAACGCCTCTAATATCAACAGCATAAGATCGCCACCGACACGATTTTTACCATCATCAATGCCCAACATCCAAAATTCAACAAACATGTTAATTCCTGAGTCGCCAAAGCCATCTATTTCGCAATCAGGGCATTCTTCAATCGGAATATCGTCTCCGCTCATCACTTGTGGATGCGTGGCAACTACCGCTTTGATTATCTCAACTAATTTTCTTACATCACTATGATAAGCAACAGAAAAATCGACACGGTAACGTTGTTTTTTATTCTTATGTGTCCAGTTAGTAAAGCTCTCCACAATGAACTTTTCATTTGGCACCATTATATCTTTGCCATCAAATGTTTCTAATGTTGTAGAACGTAAATTTAATTCACGGACGATCCCTGACCGACCATCTTCTAGTTCGATGTAATCTTCAATGGAAATTGATTTATCCACTAAGATAATAACCCCTGATATAAAATTAGAGGCTATGGCCTGTAAACCAAAGCCCAAACCAACACCTAACGCACCTCCGAATACAGCCAGTGCAGTTAGGTTTATTCCCATCACCTGAAGCAATAATAAAAATACAATGAGGGTTATGATAACTTCAAGTAACTTAGCCGCAACTTCCTTGGTCCGAAAATCAAGACTTTGCTGTCTTCTGATGAGCTCTTGGCCTGTCGAACTCGATGCTCGGCCAAGCCAAAACAATAATGAGCCAAAAATAGCGACACGAAGTACCCCATATACCGATAATTCTATATTTCCTACATTAATAGAAATGCCTTGGAGTATTAAGATTAAACCGCTTAGTGCCCCAATTAGATGTAGGAATAAGATGGGCATACCAATCCATTTAATAATCCGACAGATTGTGTCGCTTTTAACAAGCTCTTGAACAATTGAATTAAACAACAAAAGAACGGCCACAATTAATGCTGTCTGAATAATCCAGTCATGAGGAAGTGTATTTGGGGTTACTTCGCTGGCTATTCGTAGCATCAAAATAGCTAAAATCGGGAAAATTAAATCGCCAAGTTTTCCTAAAAAAACATAAATGGGGTGATGCTCATTTTCTGATTTAGCATCGAGAAAAGAAGCATATTTTCTAATGCGATTAGCAACACTATATGCAACCAAATAGATACCTAAAATAATAGCAATTTGCATATACGTTTCAGACTGACTAAACAACTGTGAGGCTTGCCCCTGGAACTGTTCAATTATCTGATAGAGCTTTTCCATTATTTTTATCACCTTTAAATTTAACAATAAGTTGAGTTTAGTATCGTTATCAGGAAAGTTTATCATCAATAATTTAGATTCAGGATCTTTTGATCAATAATCCGTAGCACTCTCACAAAGCCTAAAGGAGAATAATGACAGTCCCATATAAACCTCTAAATCATTAATTTTAATACTTATATTTAACAAGAAGTAAAACTCGTGAGAGGAAAATAATTGCCATCAAACAGAATAACCTAGTCATCAATGACTTCATTCTTTCACCAATCAGGTGAAAGAACGATTTAACTTTAGTGACGTACTCTCCAAGCGGAAAGCTGTGGGACTTAATCTGTTGACTGAATTTGTCGTATCAATATGACATTGCCAACCCAGCCCACATCAAAAATAGGCTGATAACTAGATATAGTTATGCCTGCGAACTTAGTTCAATAGAGATTGCATCATAGCTTTAAGTAGCACTCTTAAAGCTTGAGCTTTGTCATTATCAAAAATTGGGGCCGAACTAGATTCATCATTTATCATAAAAGCGAGAGCAATCATAGTCATAACAAAGTTAAGTGACAAGGTTGTAAATACAACTCGTTAGTTTAGCAAAGCTAGAAAAGTGATTGTCAGCACAACAAACTCTTTAGGATCTAGACCCACATGACCGAATGATTTACTTGTTAGAACTTCAGTCTTATAAGTAACCTGCATGAAACAATATCTACTACAATGAAACTCTTAGTCCAAAAGTCTGACTCCTATTATCGATATCAGTTATTTTGCAATATTCGCTTTTAATTAATTTATGCTGGGAAAATAGCTTCATTTTCGTACACTATCACCATGTTAAGCACAGTCAATATAAATTACGTATCTAACTGATAAATAACAATATAAAATATAGTCTTTAATCATGCGTAATTAATTAACATTACTACTTAGGTTTAACGGGTTTATTAAGGCTAAATACAACTATAATCACTGTGACACGCTATAAATTAAGGCGCGGCTAAAATTGTAACGTTGATTTTCAATGTAATATTTTCTGTATCATAATGAGCACTAAACGCTGTTGTCAGTTTCAATGAATTTTTCTATTTGCTATTTTTAAAATTGATAGTTAAAAGATCTCAAGACAACAAAAATAAAGGAATCGTCCCAGTATGGCAAAACAAAATTCAAGCTCTGGTTTAAATGCCTATTTAGGTCTGACGATCAAAGAACTTCGTACCCAACATAACCTTACAATTGCTGAAGTATCTAAACTTGTCGGTATCAGTCGAGGCATGCTAAGCAAAATTGAAAATGGACTTACATCAACAAGCATGGAAACACTGGAGCATATAGCTAATGCACTGGGGGTTACTTTATCTCGCTTATTTGAGGCCTACAACAAACCCATTGAATCGGCACAATTTGTAAAAAGTGGCAAAGGCTTAGAAGTTGTTCGACGAGGTACAAAATCAGGCCATACTTATCATTTGCTTGCGTATGATCATGGTCCCAGTAATGTCTTCGAACCCTTTCTAATCAGTTTAGAAGAAGCTGAAGAGTTCTCGGAATTTCAACATACAGGTATTGAATTTCTGTACATGCTTGAAGGCGAACTTGAATATATTGTTGGTGATGAAACGTTTACATTCCAACCGGGTGACTCACTTACTTTTAACGCCGCGATTCCACATCAGCCAGGTAGACAGTTAAAAACACCAATACGTTATTTAGCCATCATGAATCATAGTAAAGCTCACAAATAACTTGGTTTAAATTCTTTCAATTTAGAAGAACAAACACATAGTGATGGTTTGTTCACGGCCACACGATTAACTATGCAAGCCTGCATGATTAACCTGTTCCTACTCAGTCATCTCTCGAAAAATAATATCTAGCGAGCTGACGAAGAAAAATTTATGCTGTCACTAGTACGATATCACTCTTCACATATAAACCTCACACTACTGATTAATAGATGATTTATGCAGAAAGACAAAATACCCGAAAGAGCGAATATCATTCTTTTGGGTATTTTTATATTACACTCATTATGGCGCTAGCCCCCCCCTATCTATTCTTAAATTGTTAGACCTCACTGAATAATACTTATCAAAATCTATCCCCCCTGCCTTAGCTATTTTATGATGCTTAAATGATTAATCTGTTGATCTAAAAATAAATGAAGCTTCGTGTTTCGCGAATTTATCTAGCCTTCACAGTTAATCGTCATAAGTTGTTACATAATTGTGTGCAATAATCATCCTTCGAGTAAATAAATCTAGGTCTAAAAATGCGAGAATCCACAATGACAACTGATGCTGATGCTATACCTACACGGCTTAGTTGGATTAGGCTGAAATCGATGTGGCCATTCTTGCATGAATACCGTCGCCGTATTGTAATCGCCATGTTATTTATGGTTTTGGCCAAACTAGCGTCAATTGTTATTCCTTTCATACTTAAATATATTGTTGATGGTCTAGACACTAAATCTGTACCTGAGATGGCAATAGCTTTACCGCTGGGCTTGCTTATTTCTTATGGTATCGCGCGTTTTTCTACAACATTATTCAGTGAGTTACGTGATACCGTTTTTGGTCGTGTGACTGAGCGAGCAATGCGACTCATTGGTTTAAGGGTATTCAGACACTTACATGCCTTAGAGCTTAATTTTCATCTAGATCGGAATACTGGTGGCTTATCAAGAGATATTGAGCGAGGCGTAACCGCTGTGGGGTTTTTGCTTCGCATTATGGTCTTTAATATTGTGCCAACCTTACTCGAGCTGGTGATGGTTATCACCATATTACTGATTAACTATAACATCGGTTTTGCTACGATTACCCTGCTGGCAATAACCTTCTACCTTCTTTTTTCAGTGTTGGTGACAAACTGGCGTTTATCCTTTATCAGGGAGGCTAACCAGGCTGATTCCACGAGTAGTACCCGCGCTATTGACAGTTTGATGAATTATGAAACAGTTAAATATTTTGGTAATGAAGATTTTGAGGCCGATCGATACGATGAAGACTTGGCTAATTGGGAACAAGCCCGTCGTAAAAATCGTTTGTCATTGTTTGTACTCAATGGTGGACAGGCACTTATTATAGGGATGGCAATGACAGCAATGACTGTTTTAGCCGCTAGCCAAGTAATAAACGGTAATATTACCTTAGGCGATTTCGTATTAATCAATGCCTTCACCATGCAATTATTTATTCCGTTAGGCTTTTTGGGATACGTCTATCGTGAACTAAAAAGTGCAATGACAAATATTGAACGCATGTTTGAATTACTGGAGAAAAAACCGGCAATCGCCGACGTTAAGAATGCCACAGATATAGTGGTCACCGATGGAACAATTGAATTTGATAAGGTTACATTTGGTTATGCAAATAGAACGCCCATACTGAATGACTTTAGCTTTAAAGTTTTACCGAAGCAAAAGGTAGCGGTGGTGGGTACTAGTGGAGCGGGTAAATCGACCTTGGTGAAACTCTTATTTCGTTTCTATGATGTGACCGGCGGCACGATCAAGATTGATGGCCAAGATATTCGTGAAGTGAGTCAGCATTCATTACGAAGAGCTATAGGCATCGTCCCGCAAGACACGGTGTTATTCAATTGCTCTATTCTAGAAAATGTTCGATATGGTCGTATTGACGCTTCTCAATCCGAAGTTCTGGAAGCTATTCATTTGGCACACTTGGACGACTTTATTAAAGGCTTACCGGAAGGTATCAATACCATCGTCGGTGAGCGGGGCTTAAAATTAAGTGGTGGTGAAAAACAACGCGTCGCTATAGCAAGAACTATTCTTAAAAGACCACCGATATTGATTTTTGATGAGGCAACATCATCGCTGGACAGTAATTCTGAACAGACTATTTTAGAAGCCATCAAGGAAATTTCTTATGGACAGACCAGTTTAGTAATCGCACACCGCTTATCCACCGTTGTTGATGCTGATGTGATTATAGTAATGCATGATGGAAGCATCGTTGAACAAGGTCGCCATCAAGACTTACTGGATCTAAATGGTACTTATAGTAAGCTTTGGCATATTCAGAAACAAGATAGCCAGTAAACAACGCTGATATTGATGCATAAAACTATAAGTCAATTATGAAAAACTTAGCGTTAGACTCTTCATACTGAGGGTTTTCTCCTAGGTATAAGCCGCTAATATTGGCGAGCAAGGGAATGTTTACCTACTTTTCGATACCATAAAACGAAGCTCTAAATTATTGCCCACTAGATCCTTAACATAGAGCGACCGACCCATTCCTTGTGCGCCATACCTATCCTGAAACTCTCCATATAGGACATCACAACTTTTCAAATACTCTTGAAGTTCCTGCTCTCCACGTGATTCTATTTGTAGACAAAAATGATCGACATTATTGCTGAGCTCAGCGGGAGCACCACCTCCTTGTTTCCCTAATTTACCGTTCACATCCACAATATCAATTAAGGCATTTCCTGCTCTAAGATGAGTAAGTCCTATATTGTCTTTACTCAGCTCTAATTTACAGCCCAATACATTACAGTAGAAGTTGATAAGATCTTGATATCGCACGGTTCGAAGGACAATATGATCTATCCCTTGCGGCTTAATCATTATTTTTAACTTTATTCAACAAAACACACCCTTTATAGATAAAGTTTAGCTGGCACCACTAGGCTGAAACGACCTCAATGATTCACTCAAATCATCTTCTATAGTTGAGGGCTCACTTGAAGATACTGAGGGTATCTTTTGCAGGTACTGGTTATCTGGCTGCCAGTCTATGCCGTCTCTCATCTGACTATTAGGGCGAGCAATGTAATAACCTTGAGCATAATCGAAACCAAATGCTTCGAGTATAGCTAAAATTTCTTTATTCTCGACATATTCGGCAATGGTCTTTTTACCTAAACCTTTAGCTACGTCAACTAAGGCTTTTACAAATAATTGATCGTCAGCATTTTTATCTAGGTCTTTAATGAAGATCCCATCTATTTTAATGATATCTACGGGCAATTCACGAAGATAATTAAACGATGAGAATCCAACGCCAAAATCATCCAATGAGAATTGGCAACCTAATTTTCTGATTTCTTCCATCAACAATTTAGCTTGTTGAAAATTTGATACGGCAGCTGTTTCCGTTATTTCAAAGATAAGGCTTCCTGGGTTAATCTTATATTCATTGATGGCTCGTCTAAGTAAAGGGAGTAATAATTTATTATCAACAACAGCGCCAGATAGATTAATGGCTAATTTAGCGGTGATCCCTTTGTCTTGGAGTGCGGCCAATTTCATCATGCTATGTTTTATCACATAATGATCGATCGAATTAATCAACCCTGTTTCTTCGGCAATTTCAATAAATTTACCGGGTAGACTTATTTCACCAGTCTCACTGTCACGCATACGAATCAACACCTCATAATGCTGAATCGTATTTGTTTTTATATTCATAATCGGCTGAAAATATAAAACAAATAGATCTTTTTCTAATGCGTTTTCAATTTTATGTTTCCATAAAACCCGTGTTTCTAATAATTCTTTAGTTTTATCATTGACTGAAAAAGTATGATAAGTACCCTTACCATTAGCTTTTGCCTTGTACATAGCAAGATCTGCAAACCCAAGCAATTCATGAATATCAGCATCAGTATATGGATAGTGAACAATACCAATGCTAGTTGATACCTTATGTTTTATTTCTCCGTAGGATAATTTTATTTTTGCTAATTCAGTAATGATTTTTTTTGCAAGAATGACGGCACCAGCATTATCTGTTTCAGGTATTAAAATTGCGAATTCATCGCCCCCTAATCGAGCCACTAAATCGGTATATCGCGTCACTTTTTTTAGTGTTTCAGCAACAGCTTGTAAAAGTTCGTCGCCAGCGCCATGTCCACTGGTATCGTTAATATCTTTGAACTCATCTAAATCAAGATAAAGAAGTGCATTATTATGTTGGTAACGTATTGATGTTTGTAATGATTTTTCAAATTCAGCAGTGAATTTTCGACGATTAGCAAGATCCGTTAATGGATCATGCTCAGCCATCCATATAATACGTTTTTCGGCTTCTTTTTTCGAGGTCATGTCTAGACCTACACTTAGGATAGCGGGAGCATTATTTTTATTTACAATGCGTGAATGTAGCCATGAGATCTGTTTGATATGGCCATTAACATCAATCATTTCAGCCTCTTGTTGGGCAATATTCATATTGCCTAACAACAGTTCTTTAAAAAGTGGCTTTGCCTCTGTCCAGTTGCCGGCTGGAAACACCCGAGATACGGCAGTTTCAATCATGTCATTTTCTGTAAAGCCGGTTATTTTTTCAGCAAAATCATTGAACATGGTTATCTTTAAAACATCATCGGTCGTCAAAATAATAAGTTGAGCGGTATCCAGTAGGTTTTTAATGAAATCACGATCAGTTTGAAGTTCATTTTTTTGAGCATAAATGAGTTGTGAACGTTCAGTAACATTCGAGTCGAGCTTTTGAAGGAGTGACGTTAATTGAAAAACAGCAAATTGTAATTGTGTTATTTCTTCATACTCTGAGTTTATGTCTCCCAGAGAGAATGCTTTTTTAGCTTCGTCATATCTTTTGGATGAGAGTAAAGGTAATGCGGTAGTAATGTGATCAAGGTTTTCAATTAGTCGGGCCAGTAGCTGATAGGTTCTTGAGGCAAATAACATCGCGATGATTATAAGGCCTATCGCGATGGCACACAGGTAGATGACAAAAGTTGCCGTTGAGATTGACAGGTAAGGAAACAGTAGAGAACTTAACAGCCCTAGAACCATCACCGTCGACAAAATAATGCTCGAAAAAGTACTAGCCGCTATTTTCCACTGTAGGCTATCTCGTTTAATTGAATTCATGCATATCCATATAATGACTGTAATTATGTGAGAGACACATGAAAGTAACAGTCTGAGTTTGTATTTACAACATCTTTTATCCGACGTCAAAAATAGTGAGCTGATGCTCTATCAGACATAAGCTAGAAGTCACTTCAGTAATCAGTCTATTTCCAATAATATCTCTAGCACCTAAACCAGATTTTAACTGTCTCCTGTTTAGTATTTTAATGCTATGGCATAATCACACAGCATGAGTATTTCTACCTTATTAATCTCAGTAAACACCTCCATATTAATATCTAAACATTATTTTGAATCAAAATAATAACTACAAAAACCTAGACATCATTAAGCTACTTTTTAGTTAATCACTTGAAAAATATTTGTTTTTATTTATCCTTCACTACATTGCTATAAAAAAGGATAATGTTCAGTTATCTTGTTATCCAGTTCTATTAATGAAAGAGGCTTATGTGCCAAATGAAACACCGGTGTTCACTTATCAAATTAGCCTATTAGCAAGAATTTTTGCCCAACATATTCGCTACCCAATAATCTATATCCATCAAGATAAGCTTTCATTATTTGAACGTATGGGTCTGCAACAGCATATCCCTCTTGTTAAACTAGGTAAAAATATTGAAATCTCAGATGGACACTTTTGGTCTACACTTTCAATTGAATTATACGACGGCAACTGGATCCAGTTAGGCGGTATAAGAAAAAAAGAATCTAACCTGATCGTTCGTACAATTCAGAAGTATAGCTACCAACAGCAAAAAAACTATATCACTGGCTTTCAACCACAGATTAAACAGGCTTATCAGGATGTATCGAAGATTGTTCATCAGCTATCGTATATTCGTCAATCAGTTGCTGAGCAATGGTTCGAGCATTATGAACATTTAAAAGCACCAGCAACCCACCCCAATATTGACATATTAATCGCTCCTGACTATCGACGGTATATCCCTGCCCTACAACAGTTGTTTGAACAAGGGCCTGCTTTTTTCGCTGACTATAATCAACAATTTGTTTTAAAGCAGCTTGCCGAGTTTAAACAATTTTTTGATCATGTTGAAAGCCAACCTTTGACGCAAAACCAGCGTGAAGCCTGTGTTAAAAACGAGCAATATAACTTAGTGTTGGCGGGTGCAGGTACGGGTAAGACCAGCACCATGATTGGTCGTGCAGGCTATTTGATAAAATCAGCTATTGCAACGCCGTCACAAGTACTGATGCTGGCCTTTGGCAATGATGCTGCTAACGAAATGTCTGGACGGATAACGTCTAAACTGAATATCCAAGGTTTTACCGTCAAAACGTTTCATAGTCTCGGTAAACAGATTATCACCGAAGTTGAAGGCGTGGTGCCTGCCATTAATAAAATGGCAGAAGATGATCGACTAAAAATCCAATTTGTTGGTCAGCAGTTCCAGTACTTGATGCAACAAAATGATTATCAATCACTGGTAATTCAATATTTTGTACGTTTTGCTTATCCTTATAAAAACCCGTTCAACTTTAAAACCCTTGGCGCCTACCACCAATATATTCGTGACAACGAAATACGTACCTTGCAAGGCGAGTTGGTCAAGAGTTATGAAGAATGTGAAATTGCCAACTTTTTGTTCCAACAAGGCATTAATTATCAGTATGAAGCCAACTACCAAGTAAATACATCGGGTCCAGATTTTCGGCGATATCAACCAGACTTCTACTTACCTGACTTCGGAATTTACATAGAACACTTTGCTGTCGATGAACTCAATCACACACCGCCATATATCGACCAAGAAAAATACATCAAAGAAATGGCATGGAAGCGTGAGCTGCATAAAACACATCAAACGTCGTTAATTGAAACCTATAGCTATCAAAAACGTCAGGGTGTTTTACTCAAAGAACTAGAAGCTGATCTACTAGATTTAGGCATAAAATTTAAGCCCATTCCAAATGAGAAACTACTCGCGACCTTAAATGACTTGGGTCAAGTTTCAGAATTTACTCGCTTATTATCTCAATTCTTAAGTTTACTTAAATCTGCATTTTTAACGATACAAGATTTAGCTTATAAAGCCGATCAGCATGAAGACCATGAGCGTGTGTTAGCCGCACTGCAATTATTCGAACCTATTTATACCGCTTACCAACAACATCTCATTGATACTGCTACGATTGACTTCGATGATATGATAGTAAAAGCTATTTACTATATAGAAACAAATAGATACAACTCAAACTTCACTCATATTCTCGTTGATGAATTTCAAGATATATCAACCAGCAGAGCCAGAATGATTAAAGCCCTACTTGCTCAACAGTCTGATAGTACCTTGTTTTGTGTAGGTGATGATTGGCAGGCGATTTATCAATTTACCGGTAGTGATGTTGCCATCACCAAACAGTTTGAACAGCACTTTGGCATCGCGGCTACATCAGTATTGGATACCACCTTTCGTTTTAATAATAAGATTGGTGACATTGCTTCGAGCTTTGTCATGCAAAATCCAGCTCAGATCAACAAACAGATCCAAAGCTTTCATCAAGTGCAACAAGCAGCCGTATCATTACTAAAAACAGCTAACAATAATGCTGGTGTTGAAGAAGCCTTAGCGTTAATTAATCTCCAAGTTAAAACAATAGCAACGGTATTAATTCTAGTACGATTCAGTCATGATCGGCCTGAAATCTCACGCCTAAAAAATCATTTCCCTAAGTTACAACTTAAAATAATGACCGCTCACGGCTCTAAGGGTAAGGAAGCTGATTATGTGATTATCTTAGGCCTACAAAAAGGTCAATTCGGCTTTCCTTCTGAAAAAGCCAATCACTCTTTATTAGACCTTGTCTTACCCAATGCAGATTCATATGCTTTTGCCGAAGAGCGGCGTTTATTTTATGTTGCACTTACCCGAGCAAAACATCATGTCTATCTAGTCAGTGATGGCAATAACGCCTCCGACTTTGTACGAGAGTTGATCAATGATGATTACGACATCATTGATCAACAGTCTGATAAACCACACTTTCAAACCAAGATCGCTGATATTCCTTGCAAGCAATGTGAGACAGGTTATATGGTGGTAAAAGACAGTCAATATGGCCAATTCTTGGGCTGTAGTGACTTTCCGTTATGTACACACACCGAAACAGGCTGTGAATGGTGCCACAGTAGTTTGATAGCGAGTGGCGATTTTCGCGTTTGTGAAAATAAAAAATGTAAATATGTCGAGCCTATTTGTCCAGACTGCAAGGGTAAATTGAAATTACGCAAAGGCCAATATGGACAGTTTTGGTCATGCACGCATTATCGTAGCGATGCAGAATTTTCCTGTTCATATACTACTAAGTTTATTGATTTGGACAAGGCGCGGCGTTAATTTAGATTTTTTAAGGTAATTTATTGGGTCAATAGAAACGCCCCTTAATGTGACACTAATATTTTAGGACACTCCGTATAAAACTACGGTAATTATCTTACATTAGCCTCGTTAACGTCGCCAGATAATTTTGAATAATGAAGATGAACAACATACTATGGCACATCTCAAATCATTCTGATTATGGGCATAAATCTAACAACAGGAATTTACATGAAAAAAATTACAGTTAATAGCAACCCGAGTGAAGCACTTTTAAAAGAAATGGGTGTTGTTCACTGGCCAACATGGGAGAAAGAAGTATCTGTATTCCCATGGGAATTCGTTACTACAGAAACAGCACTTGTTTTAGAGGGTGAATGTACAATGACGCCTGCTGATGGCGGTTCTTCTACTACTTTCAAAGCGGGTGACTTAGTGGTCTTTCCAATAGGCTATAAAGGTACTTGGGAAGTGAATAAAGCATTTAAAAAACGCTACAAACACAGTGGAGGTAAACTGGTTAAATGTATTTTTAACCGTTTGACGATATTGTCGAATCAGGCTAAATCAATCATGAAATGAAGTTCACGGCCATTATTTCCACAATAATGGCTTCTGATATTTTGAAAATTTCGTATTCTGAAAATGAATAAATATCAGCTATTTTTTAGTCAGCACTGTTTCAAAAAACCTATATTTTGGCTATTTTACTTGTTGCATCGACATACTAAAACTAATAACATATTACCTGTAAAGACTAAGCTAAGCAATTGTTTTAAATATAGAACATAAACTGTATAGGCAGATTAAGACTCCACCAAAAACAAGCCCTATGTAACTAAGTACATGGGACTTGTTTGTTTATAATAATGCATTCATTCATAATCAGCTCAAGATACTTTACGCTAAATGAATGATGAATCCCTGTACCAAAATTTATGAATGACATTTGATAACCACCACCAACGCGCAGATCAATTTCGTGGTTTGTTCCAGTATATCCAAATGGCGGTAGCCACCGTTCTAATGCGCTCTTATCAGTGAGGAATCTAACAGTGCCCATTTTCATTGTCATAGAATCCTCTAACTAACAAAATGGGAACAGGTTTATTTTTGTTGGGTTTAATTCTTCAATCTAACCTTAACGTGTTTAGTTGAAGTTTCAAAAGAAACGATGTTGTCGATAACTGCCCTGTTATCCGTCTTTTTTTCAACATTCAGACTGATCTCAGCAATATCCAGCGTCATTAGTTCATATAACTTATCCATCATCATTTCTGAGATTGCAATCCAGGCGGCCATTCGGGGTTTATATTTCCGCCGTATCATATTAATTTGGAACGGTAAGCTGTCAAGCCCAACTCTCTATCAATTGCTTAAGGATAGCGCCACGCTTGTCTTCAAAAAAGACTTTATCTTGTTTCGCTAACTGAGCCTATTCATCAAAATAAAATTTCATTTACCCCCCCCTTCTTCAGATTCATATTTATCAGATGACTACACATAGCGACAACAGATATCAGAGCTTGTTCCAAGGTTGTTCATTTGACTACCTAGCCATTTTGAACCTGTAGTCTAGTTAACTCCAGATAGTATTTAGAGGGGTATCTGGCATTAGATGTGTTGCACACTGAGCTTGCAGTAATTCGGCACATGCCAAGGCATCAGTCAAGGCATTATGTTGTCGATAATAAGGTAAATGATAGCGCGTGCGACTATCTGTCAAGCGGATCGACGTCTTTTGTCGTCCCATCAGAGAGCGCCAAAGAGAATGGTTTATTTTGCGGGAAAAACGAGCCTCAAGGGCCATCGTATCAATAACAGGGAATTCGATCCCTTCGTGGATAAGGCGTTTAAGTGCAACATTCAGAAAACCACGTTCAATGGGGCTATGATGCACGATTACAATCTTGCCCTGCAAACGGAACAGTAACTCATCCACCACAGTAGAAAAGTCTGGGGCGTCTGCCACAGCTGAATGGGTGATCCCATGTACCACTACAGATCTATGATGTAATTTGGTCTCGGGTTTGACTATCCAGTGTCTGGCATCAGCGCATCGTATGCGTGTCAGCGTCATATCGACTAAGCCAATGCTAACAATGCTGTCTCGATTTGAGTCTAGGCCAGTGGTTTCGAAATCCAAAGCGACCATCGGTACATCACTAATTGGCGTGGAAGCCGCGGCAACTCCCGCCTGATAGAATGCTTTTAACGCTGGGTATTTACTGCTCTTTGCCAATAACTCAAAGCGGTTGGCCCAATCTTCATGGTTAGCTTGAGACGAGAGTTGGGTCTTGTCAGTAAGTTGATTTTTACCAAGATAGAACATACCGCCCTCTCAATTGGCCCGGCCGGGTTGATACCTGAATTTCATAAAACGCTGGGCATTGCTTAATATCTGAAAGGCTTCTTTAAGATTTTTACGGTCAAAATCCGATAGATGTTCCGGCTCTATGTTGTTATCTGGCTCGTGTTTAAGTTCAATATCTAAAGCTTGATGACGGATCCTAACCATAGCAATAAATTCTAGGGCATCGCGTAAATCTTGTCCTCTGCCGGGTGGCAGGATCCCCGCCTCAATAATATCTTCCAGCCGTTCAAAGGTATTGCGCGCTGAAGAACTTACAGCTAAGGCATGCAAACGCACAAGATCAGCTATGGGGGCAGTGCCGCGGCGTTTCATATTGATAGAATTAGTCTGGCGACCATCAGTTTCCATTACAAAGTCTTTGAAAAAGCCCAATGGCGGGGTTCTAAGCAAGGCATTACGTGCCATACACGCCAAGAAACGCGTGTTTTTATGGGATTTTTGACGGATCAAGCGATTAAGATGTTCCGCCCATTTTATCTCGCCCCACACGCCTTCCAGATCGAAGAAAATAGCGCTGTGTAATAAAGACTCAGCACTAGGCTGCTCAATCCATTTACTAAAATATTGTTGCCAAACAGCCAATGGTTGGCGCCATTGGACGTTGGTTGCCATTATATCTCCTGTGCAATAGCTATAACCGCAACGCGCCAAACCATCGCAAACAAACTTTGCCAACGCCTCAAAATAATCGCCATGTAACGCGGGTTGATAACCGTCATCGAGAATAATTGCATTATCCTGATCAGTCACTATTAGTTGTTCGCCCCGCGCCATAGACCCTAAGGCTAAAAAGCAATAAGGCACAGGTGGTGCTCCCAAATGTGCTTCACCGAGCTCACACAAGCGTTGTTTAAAACTGCGACCTACCACCGCCATTGCGCTACCAATCATTTGCGAGTTGGCATCTTGGTGCACCATGCGTGTAAAACAACCCTGTACGTCATGAATAAGGCTAGCTAATTCATCTACACTTTGGGCACTAAAAATATTTTTTACCACAAATAAGCTATTTTGCGATTCGTATCGCAAGATATCAACATGGCTTATCAGTCCAATTGGCTGGTTTTTTTTCATCACAGGTAAATGCTGCACATTGTGTTTGAGCATTAACATCATAGCTTCAAACACAAACTGATTACTTTGCACATAGCTTAATTCTGTGGTCATGATATCCGCCACAGGAATGTCACTGCTTAAACCCCCTGCAACCAGACGCCGACGAATATCTAAGTCGGTGACAATGCCGATAACTTGATTTTCTTGCTCTGTTTGGTCTTTCACAGAACGAGTGATTAATAATGAGGATACATTTTCTTCTGTCATGCGGATGGCGGCTTGATGCACGGTGGTAGAGCTATTAACGGTGACAGGTAAAGCCGTGATTAGATTGTCTACTTTTGCAGTTAGTAAGGTATTGTCATCTTCGCGCTTAGCTATTGATTGGCGTAAACGAGTTTGATCTTCTACTTCTACAAAATCAGCAAAATCCTCAAAATTATCAAACAAATAATTAAATGTTTCCTCGCCAATAAGGTATATCAACGTATCTTCAAGTGCGGTAACGGGAAAACGAACTGGACGGTTGAGCATCAAACTTTGTTCGCCAAAAAAATCCCCTTCTCCGAGGCGATTATATAATTGTCCGTCCCGACGAAAAACTTCTACCGCGCCACTGCGGATCACGTACCACTGATGATTGTTTTGGCCTAATAGCAATATGGTCGACTGCGCCCGGTAATAAGCGACTTCAACAGTATTAGCAACACTGCCCAGCTCTTTGTCAGGCAAATTTGAAAACGGCGGGTGACGCCGCAAAAAATCCAACACTTCGGATTGTTCAGCCTGCATTATCCTGCTCCGTGATTTGTCAGTTATACCCGTCCTCAGCCAATGTAGGACTAGGACGAGTATATACTAAGACGCGTGTTATCTAGGCTCTGACATCAAACCTTTGACCGTGGAAAATGCAGCAACCAACAGTACTAAGGTAAAAGGCAAGCCGGTAGAGACGGCCATCGCTTGTAAGGCGACTAATCCCCCCCCCAAGATAAGTGATATCGCAACTAGGCCTTCAAATGAAGCCCAGAATACCCGCTGTGGCGTTGGCGCATCTACCTTGCCTCCCGCAGAAATCACATCAATCACTAGCGAGCCTGAATCGGACGAGGTCACAAAAAACACGATCACTAACACGATGGCGATAAAAGAAGTAATGCTGGACAGTGGTAACACATCGAGCATGCTAAATAGCTGCAAAGGCAAATCGGCATCAACTACTCCTTGATAACCATCCACCACAACTTGTTTGATGGCCGTACCACCAAACACTGTCATCCAAAATGCACCGGCGATAGAAGGTATCAACAATACTGAAATGATAAATTCCCGCACGGTACGACCACGAGAGACTCGGGCTATAAACATACCGACAAAAGGACTCCAAGATATCCACCAAGCCCAATAAAATGCAGTCCAGCCTGAGGAAAAGTTACTGTCTTCGCGCCCTACGGGATTAGCAAGTTCCGGCAAATAATGGAAATAAGCCATCATGTTGTCAATAAAACCTGTGGCAATAGCCAGAGTGGGTCCAACGACCACCACAAAAACCAATAATAGACCCGCGAGCATCATATTGATTTCAGATAATTTTTGTACCCCGGCATCCAAGCCTCTTATTACTGA
This sequence comes from Pseudomonadota bacterium, assembly GCA_030576275.1. Classification (GTDB taxonomy): domain Bacteria; phylum Pseudomonadota; class Gammaproteobacteria; order Nitrosococcales; family Methylophagaceae. Next base: position 6,576 of record JALIBN010000013.1, on the reverse strand, counting down.
AATAAGGGCCAAGGCGGTGATACCTATCACTAACAAGACCTGGGTGGTATTCCCTAAGGGAACGCCAAACAGGTAATGTAGACCAGAAGCGGCTTGTGAGGCGCCCAAGCCTAAGGATGTGGCCAAACCGAATAAGGTTGCCAGCACTGCCACAATATCGATGATATGACCAGGCCAGCCCCAGACTCTTTCACCCAAAATCGGATAAAATACCGAGCGGATTGTCAGTGGTAACCCCTTGTTAAAGGAGAACAGCGCTAAACCCAAGCCCATCACAGCGTAAATAGCCCAGGGATGAAGCGCCCAATGATAAATTGTGGCAGCCATCGCTAAACGTTCCGCTGACTCGGCATTACCTGCAGCACCAGCCAGTGGAGCCCAATCAGTACGCACACCATTTTCTGCAGCGGTTCCTGCAAACGAGGTGCCAAAATGGGTAAGTGGCTCGGAGACGCCATAGAACATTAAGCCGATACCCATACCGGCGGCAAATAACATCGAAAACCAGCTTAAATAGCTGTAATCAGGCGTCGCCTCAGTGCCGCCAAGGCGTACTCGCCCCAAAGGAGAAAATACGAGGCCTATACATATCAGTACAAAAATATTCGCCGCACTGATGAAAAACCAGTCTAGATTAGTGGTCAACCAGCCCCTTATGCCATTAAACATCGGCTCAGCTTGATTTTGAAACATCAGCGTCAGCGCGACAAAAGCAATTATTGTTAGTGCCGAGATGGCAAAAACTTTATTGTGTATATCTAAGCCATAGGGTCCTACATTAACTACAATGTTGTCCTGGCCTACTTGATAGTCGGTATCTATCGGGGTGACTTCACCATCGGGAACCATAGGATCTTTATTATCTGTCATTAGATTATCCTTATTGCGTGTTGTTAATTTAAAGAATGTACTGGCAAGTTAGTTTAAAAGTAGTAGCCGACATTGATGTTAAATCGTTGCTGATAATCGTTGCTATCACCGGAAGCACTGCCGCCAACAAAAGGTTGATTTTTGCCATTTACCCATTCGAAATAGGTAAATAAGCCACCTGCCGCGACCGACACCCCAGTAACATTCATAACAGTATTAGCCGTGTTGTCTGACTTGTTATAAACAACGCCGTAGTCATTATAAAATTGTAGGGCTGTAACAGGGCCAAAATTGACCGCCCAATCGTAAGCCAGATTGACCGTAGTCGAGGTCGCTTCAGCAGCAATGGAGTCATAAAATGAATAGGCGCCTACAGCAATACGATCGATGTTAGCTATGTCATAGCTATATTGGCTTTGTTGTAGCTGTAAATTCCAATTATGGTATTGACTATTAGAATGTAGTGCCCAAGCTTGGTAGTCACCAACGCGTCTCATTCCATCATGCAAACCACCGCTTAGCGCCGACACACCCACTTCTGTGGTTAGCGCTCCTTGGTCAAAATGATAGGCAAATCGACCACTAAAGGTATTGTATTCACCTATGGCCTGAGTTGGCTCATCATAAATCCCTTCACCAACGGCCCGACTGCCGACGATATCATAGGAATAACGATCAGAACGATTGTCTACGTAACCATCTACGCCACCGAGTTCATCGTTTTTAAAGAAACCTAAATCCAGTTGCCAATTATCGGCAATACTGCGCTTAAATACGATGCCCAAATCAAAGTCATCTTCTAAACCAAGGTAATAATTGGTGCTGAAGAAATAATTATGTGAATTATAGGGACTGTTGCCAAAAGGCACCTTGGTGATCCCAACCTGAGCTTGCCAATTCTCGGCAAACTGGTATCCCACATAAGCGTATTTAACCGCCGTCATATAATCGAAGAAGCGAATTTCCCCGTTTAGTGAAACGTCACCGATTTCGCCACTTACGTTAATGCGAAAGATATCGAAATCGAAATCCCCACCACGATCTTTGTTGCCTTCACTATAAGAGGTGTAGTTGTAATTGCTACGAATAGCGCCGCCTACTTTAATGCCATCCTCAGACTCCGCCTTGACCGGTGTCGACGCCATCTTTTGCTGTTCGATTATGGTGTCTGAGTTTTTCGCTACTTGCGAAGTAGCGGCATTAGTTTGCTCTTCAAGCTGGCTCAGCCTAGATTGTAGCGCTGAAATTTGGTTTCTCAGGATAGTCAGTTCTGTTTCGGTGATTGCTGCAGTTTGTGCATAGAGCGGACTGACAAATGCGCTTGCTAATATAACGGGTATAAAACGGTGTTTTAGTCACATCATGCTTTTCCCCTGTGGAAAAATCAGGCTGATTTAATAATGATTATTAAGCCTGCAAAGATAATTGCGTTTTAAACCACACGCAGGAAGTGGCTCCACTATGTAAAACTAGCGGCGAAGATAAAATGGTAATAGGAACCGAGTATTGCGTTACAGCGTGTAGAGGAAAGGCTAAAATCAGAAAATGCCGTGCAACAAACGGTGTTAGACGTTATATCTTGCCAATTCCACCGATTAAACCTTAAAGCCGTGGCGGATACTGGGTCAAAATAGATAAGTTGTGAATTATTGTAGCTCCGCTTTTCGGGAACGTTTTGGGGTGAATTTTAAGTGTAATTAACGAGGACCGAAACCTCCTTTCATTCTCTGTGTTTGAAGCTTACTAGAGTAGAGGTGGAACTTCTGTGGCGGTTAACAATTGTTTACACTATAGCACAGATCTATAAAAATGTTTTCGATATAATCTGACAGTCATCTTTGCGGCCAAAAACGGAGATTCCGATTCAGGGCCATTTTATGTTTTGGGTAGGTAGGTACATGAGTTTGAAACGATGCTTGGGAAAGCTGATTAACAATCGTTTACTAAAACGGTGGAGTCCAGTTTCGATATAGCCTGACTGTCCGCAATGGGTCGAGAAGCAGACTTTTAAAAATTCGTCGCTTACTTGCCAACAGCTGTCATTCATATAACACAGCAATAAACGCTGAACTATAGCTTAAGGTATCTCCACCGAGACTAAGCGATAATACCCCTTATTGCCACAGCCATTATAAAATGAAACAGTCAGAATTATTTTAACATTGAAGTCTTTATATCACTGACATCATATGGATATCAAAATAAGAAATAGCGGGTTCAAATACTCAGGCATGCCATTAACTCAATTTAATCTTATTCTAACCGCCATTTTTCTTAATTCTTACGCTTTCGATTAGATGAGCTACCGCCACGGCCTCGACGCCCTGGCTTAGAGTCAGCTTCAAAATTACCGTACTCGTCATCATCATACGGAGAGGTTGCTAACAACTTTTCACTGGGCGCAAAGCCTGGAATGATCTCACGCTCTAATTTATGGCCAATGACACGCTCAATAGACTGTAACTGCTTAGATTCATCCTCACTGAACAATGAAACAGCTAAACCAGACGTGCCAACTCGACCGGTACGACCAATGCGATGCACATAGTCTTCTGCTACATACGGGAGATCAAAATTCACAACGCAAGGCAGTTGATTTATATCAATACCTCGTGAGGCAATATCTGTGGCGACCAATGCCACAATAGTCCCATTTTTAAAACCGTCTAAGGCGAGTGTTCGTGCATGTTGGGTTCTATTCGCATGGATTGAATCGGCACTAATACCCGCGTTTTTCAACAAAACGACTAAACTATCTGCACCCTGCTTAGTTCGACTAAAGACCAAAACTTGGCGCCAAGTATTCTTTTTAATCAAGTAAGTTAATAAGTCACCCTTATACTCTTTGACTACAGGATATAGTTTTTGTGTAATGGTCTCGACAATACTATTTGCGGCAGTCACTTCAATCAAAACTGGATGATTTAGCATACCTTTAGCAAGCGACTTGATCTCTTTAGAAAACGTCGCTGAAAACATCAAGGTTTGACGTTTGATAGGTAGTAGCATTTGGATGCGTAGGATATCGTCGATAAACCCCAAATCCAACATGCGATCAGCCTCATCCAAAACCAAGATCTCAAGCTGATCAAAGTTAATCGCCTGTTGGTTATAAAGATCAATCAAACGACCCGGCGTAGCCACAAGCACGTCCAAACCACCTTGTAGCTGGGCAATTTGCGGTTCAATTCTCACACCACCAAACACCGCCGCAGAGCGAATATTCATATGACGGCTATAGTTCTGAACGCTGTCAGCAACCTGAGCGGCAAGCTCACGGGTCGGCGTAATGACTAATGCTCGTATACATTGAGCCTTCGGAATAGGACCACCAGACAATAGTTGCACCATAGGTAGCGTAAAGCCAGCCGTTTTGCCTGTACCGGTGTGAGCCACCGCCATAACATCACACTGACTAAGCACCACAGGAATTGCATCAACCTGTATCGGTGACGGTTTTGTATAACCTTGTTCTGCAACTGCTTTCAATAACTCATCACACAAGCCTAAAGAGCCAAATGACATAGATAAACATTCCTTTGATTGATTAATATTTTTTATATGCTGCCTGTTTAGGACAGACTAAGCGTTATTCTTTTCTCAGCAAAAATAAATAAGCAATGGATGCTCTGCTTTTTGGATGAAAATTAACATCAAACGGTTTACCAGATATTTAGACCCCGTACTCAAACAAATCAAGGCTCAGCCAACTTGAGCTTTATACAATTTCATAACAAGGTTTATAGTCTTGTTCTACTTGCCCTAACTTCATCCGCTGTTGTTTTACAAAAACGTATAATAATTCGTCTATCGCATTCATTAGCTCGGGATCCCCATTAATTTGATAAGGGCCATGTTTCGCTACTTCGCGAATTCCGAACGCTTTTACATTGCCAGCAACAATGCCGGAAAAAACCGAACGTAAATTACTCGCTAATTCATGTTTGGGCAATCTGCGATCAAGTTTAAGCGCCGCCATGTTGTCATGAGTGGGTTCAAACGGATTTTGTAAGTTATCGGCAATGTTGAGTTCCCAATTATAATAATAAGCTTCACTGTTATCTCGTCGTGTTCGATGAACTTGGGCAACAGCTTCTTTGGCAAGGGTACCGACCTTACCTGCTTCAGCAATAATGATTTGATAAAGTTCGGCTACATCATCACCAAGACAAAAACGTAAAAACTTATCTAAGATCTCAAAATACTCACGGCAACATTCCGGGCCTGAAAAAATCAATGGAATGCCTGAGGTGTCATTGTCGGGATGTAGCAATATACTCAGCAGATATAATATCTCTTCGACAGTACCAACACCACCGGGAAACACAATAATACTGTGACCAAGACGAATAAACGCTTCTAGACGTTTTTCAATGTCCGGCATAATGACTAATTCATTGACGATAGCATTGGGTGACTCAGAAGCTATAATGCCAGGCTCAGTAATGCCAATATATCGACCTTGTTTGATGTGCTGTTTGGCATGGCCGACTGTCGCACCTTTCATCGGGCCTTTCATTGCTCCTATACCACAACCTGTAATGATATCGAGCCCACGTAAGCCAAGCTCATATCCGACTTCTTTTGCGTAATCGTACTCTATACGAGGGATAGAGTGCCCCCCCCAACATACAATTAAATTTGGAGATAAATCAGGTTTAATCGCCCCCGCATTTCGTAAAATATGAAAGACCTGATCGGTGATGGTAATTTCTTGATGTTTAGTGACTATGGTGAAATCGCTATAGACAATGTCTCTCAACACCGAAGAAAGATGGGCTTGTATGCCCTTTATGATTTCACCATCTACAAAAGATTGGGCGGGAGCATTATCAATTTCAAGCATCATGCCTCTTGATTTTGGTACTAGCTTTATATCAAAATCAGCATAGTTGGTAAAAATTGATTCGGCATCATCTTCATGATTATCCGTATTCAATACAGCCAAAGCGCAGTCTCTAAACAATTGATAAAGATCAGCACTTGGATTGCTGAGTTTAAAAATTTCTTGTTGGGACAAAAGGTTTAGGCTTTGGGTTGGTCGTATTGAAGTATGCGTCACTTTTTTCATATAGGTTCCAGATAGTGCAAACAAATTTATAAGGTCAGAGTAAATGAAAACACTTTGCTCAGATCAACATCCCAATCAATGACTCTGCCCCCCTGTTTCATTGAATATATGGTCGAATGCTTTAAAAAATAAGCGCAGAATTATTTTCCGCTTGTGCCTTTCATATAATCATCAAAGTTTTTACTATAATTATCAAGATTCTCTTCAAGCATTTTTTTATATTCAGCGACAAAATACTCAGTTATTTCAGTTTTACCCTCAGCCAACTCTTCGCCACTCTCACAACCACTAGCACTTAGCCATACATTAAATCGTGCCGTAGCATACATGTTCGAGGCACTGACCTTACCAGCCGATACCCCTTTAGCGATTTGATCATTGGATAAAAAAATATGTGCATCCGCGCGTTCAATAAATGTATCGTCACTATCAGCCATGTAAATTCCTAATCTATAATATTTTGTCGTTTGCAAGCACCAATACTGCCCACATGTAAATTATCAGTATACCCTGCTTACGTAACTGCTGCAGTCGTCTAAGCGCCGCTTTATGTATTTTGGTTGGTAAGTACATAGGTGTTTGTTAGGGCCGAATTCAAGACCTACCGTCAAGCTCAATAAGTTTGGCCTCTTCTT
>JALIBN010000012.1:190506-248362 GCA_030576275.1 Pseudomonadota bacterium | reverse complement strand
AAAGAAGCGAGAATTATACAGGCTCTCACTAAACTGTCAATCTTTATTCTTAAATATTATTTCTAATATCAATCAAACTAATTCTTAATTTGGTGGGCCGTCCGCGATTCGAACGCGGGACCATCGGATTAAAAGTCCGGTGCTCTACCAGCTGAGCTAACGGCCCAAACCAAGACGCGAAATAATACGCTATTCTGAGGAAATAACAACCCTTTTGAGAATTATTTTGTCTTAAAGCGTTATCAGCATGACGGTTATCAATTAAAATATATATAGAGCAATAACTTAAGTTATAACCGGTCTAATATGGATGTTTTGAATTACTTGTTCCTGACTAATAAAGTAGATCAGTTATGCGTTTATTTATACAATACCCGCGTCATTCATTACTCTAGGTTATCTATCTTCTATATATAGTTAGATATTCGATATTTGATTAAATTTTGTATTGGGTTGGATCTACTATTCCTGCTTGCTCAAATCCTTGCCGTCTTAAACGACATGAATCGCATCGTCCACAGGCCTTGCCCTCTTGATCAGCTTGATAACATGATACGGTTTGACTGTAGTCGACACCTAATTTTGAGCCTTGCAGAATAATCTCTGCTTTTGACATATTAATCAGCGGTGCATGAATTGAAAGCTTATTGCCTTCAACCCCTGTTTTAGTTGCAAGATTAGCTAGAGTCTCAAATGCCGCAATAAAGTCAGGGCGACAATCTGGATAGCCAGAATAATCAACCGCATTAACACCTACATATATAGCTTGTGCATTTAATACTTCAGCCCAACCTAGAGCGATTGATAGAAAGACCGTATTTCTTGCAGGCACGTAGGTGATAGGAATGCCTTGTTGTTCTTGCTCAGGTACAGCAAGATTATGATCAGTTAAGGCTGAACCGCCAATAGACCGTAAATCAATATTTATTACTTTATGCTCAGTGGCTCCATACAACTTAGATAACTTAGCTGAAGCTACCAGTTCTGAATCGTGTCGTTGACCGTAATTAAAGCTTAAGGTATAACAATCAAAGCCCTGACTTTTAGCCATTGCTAATGCGGTTACGGAATCAAGACCACCAGATAACAGGATTACTGCACGTTTCATCGGCCTTGCTCATCGTTCCATAGATATTTGTGCATTTGAATTTGCATTCGAACAGCTAAATTGTCTTCAATAATCCACTCAGCAAGATCTGCTGGATTTAATTTGCCATGAATGGGCGAAAATAGTACTTCACAACGATCGACAAGATTGTATTCAGTAAGCTTCTTACAAGACCATTCATAATCATTACGATCACAAATTACAAATTTGACTTGGTCTTTAGCCTTTAACTTATCAATATTGCTATATTTATTTTTGGATTCTTCACCTGATGCAGGTGTTTTGAGATCCATGACACAAACAACACGTGGATCAACAGCTGTTATATCTATTGCGCCGCTGGTTTCCAAAGATACTTCTACATTAAGGTTACATAAAACAGTCAATAATTCGAAACAGGATTGCTGGGCAAGTGGTTCGCCACCTGTTACGGTGACATAACGCGGGTTATAAGCAGAAACTGCACTTACAATGTCTGCAATATCCATCTTTTCACCGCCGGTAAAGGCGTATGCCGTATCACAGTATCCGCACCGCAATGGACATCCCGTCAGACGGACAAATACCGTTGGCAAACCAACGGTACGTGTCTCACCTTGTAATGAATAAAAAATTTCTGTAATTCGACACTGAGCCATAGCTACCTCTTCTGCCTTTATGGCTTATCGTGTTTCTTCTTTAATGCGATCCAATCTTACTTTTGCTAACTTAGCAGCAGATGTATTTGAATATTGTTGCATCACATTATTTAACATTAGTTTTGCGACATCAACGTTACCCAGTTCATATTGACTGAAACCTTGCTTCAACATGGAATCAGCAACTTTTGTACTTGATGGAAATTTATCAATGACAGTCTGAAACGCCACTATCGCAGCTTCAAAATGGCGAAGCACATAGTTTGCTTCGCCTTGCCAATAATAGGCATTTGGTAAATAAGTACTTTGTGGATACTGTTCAGGAAAAGCCGCTAAAGCCGCTACAGCCTGTTCATACTGACCACTACGCAAGATCTGCAAGGCTGACTGATAAGCTGCCTCGCCATTTTCTACAGCAACCGGCGCGCCTTCAGGTTGTTGCGTATTGATGGCCTGATCTACTGATTCTAGCTCGCTATCAGTTACTGATGAACTAGGTAACTCTCCTTGATTAGTTTGCGATACCACGGCAGGAGCAGGTTGTGTAGTGGTAACCTGTCCTAACAATCGCTTATCAAGATCAAGATAAAGTTCACGTTGTTGCTCTTTCATCAATTTTAATTCATGACGTAATGATTCATTCTCGCCATGTAATTTCTGAATTGCATTTTGCTGCTGATCGACACGACCTAGGAGTGAGACTAGGCCTTGTCCTTGGATAATCCGCTCTAACCGCTCAATACGCTGTGATAATGCTGCTTCATCAGCCAGAACGACGGTCGACATTATCGGTGATAACATCATGGCAATCACTACGGCTTTTTTAGTCAACATTTTCATTTATTTAGCGTCCTAGGTAAGTCAATTCAACACGGCGATTTTTCGACCAAACAGATTCATCATAACCTTCTGCTGCTAGGCGTTCTTCACCATAGCTAGTTACTTGGAACTGATTAATACCTGCGCCTTGTAACATTAATATTTGACGAATTGCTAAAGCACGACGTTCCCCTAATGCTAGGTTATATTCACGAGATCCGCGATCATCAGTATGTCCTTCTACACGAATAGACGCATTTGGATGAGCACTTAAATATGCAGCATGAGCCTCTAGGACAGGTAAATCTTGTGGTCTAACCGTACTGCTATCATAGTCAAAATAGACAATACGATGTGATAATGGGCTAGAAGGGTCGTTAAACTGACCATCTTGATAGCCGCCTTCGCCTACAATAACTTGTTTTTCTGAGTTAACATCAGAGCCATAAGCCTTACCACCTTCAAGGCCTGAAGAATCTGCATTACGATCTTCAATCGACACATCGCCATTTTGCATGGCATCAGAGTCTTTTTTGCTTGAACCCAAACTGCTACACCCAGCTAATCCTACAAGTATCAGTGATACCGTTAATAATTTAATTACTTTCATTTAATTGCTCCTCGAAGCTTGATATTTCGTTATTTCGTTATTTCGTTATTTCGTTATTTCGTTATTTCGTTATTTCGTTATTTCGTTATTTTCTTATTGGTGACCATGCGGGTTCGCGTACGTCAATCCCGGCCTCTCCTAAACGTTGTTTAATTCGACCATCAACCGACACGGCGGCTAATACCCCTTTACCATTTCTTTCCGTAGCGTACAGGATCATACGACTATTAGGCGCAAAGCTCGGTGATTCATCGCGCCCCGTTTCAGTCAAAACTTTTACAGCCCCTGAGGCTAAATCTTGTACTGCAATATAATACTTACCACTTATGCCATGGACCATAGCCAAATAACGGCCATCAGGTGAGACATCGGGTGATGAGTTATAATTTCCTTCAAATGTGACACGTGATGCTGTACCTCCATCCACTGAAACTTTATATATTTGTGGTCGACCACCACGATCTGACGTAAACAAAAGTTCATTACTATTTGGCAACCATACCGCCTCTGTATCAATAGATTGTGAGTTATGCGTTACTCGCGATAAATTTCCAGACACTAGCTCCAAAACATATATCTCTGGATTTCCGCCTTTTGATAAGGTTAGTGCTAATTTTTTACCATCAGGAGACCATGATGGTGCACTATTTATGCCTTTAAATGCTGCGACTGAATCACGGCGACCACTGCTCATTTCCTGCACAAATACTTCTGTCGTGCCATTTTCAAATGACACATAACTTAATCGATCACCGTCAGGAGACCAATTTGGTGACATTATCGGCTCTTTAGACTGCAACACCGTCCGTGGATTAGCACCATCAGCATCAGATACTTGCAAGGCAAAACGCTTACTGCCATCAGCATTATTAATTACAGTTACAAAAGCCAAACGTGTAGCAAAGACGCCAATCTCACCCGTTAATGCTTGATATACTTGGTCAGCTATCTGATGGGCTAAGCGACGTAAACCAGACGCAGGTACTTGATAACGCTTACCTACCAGCTGTTGCGCTTTATACACATCAAATAATTGGAACTGAACGTCATAGGTTTGGCCATCAACACTACTGACTTTACCAACCAATAAGCCTTCCGACCTCAGTAGACGCCAATCAGCAAAATTAACTTCCGCTTGCTCATGTGGCTGAGAGATCAGATCTTGTTTTGGTAGCGGTGAAAAACGACCACTACCCGCTAAATCATTACGAATAACTTCTGACATATCTAATGGTGCGGTAAAGCCTTCACTGCCAAATGGCACCAATGCGATAGGTAATGCGGCTTCTGAACCACCGGTTATTTCAATTACTAATTCAGCACGTGCTTGCCAAGATAATACTGAAGCTAATAATCCTAGTGCAATTAACCATCGTTTGGTCATTACGTTACCCTCTTACTCAGGTTTAAAAATAAATTGAAAATCGCGTAAAGCTGCCGCGGCTTTTGGATCTGCTGGTTGAGGCCATGGCGCAGCTCTATAGACAGCTGACTCTGCCGAGCGATCAAAGATTGCATTACCACTGCTTTTTACCACCACTACTTGTTTTATATCACCACTCGGCAACAAAGTTACTCGCAAGGTACTTTGTAGTCCAGTCTCAGCTATGCCAGGTCGTAACCAATTACGTTTAATTCGTTGCTGAATCATTGATATATTTTGATTAACCACATCTCCAATTCGCTTTGATTCTCGTTCCTGCTCTTCAGATGCTAAGCTATCTTGTAGCAATTTATCAGCTTCGGCAGTTTGTGCTTTACGTTCTGCTTCGGCTTTACGCGCTTCTTCTGCCTTACGTGCATCTTCTGCTTTAAGCTTTAACTCTTCGGCTTTTTTACGATCCGCTTCAGCTTTAAGCTTACGAGCTTCTTCTGCTTTGCGTTCTTTTTCTGCCTGAAGTTTGCGATCTTCTTCAGCTTTACGATCAGCCTCCGCCAGTAGCTTTTTCTTTTCCGCCGCTTTACGTTCTTGTTCGGCTTTGTTTTTTAGCTCTTCTTCGTGCTTACGTTCCTGCTCAGCTTGTTTTTGTTTTTCTTCAGCGACCTTTCGCTCTTGCTCAGCTTTTTTCCGTTTTTCTTCCGCAATTTTACGATCAGCTACCGCTTGTTGTTGTTTAATTTCTTCCTGCTTCCGATCTTGCTCTAATTTTGCAATTTTTTCTTGTTCTTGCTTAACCTTTGTTTCACGTTGTTGCTGCTCGATCTTCGCACGCTCTTGCTGATCTTGGTACTCTAGCTCTTTACGCGCTAATTCCTTTTGCGTGTCTTCTAGGCGCTGTTGAACAAGATTTTGCCTTGCTTGTTCATCATTGCGTTTTTTATCTTCAAGCTCTTGTTGGCGAACCATTTCTTGAAGAATATTGGTTTCATCCATCATAGTTGCTTGAACAATCTCAACTTGTTCAGGTTGTGCAATTGATATTGGGATTGATTGCGAATCCATCCCAAGCACAAATAAGCCCAGTAATACGATATGCAATAGCAATGAAAGACTGCCAGCGGTAATATTTTCTACAAATATATTTTTCATTAGTAATTAGTGTGCTGCGGTTATTTCAGGTTGCTTAGTAATTAAACCTACACTTGGCGCTCCCGCCAGTTGTAATAAGGCCATTACTGTTACAACTTGTCCATAATTAGCGGCATTATCGCCTTTTACCATCACGGGTGTATTTGGACTACGGCGAAGCACGGCTGCGACTTTGACCTGTAATTCCTGCGCATCAATGGGTTGATCTTGCTTATCACCAATTGCTACATAAAAATAACCATCTGCATCGACGGAAACTACCAAAGGTTCACTATTGTCGTCTGGAGGGACGACGGCATTAGCCGCAGCTTCAGGCAAATCGACCTTTACACCTTGGGTAAGCATCGGAGCCGTGATCATAAATATAATCAGCAGTACCAACATGACATCAATGTAAGGAACTACATTGATCTCAGCCATCGGTTTACGACGTTGTCTTTTATTATTAACGGCCATGAGTCTAACTCGCGATTAACTATGTTGGCGGTGTAAGATAGAAGAAAACTCTTCCAGGAAGTTATCATAACGATTAATCAATCGTTCAGCCTTGTGCGAATAACGATTATAAGCAATTACCGCAGGAATAGCTGCAAACAAGCCCATTGCAGTAGCAATAAGTGCTTCAGAAATACCTGGAGCTACCATCGCTAATGTGGCTTGTTGAACCTCGCCAAGGGCGCGAAACGAGTTCATGATTCCCCATACTGTACCGAATAAGCCGATATAAGGACTCGTTGAACCCGCTGTTGCCAAAAAAGGTAATGTATCTTCTAGGTGGTCAATTTCACGAGCAAGTGATATACGCATCACCCTTTGAGCGCCATCCAACACGGCTGCTGAGGCAGGATCAGATTTTTTGAGTCGCACGAACTCTTTAAAGCCCACTTCAAATATCCCTTCCATACCTCGACTAACGTGGGGACGTGATGAAATATCTTCATATAAGCGATTTAATTCGTTGCCTGACCAGAATTTGTCTTCAAATAAGTCTGCATCGCGCGTTGCCTGTCTCAACTCACTGCGTTTTTTAAAAATAATCGTCCACGAATATATGGAGACTAACAATAATATCAGCATCACTAACTTAACCAGTAAGCTGGCTTCCGCAATAAGGGTCACTAAAGAAAGATCAGCGTTCACCTTGTATCTCCATCAAAATAAAGGGAGGAATCGACATTGGTCGAAACCGATTGGAATCTAAACAAGCAATTTTGACTGTTGCATCGCACAACAGTTCATCATTGCGAAAAATTTTTTGTTCAAACGTCATACTAGCACCGGCCGTCTTCATCAACTGTGAACGAATCAGCAAAGCATCATTAAAGCGTGCAGGGCGACGAAAGTTTAATTGCATAGAATGTACCGCAAACAGACACTGATGGTCTGCGATTAATTTATCTTGCTCAAAGCCTAAGGATCTTAACCATTCAGTACGTGCACGTTCCATGAAGTTGAGATAGTTTGAATGATAAACGACACCTCCGCTATCAGTATCTTCATAATAAATTCGGATGGGCCATTCAAAGTAATTCAAAGTAATTCATTCTCATTCATTATTTGGCGTTAAACCTAAATGTAGCCACGCTCTCTTGGTCGCCACACGCCCCCGTGGCGTTCGCATAATAAAGCCTTCTTGGATTAAAAATGGCTCTAAAACATCCTCAATAGTGCCACGCTCTTCACCAATTGCGGCGGCAAGATTATCTACCCCAACTGGACCACCATCAAATTTTTCAATAATCGCCCGCAGTAATTTACGATCTAGCATATCAAAACCATTATCATCGACGTCAAGTAGGTTAAGCGCTTGCCTGGCAACTTCGGCAGTTATATCGCCATTAAATTTTACTTCTGCATAGTCTCGCACTCTGCGTAACAAGCGATTGGCAATACGTGGCGTACCGCGTGACCGTCGAGCAATCTCATTCGCGCCACTGATATCAAGCTTCACGCCAAAAATACGTGCGCTACGTTGAACAATGGTGCTTAAATCTACACTAGAATAAAATTCTAGTCGTTGCACAATGCCAAAACGATCACGTAATGGTGATGTTAAAGACCCTGCACGCGTCGTTGCACCCACCAGCGTAAAGGGTGCCAATTCAAGTTTAATTGAGCGGGCAGCCGGCCCTTCGCCAATCATGATATCTAACTGATAATCTTCCATCGCGGGATAAAGAACTTCTTCGACAATAGGGCTTAAACGATGAATCTCATCAACAAACAATACATCGTTAGGTTCAAGATTGGTGAGTAGCGCCGCTAAGTCACCTGGTCGCTCTAATACCGGTCCAGAAGTTTGTCTAAGGTTAACCCCCATTTCATTCGCAATGATATGAGCCAGAGTCGTTTTACCTAATCCGGGAGGACCAAAGATTAAGGTGTGATCCAAGGCTTCCTTTCGATTTCTAGCGGCCGTAATAAATAAGTCCATTTGCTCTCTTACCGCTGGCTGACCAATATAATCTTTTAAGGCCGCAGGACGAATAGCACTGTCTTGATATTCTTCATTCATTTTAGCAGTAGCATTTACAAAACGTTCGTCTTCCATGACTTATTTTCTCTGTAAGGCTAGGCGAATAAGCTCTTCTGTCGTGAGACCATCACTAGCAAGAACTCGAATCATCTTATCAGCCTCAATCGGTTTATAGCCCAGTGAGATCAACGCTTCTATCGCCTCGTCTTTTGCACCAGCTAAACTTGCAGCCGCTGAGAAAACAGGTTTTAAGCCCATCGCTCCACTGATATCTTTGAGGCGATCACGCATTTCAATAATCAAACGTTCTGCCGTTTTCTTACCCACACCAGGCAACCGCGTCAAGCTATCTGCATCGCCTTCTTGTACGCTACGAGAGAAATCATCGACATCGCTTCCCGACAAAATAGTGAGTGCTAACTTTGCTCCTACGCCATTTACTTTAAGCAAGCTACGAAATAATAATCGCTCGCGCGTAGTGGCAAAGCCATATAATAACTGGGCATCTTCACGAACGACTAAATGAGTAAATAATGAGACTTCTTCATTAATACCCGGCAAGCTACAAAATGTCGACATCGGCGCGGCGACTTCATAACCAACACCCTGCACATCTAGTAACAAATCAGGAGCTTGTTTTTCTAAAATAATCCCACGTAAACGACCAATCATCGACTGTAACGACCCCCACGGCGAGAAGTACGCATGCCTTCTGGCAACTTACTTGCTTGACTGCCGCCGACGGCGGCAAAGTTTGCATGAGTGATGGCACAAGCCAATGCATCAGCGGCATCTTCGACAGGTATTTCCGGCAAGGTTAAAATAAGCGACATCATATATTGCACTTGCTCCTTTTGAGCATGACCATTACCTACAACAGCTTTTTTGATTTGCGTTGCCGTGTATTCGTGAACAGTGAGGTTTTGACTCACTCCAGCACAAATGGCAGCTCCGCGCGCCTGACCCAATTTTAGGGCAGAATCGGCATTTTTATGTAAGAACACTTTTTCTATCGCCATCATGTCTGGTTGATAGCGCAGAATAATATCCGTTAAACCTTCAAATATTTGTTTTAAACGGCCAGGGAAATCTCCATCACCAACCATCAAGCGACCATTAATCACATGTTTTATTTTTCGGCCATCTAGCTGAATGATGCCAAAGCCGGTCTTACGCGAGCCTGGATCAATACCTAAGATACGTGACATATTAAATGAAGATTTTTAATCTTCATCCAACTGCGCCATTACCTCATCAGAGAAGTCGGCATTAGAATAAACATTTTGCACATCATCAAGATCTTCAAAAGCCTCGATCATAGCCATTGCCTTACGAGCATCATCGACTTCTAAACTGGTGGTTAGTTCGGGGTGCATCGTCACCTCGGCAGATACAGGTACTAACTCCGCAACGATTAATGCTTCTTTTACCACATCAAAGTCTTCAGAACGGGTAAATACATCAACCGAACTATCATCATTCGATACAATATCTTCTGCGCCGGCCTCTAATGCGACCTCCATTACGACATCTTCATCCGTACCTGCAGGCAAACTTATAATACCTTTCTTGTTAAACAGGTAAGCAACTGAGCCATCGGTACCCATATTACCGCCTCGCTTACTAAATACATTACGTACTTCAGCTACGGTTCGATTTCTATTATCTGTCAAACAATCTAGCATAATGGCAATACCGCTTGGACCGTAACCTTCGTAACGAATTTCTTCGTAAGTCACACCTTCAAGCTCACCTGCACCGCGTTTAGTCGCACGTTCAATCACATCACGCGTCATATTCCCGCTTAAGGCTTTATCAATGGCTGTTCGTAAACGTGGATTATTGACAGGATCACTTCCACCTTCTTTGGCTGCAACACTAATTTCACGGATAAATTTAGTAAACAATTTGCCGCGCTTGGCATCTTGTGAACCTTTTCTATGCTGGATATTTGCCCACTTACTATGACCTGCCATTAATCTTTACCTCTAAATTTTCAACCATCATAAATTAAATAACGTCTTCAACCTACTTAACTACTTTACGGGTGTATTCCAGTTTTTATAGATATCACTACGACCATAAACCTGATCAAAGAACATGCTTTGTAATTGTTCGGTAATTGGGCCGCGGCCGCCATTACCAATAGTACGATTATCTAATTCACGAATAGGTGTAACTTCTGCTGCTGTACCGGTAAAAAACGCTTCATCAGCAATATAAACTTCGTCGCGAGTGATTTGTTTTTCAACCACTTTCAAGCCTATATCTTCAGCTAAAGTCATAATGGTAGCGCGAGTGATGCCTTCTAAAGCAGCAGTAATACTAGGTGTATACAACACGCCATCGCGAACGATAAAGAAGTTCTCGCCACTGCCTTCTGCCACAAACCCGGTCGCATCAAGCAATAGTGCTTCATCATAACCACACTGAACAGCTTCTTGTAAGGCCAGCATAGAATTCATGTAGTTACCATTGGCTTTGGCTTTACACATTGCGATATTGACATGATGACGTGTAAATGAAGACGTTTTGACACGAATACCTTTTTCCATATTCTCAGCACCCAAATACGAGCCCCATTCCCATGCCGCAACCATCACATGTGTTTTTAAGTTATCAGCACGAATACCCATACCTTCACTGCCATAAAAACACATCGGGCGCAGGTAAGCTGATTCAAGATTGTTTTCACGGACAACTGCCCGCTGCGCTTCGTTTAACTCTTCTTTACTAAACGGCATGCCCATACCCAAAATTTTAGCAGAGCGGAATAAACGATCAGTATGATCTTGCAGGCGGAATATAGCGGGGCCTTGTGAAGTGTTATAAGCGCGAACACCTTCAAATACACCCATACCATAATGCAGGGTATGCGTTAATACATGAACTTTTGCTTCTCGCCACGGTACCATTTCGCCATCTACCCAGATAACACCATCACGATCAGCCATTGTTGTTGGTATAGCCATAATTACCCTACTTTATCTTCGTTAAACATATTATATTAAGTTTCTGCTAACCATTTCGCCCAAAGCGCTTTAACTCGAGGTTGATATTCTTCCACTTCCGCAATGGTCACAACTGTTGGCATCTCCTGCAAAACACAGTGATTTGCCAGTTTGCGATAAAAACGATACGCATTTGCCAACATCGTCCCATCTTTTTCGCTTAATTTACCCGTGGCCACTAATGCATCTAATATCCGGATATTATCTGTATAAATCAATAACTCAGGTAAGGCAGTTGACCACGCTAGAACAGCATATTGCACCATAAACTCAATATCAGTGATACCACCGACACCCTGCTTAAGATCAAAACACTGTTCTGTAGTTTTATCTAATTGGCTGCGCATTTTAGCACGCATATCACCAACTTCCACTGCCAATAATTGCTGATCACGTTGTTTTGCTAATACTTGTTGACGAATAACGGTCACTTGTTGCGCCAAAAGGCTGTCACCGACAACACTTCGCGCTCTAACTAGGGCCTGATGTTCCCATGTCCATGCATCATCGGTTTGATATTCTGCGAATCCTGATGCACTGGCCACCAGTAATCCCGAATCGCCATTTGGTCGCAATCTCATATCAATTTCGTACAAAATGCCGCTAGACGTCACCGTGTTAAGGAAATTAATCATTCTTTGTGCCAAACGAATATAGAACATTAAGGAATCAATGGGTTTGGGGCCATCGGTAACGCCTTGATTTCGCGTATCGTCATAAATAAACACTAAATCTAGATCTGAGCCATAGCCCAATTCTAATCCACCCAACTTGCCATACGCTAATATTGTAAAACCACATTCATTGATATCATCACTTTGTGTGCATGGTGGTCTCCCATGTTTTGCTACCAAATGTGACCATGACAACTTAAAGACATGTTCCAATTGAATTTCAGCAAGCTCACTTAACTGATCACCCACTCGCGTCAATGGCAATAAATCCGTTACATCAGCCGCGGCGACATGCAGGCTTGCCGCTTGCCTAAACTCTCGTAGCAGATTCATTTGCTGTTCTAAGTCACCACTATTTACGGCACTCAATGTCTGCATTAATAGTGTTGTTTGCTGCTGTCGATCAGGCACCGCATATAAACTTCGCGGGTCGAGTAACTCATCTAACAACACAGGGAAACGTGTTAACTGACTACTGATCCATGGACTTGCCGCACATAATTTAATAAGTTGCGATAATGCCAAGGGATTTTCGACCAATAAGGCCATATAAGCTGAGCGGCGCATAATCGATTCAATCAGCGGCATCAAACGAGACAAGCAGTCATTTGCATTTGCCATATTGGCCGCCGCTTGGATCAATAACGGCAAAAGCTTTTGTAAACGAACCAGTCCGGTATGACTTAAATTACGACAGACATGATTGTTTAATAAGCCTTTTAATTCTATTAGACAAGCATCAGGATCAGCAAAACCCAATTGCTGTAGGTACTTTAAAATATCTTCATCACTACTGCTAAATAAAGAAATACTGTGTGCCGGAGAGTCATCAGCTTGCGGTGAGGTCAATAGCTGCTCAAAATGGCTTTGCACCAGTTGACGATGATGAACTAACTCAACAACAAAACCATCCCAATTAGTAAAGCCCATTAAGCTTGCAATACGAACTTGCCCAGCATCATCTTTAGGTAATAAATGTGTTTGTTTATCTGCCCATGCTTGAATCCGATGCTCGGTTCGGCGTAAAAACTCATAGGCCACTTTTAAGTCTTTTACCACATAGGCCGTTAGACAATTTCGCTCGGCTAATAAATCTAAAATAGTCAAAATTGGACGTTGCTGTAGTAGTTTGTCACGACCGCCATAAATAAGCTGGAACACTTGACCTATAAATTCGATTTCACGAATTCCACCAGCTCCAAGTTTGATATTGTCCTCCATGCTTTTATGCTGCAACTGCTCTGCGATCATACCCTTCATTTCACGCAATGAATCAAAGACGCCATAATCTAAATAACGTCGATAGACAAAGGGCTGAAGCAATTCCATTAATTCATTCTTCGCGTCTTCCGAACCGGTAATGGGGCGCACTTTAATCATTGCGTAGCGTTCCCACTCTCGCCCCTGTGTCTGGTAATAGTCTTCCATGGCGCCAAAGCTAGCCGCTAGCGCCCCACTATCTCCAAATGGTCTTAATCGCATATCAACGCGGAACACAAAGCCATCAACAGTTACGTTATCTAAGGACTGAATTAGCTTTCGACCCAAACGAGTGAAAAATTCTTCATTACTTAAACTGCGTCGGCCGCCATGAGTTTGACCATCATCTGGATAAACAAAAATCAAATCCACGTCTGACGATAAATTCAGCTCACCAGCGCCCAATTTACCCATGCCCAACACGATCAACTGCTGGTCTTCTCTCTGGTCATTGGCCGGCTCACCAAAATCAGCGGCAAGCCACTGATGTAAGATCGTCAAAGATTGTTGAATACAGGCATCAGCCAATCCAGATAATTCACATACCGTTTCAGCTAAATTAGCCCAGCCTGCCAAATCTCGCCAAATAATTCGCACCATTTCACGTTGACGGAAATAGCGTAATTTTTGATGCAATGTCGTCTCATCAGCCACGCCTGTCAGTAAGCGTGCTAATTGTTGAGAGAATTTTCCGGCATCATAAACCCGGAGTAAATCGCCTGAAATAATAAGTTCTGTGGCACGTGCGGGATGACGATCACCCCACTGGGCGACATAGTCACTCCCTGCCAACACGTGCTCAGCAGAGTCAATTAGCTCATTACCTGCCAGCAATTCTTGCCATGTTGTTGAAACTTGATAACTCACAATAATGCGCTGTTCACTCCAACTAATTAAATACCTTTAGAGGTGATGACAATCATCTTATCCACTTGCATATCTTCCATAGTGTATGGAATACCGCCGGTGCCTAGCCCTGAATGTTTCAAGCCAGCAAAAGGCATCCAGTCAACACGAAATGCCGTGTGTTCATTGATCATCACCGCAGAGGCATCTAATCGGCTGGCAACATACATTGAGGTATTGATATTTTGACTATAAACCGAGGCTTGAAAAGCAACATCAAGCGAGTTAGCTGCCACGATAGCGTGATCTAAATCATTAAAAGGATAGATACAGACTACCGGACCAAATATTTCAGCCTGAGAAATCTGACTATCATTGCTTGGATTATATAGCACTGTTGGTGGATAGCAGTTATTCGGAAGTGAGTGCCCACCACACAGCAATTCAGCCCCATCACTGACAGCGTCCTTCACCCAAGCGTCAACACGATCTACTTCACTGCTTCTAATTAATGGTCCTACTTCAGTCTTATCTGACAAAGGATCCCCGACCACCATCTTTGTTGCCACAGCGACTAAGCGCGAGGCAACATCACGAGCGATAGATTCGTGAACATAAAGCCGTTGCACTGATACACAAACTTGTCCTGCATGATAAAAACCACCTTTAGCTAGTCCAGGTATGGCGGCCGCCACATCGGCATCTTCAGCCACAATAACAGGCGCAACGCCGCCATGTTCTAATGCACAACGGGTTCCTGCTGCTAATTTAGATCGTAAATACCAACCTACTTTAGCACTGCCAATGAAGCTGAAAAATGCGACCCGAGGATCGGTGACTAGTTTTTCTGCCACTTGATGATTTTCAGGCATTACAACCTGACACCATTGCGCAGGCAAACCCGCTTGATGAAAAATCTCAACTAAGCGGAAACATGACAATGGGGTATTTTCAGCCGGCTTGACGATAACCGGACAACCGGCAGCAATCGCTGGACCAACTTGATGCGCAATCAAGTTCAAGGGATGATTAAATGCACTCACCGCGACAACAACACCGATAGGTTCTTTATTCATGATAGTCAGTCGATGTTGCGAAGCAGCGTTCGCCCCCATAGGCACCGGTTTACTTACATCATGGCGTAAAGTATTTGCGCAAAGACGAATACTATCGATACAACGAACCATTTCAACGTGTGAATCCGTCAGCGGTTTACCGCCTTCATGAGCAGCACCAAGGGCTAAGCTTTCGGCCTGTTGCTCCATAATCACAATAGAACGCTCAAGAATAGCAATACGTTCAGCCTTCGGTAACCAATTAGCACGATCTGCAAATAAGTTAGCCGCGGTATTTAGTGCATAATCGATATCACTCTCATTGGCCTTAGCTACCGTCCCTAATAAGCTACCGTCGAAGGGTGATGTAACTTCAAAAGATTCCGAGCTTATTTTAGATAGCCCTGCGATCATCAATGGAAAATGTTGAATGGTGGTTTCCATAATTATTGCCTTTATAAAATGCAGATTTTTTCTTTAAGACTCTGATTTAAAATCACATGATTAAGTGAATAGTCCACTGCAAGATCAATTAAATGTACGCCTTTGGAATTCAGCGCAAGTTTGAGGGTCTCTTTGAATTCTTCATGACTAGCGGGACGATGTCCTGTAGCACCATAACTTTCAGCATATTTCACAAAGTCTGGATTAGCGTAATCAAGCCCAAAACTTTCAAAGCCCATGCCTTGCTGTTTCCATTTGATCATACCGTAAGCATTGTCATTTAAAATAATCACCACTAGATCAAGCTTCAAGCGAACTGCCGTTTCCATTTCTTGTGAGTTCATCATAAAGCCACCATCACCACAGACACTAACAACCTTACGATCGGGGTTGATTAGTTTTGCCATCATGGCAGAAGGCAATCCAGCGCCCATTGTTGCCAAGGCATTATCCAACAACAATGAATTGTTTTCATAACATAGATAATTACGAGCAAACCACACTTTGTAGATACCATTGTCTAAAGTAACAATGCCTTCTTCGTTTAATTCTTCGCGAATAATTTTCACCGCGCTTTGCGGTAAAACAGGAAAGCGTTGATCTTCACTATATTTGGACAAACGATATCTCACTTCATCTTTCACCCTATAAAAATAGGTAAAATCCCAATGAGGCTGTCGAGCAAGTGCATCTCGAAGTCGGTTAACTGTCGTGGCGATATCGCCCACCACATCTAATTGCGGGAAGTAAACTTGATCGATCTGCGCAGGTGAAAAATTAACATGAATAACTTTTGGGCCACCATCTTTCATAAAGAATGGTGGTTTCTCAATAACGTCATGGCCAACATTTATAATCAAATCTGCTCTGTCAATCGCACAGTGTAGAAAATCATTATCGGAGAGTGCCGCAGTACCTAAATAGTTGTAATGCCGCTCATCGATTACCCCTTTGCCCATTTGGGTATTAAAAAACGGAATACCCGTCTTCTCAATGAATTTTGTTAGTGCCTTACTAGCTCTCTTCCTATTTGCTCCTGCCGCAACTAACAACAGTGGCATTTTTGCGGCTTTAATCATATCAACAGCATCTTTAATGGCATGATTATCAGCGTCGGGACGTCTTATTCTAGCGACAGTAAAGAGGTGATCATGTACTTCTTCTGCAGCAATATCTTCTGGTAATTCAATATGAACCGCCCCAGGACGTTCGTCCATGGCGATGCGAAAAGCTTCTCGCACTATTCCTGAAATATTATTACCGTGCACTACTTGTTTTGTGTACTTGGTGATTGGATGCATCATGCTAACAACATCAATAATTTGAAATTGCCCCTGCTTGCTCGTCTTAATGGGTTTCTGTCCGGTAATCATTAACATCGGCATACCTCCTAACTGCGCATAAGCAGCAGGAGTAACTAAATTAGTCGCTCCTGGGCCCAGAGTTGATAAACATACTCCCGGTTTCCCCGTTAAGCGCCCATAAGTTGCGGCCATAAAACCAGCACCTTGCTCGTGTCGCGTAAGAATGAGTTTGATCGATGAGTGCTGTAGTGAGTTAAGAAAATCTAAATTTTCCTCACCAGGGATGCCAAAAATAAATTCGACCCCCTCATTTTCTAATGCCTTCACAAATAGATCTGAAGCCTTCATTTGGCAAATTCCTTTATCCTGAGTTAGAAAGACGAGTCATCAATTAAGATTAAAACCGATTAGCGTTCTTTATGATGATAAATTGCTACCGATATTTCATGGTTTAATACTGTTTTTACCACATATTCAACCAGCATGTCATCTATGATAAGCCTAGATATTTTACTCGTATCATTAGAGCTATTTTGTAAGGGCACTGGCAAAACTTTTAGCCAGTAAATCCAAGGTATTTAATCGTTGGTAGCTAGGTCGCCATACCAAGCCTATTTCTCGCATTGGCTTGATTTCTTTCATATCAAGTGGTCGTAAACAGATGTCAGCATGACGTACCATATCGGTGTTAATTGCCATCTCTGGTATCAATGTAATGCCTAAGCCACCCGCCACCATTTCTATTAATGTATAAAGACTCGTGCCTTCTAAGGTCGCTCTATCTGTTGTTGTAGGTAGCTTACAAGCACTCAGTGCATGTTCACGTAAACAATGGCCTTCGGCTAACAATAGCAAATCTTGAGCGGGTAATTGCGTCACCTGAACGCTGTCCCTCAATGCTAAGGGATGATTTTTTGGCATTGCTACCCAGAATTGCTCCTCGGCAAAAATTCGGTAGCTCAAGTCTCCGACATCGAAAGGAAACGCTAAAATTGCCAAATCGATCTCAGCTGATCTTAGTTTTGTTAATAATCGCTCTGATTGCTCTTCAATGAGCACCAACTCAAGTAAAGGTAATTGTTTGCGGATCGAAGGCAATGCTTTTGGCAACAAAAAGGGACTAATGCTGGGGATCACACCTATACGAATTCTACCTTTCAGAGGATCACTCTCTGAGCGGGCTAAATCAACTAAATCAGTTGATAAAGACAAAATCTGTTGGGATCGTGTAGCAATCTCTATTCCTAAAGCTGTTGGCATAACTTTACGGTTAGTACGCTCTAACAATGGAATACCTAAAATGCTTTCAAGGTCTTGGATACCTGCACTCAATGTTGATTGAGTAACAAAGCAACGCTCGGCAGCTCGGCCAAAGTGCTTGAGTTCTACTACGGCGGTTAAATACTCTAGCTGTCTAAGTGTCGGTAAATTCATTATCGGAAAATCCACTTATAAATAATGTAATAACTCATTAATAACAAATTACCATAAATTGTACTATCGTTACCAAACTGTATGAATATTATCCCTCTACAGCCACACATTAAGATTGTACAATTATCATAATAATGAAATATCTCACTTCAATGTATTCCAAAATTAAAAGCTAACTTTTGCTTACTAAGGCCCAAATAATATATCTCTTATTTGGGTAAAACAATCTCGTGGTTTGGGAGTTATGATATTACCGTGTTACCTGAGAAATACAGTTGCACAATAACCGCGCATCATCTTGATTATTTACCGTCATCACTTCCTTGATAAACATTTACAATTAAAATGATCATACATCTTGTGAATGAAGGTGAGGCCTACGAATATCTGAACTTCCGTGCTTAGTATAGTTGCAGAAATCGGGCGACAATTTGAAGAAGCTAGGGATCATACTGCGATGTTTGTTAAAATATCGCCGACGACAAACAAACAGTTTGTAGCATTGGCAATATTTGAACAACGTCATACTCAATCGAAGAAGACGTATTCAATTCATCTAAATGATTTTAAATCTGGAGAGTAAGTAATGAGACAGTGGCAATGTACAGTATGTGGTTTTATCTATGATGAAGCCAAAGGATTACCTGAAGAAGGTATTGCACCGGGCACTAGCTGGGATGATATTCCTGATGATTGGGAATGCCCAGAATGCGGTGTCGGCAAGGACGATTTCGAAATGGTACAAATCTAAAAAACTATAATTAGTGGAGGGAAGATTTTCTTCCCCCCATTCAATTTATTCAAGGCTACAGTCATCATGCATCCAATAATTATTATAGGCTCAGGCTTTGCTGGTTACACACTTGCTCGCGAGTTTCGCAAACTAGATTCATCTAGCCCATTAATTATTATCACGTCCGATGATGGCCGTAGCTATCCCAAACCCATGCTTTCGAATGCCCTGAGCAAAGGAAAGACTGCGGAACAGCTAGCTCTTTCTTCGTCAGAGGCAATAGCTAAAACACTAAACATTACTATTCTTAATAACAGTATCGTTAGCGACATTGATCCACAACAACAAACCGTCACAATCACTAATGTCACCCCACTCCATTACAAACATTTAATCCTAGCGCTCGGCGCGACGCCGATTCGTAATGTACTTGAAGGCAATGCTACTGACGATGTAATGCCGATCAATAACCTAAGTGATTACACTAAATTTCGTGAGCAACTGGTTAATGCCAACCATGTTGCTATCATCGGGCCCGGTTTAATTGGTTGCGAATTTGCCAACGATTTAATTAATACTGGAATTGCCGTCTCCGTTATTGGTCCTAGTAAGCTTCCTATGCAAGGCCTATTACCAGAACCTATCGCCACAGAACTTAAAACGACACTTAGCAATGCTGGTGTCGACTGGCATTTTCAATCGACTGTCACCACGGTTAATCACGCTACCACTAAGAATAAGAATAGCTACGAGTTAACTTTATCTAATGGTGATTTGATACAAGCTGATGTTGTTATTTCTGCCATTGGCCTTTGTCCCAATATTCAACTTGCTAAGACCATCGGTATAACGGTCAACCGTGGAATTGTTACCGATGAATACTTACAAGCTAGCCTGCCCAATATCTATGCTTTAGGAGATTGCGCTGAAGTCGCGGGACATAATTTACTTTTTATAGCGCCAATTCTTGCGGCAGCTAAAGCCTTAGCTAAAACCCTGTCTGGCCAAACTACCGCGGTTAAATATCCTGCAATGCCCGTAGCTATTAAAACGCCCAATTATCCACTCATTGTTGCAACTCCAGCATTACTGGCAAAAGGTTCATGGCAGTTTGAGTCCGCCTCATCTGGCTTTGGTATCAAAGCTGTTTTCACCAATGATAGTGCGGCATTACTTGGCTTTGTATTAAGTGGTGATATGGTGTCTGAAAAACAAGTTTTAACCAAATTGCTACCTGATATCCTAGCTTAAACAATAACGGTTTATTTATGTACACCGACTTTTCCAGTAAAGTAATGGGTTTTACTTCCTTATGGATCTGCTGGTGCTAAAGCAACTCACCATCACAAATCTACGCAATATCACTGAATTAATCATTCAACCGTCGTCAGGCATCAACTTGATACTAGGTGACAATGGTTCAGGGAAAACAACCATACTTGAAGCTGTTCACCTACTGTCTTTAGGTCGATCATTTAGAACACGTTTTTTAAAAAATGCCGTTCAATTTGGCCACCAAAAGTTACAAGTTATAGCTAGAACAACTCGCGATGTTCCTGTTGGATTACAGTTTGATCTCACACAAGGTCTACAAATCCGCCTTAACAGTCAGCCATTAAAACGGCTATCTGATCTCGCATCTCAACTTCCATTACAACTTATTCCAGCTAACTGTCACCAGTTCTTCGAACAAGGCCCTCGCTATCGTCGACAACTACTAGACTGGGGATTGTTTCACGTGGAACCGAGTTTCAATTATCAGTGGCAATCTTACCGAAAAGTTGTCCAACAGCGTAATTCTGCCTTACGACAACATAAAAAAGATCAAGAAATTCAACTTTGGGACACTCATCTCGCAGAGTATGGCGAGCAAATTACCCGTCTAAGGCAACAGCAATTAGAGCTAATACTAGAAAAATTCAGCATAATTTTCCCGAGATTATGCCCAGAGTTTACTGGCGTAGATTTTGCTCTGCAATTTAAATCGGGATGGTCAAAAGAGCACTCGTTAATTGAGGTGCTGAATACAAATCTAGAACGAGATAAAAAATTAGGTTATACGCGCTCGGGGAGTCACGCAGCCGATTGGTCATTTAATATAAATGGCGCTGATCCTGCTGAAATATTTTCACGTGGCCAACAAAAATTATTTGTACTTGCCTTAAGTATGGCGCAAGCGGAAATCACACTTGATAGTGCCCAACACACACGAAGTATTTTATTAATAGACGATATCAGCTCTGAACTTGATCAGCATCACCAACAAATAATACTGAATGAACTGGCAAAACTACCAGTTCAATCGTTTATCAGCAGTACAGATTATTCTTTAGTTAAGAGTTTAGAATCAGATAAATCAGCGACAGTGTTTCACGTGAAACATGGGCGAAAATAGAAGCTTAATACCACCAACTATCAACAAAATGATATAAAGAGTAAAATAGACGTTTAGTGCGAAAAACATCCTGTACAGCCAATGGATTAAATATGATAACCGAAGAAAAAACGTATGACTCTACCAATATTAAAGTCCTCAAAGGTCTTGATGCAGTACGCAAACGCCCCGGCATGTATATTGGTGATACTGATGATGGTACCGGCTTACATCACATGGTATTTGAAGTATTAGATAATTCCATTGATGAAGCTTTAGCAAATTATTGTAGTGAAATTAACGTACGCATACATCCCGATGATTCTGTTTCAGTTTCAGATAATGGCCGCGGTATTCCCGTAGACATCCATGAAGAAGAAGGTGTATCAGCAGCTGAAGTCATTATGACTGTATTGCATGCTGGAGGTAAGTTTGATGATAACTCTTATAAAGTATCGGGCGGCTTACACGGTGTGGGTGTATCCGTAGTTAATGCATTATCTAAAAAATTAACACTTGAAATAAGACGTAACAAGAAAGTCTACCGCCAAAGTTACACCGATAGTGTACCAGATGGCCCTCTTCATGAAGACGAAGATTGTGAAACTACAGGCACTAAGATTCAATTCTGGCCGAGTACGGATACGTTCACTAATGTAATAGAGTTTGAATACAAAATTCTAGCTAAACGAATTCGCGAGTTAGCCTTTTTGAACTCTGGCGTGCGCATCGTATTAACAGATGAACGTGATGAGCGTAGTGAAGTATTTTATTATGAAGGTGGTATTCGCGCATTTGTTGAACATTTAAACAAAAACAAAACACCCGTCCATGACAAAATCATCACCATTACCGGTGAAAAAGATGATGTGGTCGTTGAGTTGGCGATGCAATGGAATGATTCGTATCAGGAGAATTTATACTGTTTCACTAACAATATTCCACAACGTGATGGCGGAACACATTTAGCAGGTTTTAGAGCGGCATTAACACGTACTCTCAATCAATATATCGAGTCAGAAGGTTTAGCTAAAAAATCAAAAGTGGCACCTAGTGGTGATGACGCTCGAGAAGGGTTAACAGCTGTACTGTCGGTTAAAGTACCTGATCCAAAATTCTCATCACAAACTAAAGACAAATTAGTCTCATCAGAAGTGAGAACAATTGTTGAATCATTAGTAAATGAGTTTTTCCACGACTACTTAGCTGAAAATCCAGCAGATGCAAAATTAATTGCGAATAAGATGGTCGATGCCGCTCGTGCTAGAGATGCCGCACGAAAAGCACGTGAACTAACACGTAGGAAAGGCGCTTTAGATATTGCCGGCTTACCTGGTAAGCTAGCTGACTGTCAGGAACGCGACCCAGCATTGTCTGAACTATTTTTAGTCGAGGGTGATTCTGCGGGAGGCAGTGCAAAACAAGGTCGTGATCGTCGCACCCAAGCTATTTTGCCTTTGAAAGGGAAAATTCTTAATGTTGAGCGCGCCCGTTTTGATAAAATGATTAGCTCTGCTGAGGTAGGAACATTAATCACGGCTCTAGGCTGTGGCATTGGTAGAGATGAATACGATCCAGATAAACTTCGCTACCATCACATTATTATCATGACCGATGCCGACGTCGATGGTTCTCATATCCGTACCTTATTATTAACCTTCTTCTACCGCCAAATGCCGGAATTAGTTGAACGTGGACATATCTATATAGCGCAGCCACCTCTCTATAAAATAAAGAAAGGTAAGCAAGAACGCTACGTGAAAGATGATGCCGAAATGGAACGATACCTCACAGAGTTGGCGTTAAATAATGCAGAACTTTATCCAAGTGAGACTGCTGATGCGATTACCAATAGCGCATTGACTCTATTGGTTGAGGAATATCAAATAGTAACCACCGTCATCAATCGCTTAAGTAATCATTACTACCCTGCTTTCTTAAAACAATTGATTTTTCAAGGGGCAATTCCTGCGTTAACAGATGAAGTTGCAATGACAGCGTGGTTAAGCGAAATTGATCAACGCTTGAGTAGTGATTTACCAACAGGTACTAGCTATACATTGTCGGTCTTGAAAAAAGATAATCAACCGACCCTAGATATTAACGTCAGTTTCAGCCGTCATGGTATTAATACTGATTATCATATTCCAGGTGAGTTTTTTGCTAGTTCTGAGTATCAACGTATTCTAAGTTTTGCTGATAAGATTAATGGTTTATTTTCTGCAGGAGCCCGTATTCAACGTGGCGAGCGTAGTGAACTCGTTAGCAACTTTTCGCAAGCCGTAGCATGGCTAATGGCAGAAGCAAGACGCGGACAAAATGTACAACGTTATAAAGGTCTTGGAGAGATGAATCCGGATCAATTGTGGGAAACAACAATGGACAAATCAAAACGTCGTTTGCTACAAGTTAAAATTGAAGATGCCATTTCAGCTGATGAAACATTTAACACCTTGATGGGCGACAATGTTGAACCTCGACGTGAATTCATAGAAACATACGCACTGAAAGCAACTAATTTAGATATTTAATTTAAGCACTGCACTCACGCAGGAATTATTTCTAATAACAAAAGGTCATAATATTCATTATTATGACCTTTTGTTTTTACTGAATGACACTTTATGGAGAGCTCGATGACAAGTAATACTATCTTGAAATATGACCGCGTACAGATAATTTTGCACTGGCTAATCGCCGTTATTGTCTTAACGATGATAGGCCTAGGTTTATATATGGTTGAATTACCTAAACAATCAGAGCTACCACCAGGCGAAGAAAGTGTACGAGCATTTTATTTTTTAATGCATAAGTCCTTAGGACTTACAGCCGCTATGCTTATTGTATTACGCGTAATCTGGCGATTAACGCATAAAGCCCCTGCACTACCAGACACTGTGAGTAAATGGGAACAAAAGACCGCTAGCATTGCTCAGGGACTATTATATGTTGTGATGATTGCTATGCCGATGTCGGGTTATTTACAATCGATGTACAGTAGTTACGATACAAAGTTTTGGGGCATAGTTCTACCTCGACTTGCGGAAGCAGACAGCGTAATGCGTGACACGTTTAGTGAAGTACATGAGGTCTTAGCCTTTACCTTTATTGCATTAATTACCTTACATCTCGCTGCCGTAATTAAACATCATATTGCAAAATCGGGTATTACTGAACGGATGTCGTTAAAATAAGTACCGTTAAATTTAACAGTGATCTAATATTTTAGTGAAGCTTGATCTTAGGGTGAACACTTCGACGGAATAAGTGTGACAAGGAAAGCATGGCGACACGAAAGATACCGAACAAGGCTACTTGATGCATTTTATATAAAGATAAGTACATTAAACGGGCCATAAAGCCTTCGATCATCAAGCTACCTTTACTCAAATTACCCATCATATTACCAACAGTGCTGTATCTTCCTAATGATACAAGTGAGCCATAGTCATGATAAGCGTATTCAGTTACTTCTTTATTAGCCATACGACGAACTATAGATTTACAAACATGTGAGGCCATTTGATGAGCAGCTTGTGCACGTGGTGGAACATTTTCATCGTGACCCAACCATTTACAAGCACAGCAATCACCGATAGCATAAATGTCATCATCAAGCGTGGTCTGTAATGTTTGTTTAACCACTAACTGGTTCATCCAATTGGTTTCTAGACCAGCAATATCTTTAAGAAAATCTGGCCCTTTAATGCCGGCAGCCCAAACTTTAATGGCTGCAGGGATAACTTTACCGCTTTCAGTTTTAATTTCTGTAGCAGTGACTTCAGTTACACGTTCGTTTGTTAAAACGGTAACCCCTAATTTAGCCAATTCTTTTTCAGTGGCTGCTGATAAATTCTCAGGTAGTCCAGGCAATACTCGATGAGCGGCTTCAATAATGCTGATTTTTACATCCGTAGGCTTAACTTCATCTAAACCATAGGCAGTAAGTAAATGTGATACTTCGTGTAATTGGGCACTCAATTCGACCCCAGTAGCGCCGGCACCAACAATTGCAATATCTAACTGGCCATCATTAACAGGTTTACCTTGCGTATGAGCACGTAAATAAGCTTCGATCAATTGGGATTGGAAATGTTCGGCTTGTTGAGTCGTGTCCAAAAACAGGCAGTTTTCAGCGATACCTTTAATACCAAAATCATGACTAACACTGCCAACAGCAATGATTAAATAGTCATAAGCAAAACTGCGGGCAGGAATAATTTCTACGCCAGCAGCATTACAGGTAGCAGCAACGTTAACCAGTTTCTTTTCACGATCCAGGCCTTCCATTCGACCCAAGCGGAAACGAAAACCACTACACATGGCTTGACCAAGATATTCAAGTTCATCTTCGTGAGAATCAAGCGTACCCGCAGCAACTTCGTGCAATAAAGGTTTCCAGATATGTGTGTGCGTGCTGTCAATCAAAGTAACCGCGGCTTTGCCTTTTTTACCAAGTTTTTTGCCTAAGCTAGTAACCAATTCGAGTCCACCAGCACCACCGCCCACTACAACGATCTTAGGAATTGTATTATCTGTTGCTGCCATAGTGATTAAGCTCCATAATTGCATAATATTAATAAGGTAATTCTATCGTAAAATGAGTTGCCTTAACTATCTTATTTTTACTAACAAGCCTGAGTCTGGCAAAATTACCGAACCAGCTTGTTAATAAGGTTCCCAGAATGCAATCAGCACCAGAAAAACCACGTCTCGCTTGGGCCGTGACAGGATCAGGTCATTATCTAGATGAATGCTTAGATATCATCCGTGAATTAGACAATATCGACATATTTTATAGTCGTGCAGGCGAAGAAGTGCTTCGAATGTACGGTCATGATCCAAAAAACATCAATCTTAATAGTCGTGTGTATCGTGATCGGGCAGCAAGCGCTCCTCCTGTGGGTTTGTTTTATCGTGGTGATTATCACACACTTGTCGTTGCGCCAGCGACATCAAATACCGTCGCTAAAATGGTCCTAGGCTTGTCAGACAGTTTGGTAACCAACGCTTTTGCACAAGCAGGAAAATGCCGCATACCATGCATCGTATTAGCTTGTGATACTGAAGAAGAAATAGATACCCCTGCCCCAGATCGTACGGTGAGATTGTGGCCTAGACGAGTTGATCTTGCTCACACCCATAAATTACGATCATTTGAAGCGACAACGGTAGTGGAAAACCCCGAAAGATTACTCGTCGCAATAAAACTACGCCTCGCAGAAATTAATAAATGAGCGAAAAGCTACTCTTTCTGACCGGTAAACTTGCTGAGCTAGGCTTACATAAAGTCTTGCAAGAAATGACTCCGCTCCCTTTTGATTACCGTATTCATCAACTCGGCTTATCGGTTGCTGCCTTGATGACAGATAAAATGATAGGCCGTCGTTTAACCAAAGAAATAATTGCCGATAGTGACCAAGTCATTGTACCCGGCAGATGTCGGGGTGATTTAGAACTACTTAGCCAGCAACTCGGTGTATCGATAATTCGAGGTCCTGAAGAAGTCAAAGATCTACCAATTTTTTTTGGTCGCGAACGAAAACAACCCGATTTAAGTCGCTATGATGTCAACATCTTTGCTGAAATAGTTGACGCGCCAGATCGTGATATTACGAGCATATTGGAACGTGCAAACTATTACCGAGACAATGGTGCCAATGTGATTGATATTGGCTGTCTACCAGAAGAAAAATTTCCGCACATGGAGGAAGCCATTGCCGCTTTACATGAAGCGGGGTTTAAAGTCAGTGTTGATTCATTAGAGATAAATGATTTGCGTCGTGCCGGCAAGGCAGGAGCAGATTTTGTGCTTAGTTTGACTGAGAAAACCTATCATCTAGCAGAAGAGATGGATACCGTACCCATCCTAGTTCCCGCTGAACGTGGTTCGCTAGAATCGCTAGAGCGAGCCATGGAATTGATGGACAAAATCAACCGGCCATGGATTGCCGATCCCATCATTGAACCTATTCATTTTGGTTTTACAAATTCGATAGTTCGTTACCATGAGCTACGACGACGTTACCCAGATGCACCGATGATGATGGGCGTAGGCAATTTAACCGAACTGACCGATGCCGATACCAGTGGTATTAATGCACTATTGTTTGGCATTATCTCAGAACTTCGAATAACGAATGTACTTGCAACTGAAGTGAGTCCTCACGCCTGTAAAGCAATAAGAGAAGCAGATATCGCTCGCCGGATGATGTTTGCAGCTCGTGAAGATAGCAGCTTGCCACGCGATTTTACGGCTGATTTATTAGTCACTCATGACCGCCGCCCCTTCCCCGATACAGCAAAAGAGATTGCAGAATTAGCGAGTAACATTAAAGATCCCAATTATCGAATTAAAGTCGCTAAACAGGGGATCTATATGTTTAATCGTGATGGTTTAATGCAAGATATTGATCCCTTTGCATTCTATCCCCAACTGGATTTGAAAGATGATACCGGTCATGCATTTTATCTAGGAGCTGAACTAGCAAAAGCACAAATAGCTTGGCAATTAGGCAAGCGCTATACCCAAGATGAAGAGTTAACCTGGGGTTGTGCAAGCAATAGAGTTGAAGAAGATCTAACGCAACAAAAAGCCGAAGGCACAACAATAAAGACAGGGAAGAAATGTGGCACTGCTTGAAAGTAAAATTCACGAAGTAATCGTGACTACATTATCAGCTGATGGCAGAACACATTCAGCACCAATGGGCATAACAGAAGTGAATGGTCACTTCGTAATAAAGCCATTTAAACCATCAACTACCTATGAAAACTTAAAACGGCATCGCCAATGTACAATCAACTATACTGATGATGTACGTATATTTGCCGGTTCAATGACGGGACATCGAAATTGGTCCACCATGCCTTGTCAACAAATTCTTGGTCAATATTTGAGCCAAGCTTTAGCCCATAGTGAGTTAGAAATTGTGGCCTTTGATGATGACAGCCCTCGCGCTAGCTTTGAAGGGACAGTAGTTTACGAACAAACTCATGCGCCCTTTCGAGGCTTTAATCGTGCTCAATGCGCAGTCATAGATGCGGCAATATTAGTGAGTCGGTTGACAATATTACCTGTTGAAAAAATTCAACAAGAAATTGCATACTTAACTATCGCTATCGACAAAACCGCTGGGCAACGCGAATTAGAGGCCTGGGGTTGGTTAATGGCAAAAATAAAAGATGCAGGTATTGAACTTAATGAGTAAATGGTTAGCCAGCGTCCAATCGCTAGAAGAGGCAGAAGCCCTGCTACCTGTACTACCAGACATTCTAGACATGAAAAACCCATCTCAGGGTGCTCTAGGCGCATTGAGCGTGGCAATTGTTAGTGAGATTGTCACTATGATAGATGGTCGTTGTATGACCAGTGCCACGATTGGCGATTTACCAATGCAAGCTGAACAGATCAAGCCAGCCATGATCCAGATGGCAAGTTCTGGCGTCGATTATGTAAAGATTGGATTGTTTGCTGATGAAAACTTACAACATTGCATCATCGAATTGGCTGACACCCTAAAAAAACTATCAACACCTGTTATCGCAGTCATATTTGCCGATAGCTCACCCAATGAAGATTATTTACCATTGTTAAAAGCTAGCGGGTTTCATGGCGTGATGGTTGATACCGCAATAAAAAATGGTCAACATCTTTTAGATCACTGGGATTTATTGACGCTAGAACGATTTGTTGCTGCCGCAAAACAACATAATTTATTGTGTGGCTTAGCGGGAGCATTACGGCTCGAAGATATAACGGTATTAAGTCACCTAGCTGCAGATTATCTAGGTTTTCGAAGTGCCTTATGTATGCAACGACAACGTACAACGCGTTTACAGATAAATTTAGCGAAACAGATCCAGCAAGCTATTAAAAGCAGTGATAACCATTGATGCTCACCACTGCCTAAGCCGTTTATTCTATTGACGCCTGCTCTCGCAATAATTGACTCGCGGCGACCATTGCAGTCAATGCTGGTTTAACTTCTGCCCAAGCGCGTGTTTTCAAGCCACAGTCCGGATTAACCCATAATCGTTCTGCGGGAACACGCTCGGCCGCTTTCTTCATCAAGCTCACAATTTGATCTACCGTCGGAATATTGGGTGAATGTATGTCATAAACACCCGGTCCAATTTCATACGGATAGTGAAACTCGTTAAATACATCGAGCAGTTCCATGTCAGAGCGTGATGTTTCTATCGTAATCACATCAGCATCCATATCTACAATGGCCGCGATAATATCGTTAAATTCGGAATAACACATATGGGTATGAATTTGAGTTTCGTCACGGACACCATTAGCACTGATTTTGAAACTACGAACCGCCCAATTTAAATATACCTGCCATTCTGATTGGCGTAATGGCAACCCTTCGCGAAGAGCCGCCTCATCAATCTGAATAATATTGATCCCTGCTTGTTCTAAGTCAATCACCTCATCGCGTACCGCAAGTGCAAGTTGCAAACACGTTTCAGAACGGGGCTGGTCGTCGCGAACAAATGACCAGTTGAGCAAAGTCACTGGCCCTGTAAGCATACCTTTCACCGGTTTATCACTTAGAGATTGAGCATAAACTGCTGTTTCAACAGTCATCGCTTTAGCACGTGAGACATCACCAAAAATGATTGGCGGTTTAACACAGCGTGAGCCATATGACTGTACCCAGCCTAAGTCACTAAAGGCATATCCTTCCAGTTGCTGGCCAAAATATTCAACCATATCATTACGTTCAGCTTCGCCATGTACTAATACATCCAAACCAATAGTCTCTTGCTCTGCTATGGCAAATTTTATTTGTTGTCGAATGAACGTCTGGTAGCGTTCAGCATTTATTTCGCCTAAACGAAATTGCTTTCTAGCTTGGCGAATTTCTGGAGTTTGTGGAAATGAACCAATGGTTGTAGTGGGAAATAACGGAAGCTTAAAACGTTGCTGTTGAAGCTTCGCTCGATGCTGATAAGGATTTTGGCGCTGATATATATCAGCATCTAAGCTGGTAAGACGAGTCTGCACTGCAGGTTTATGAGCCCGCTGAGAGTGTTTGCGTGACTGAATAGACAATGCATTATCCAGTAACTGTTCGGCTACCTGCCCTCGCCCAGCATTTAATGCAGTGGCAACAATATTCAGCTCCGCCAGTTTTTGTACTGCAAAAGCTAGCCATGACTTTATCTCTGGATCAAGTGCATCCTCAGACGCTAGATCAACTGGTACATGAAGTAATGAACAAGAAGGGGCCAACCATAACCTATCTTTTAGTCGGGCCTGCAAAGGTTCAAGCCAATCTAGTGTCAAATTAAGATCCGTTTTCCAAATATTTCGGCCATTAATCACTCCCAGCGATAAAATTTTATGCGTTGGTAACCAGTCTACGACTTGCTTAATTTCATCATAGGCATTGATAGCGTCAATCTGCAGACCAGCAACCGGTAATTCACAGGCTAGGTGTAAGTTTTCCTTTAATTGACCAAAATAACTGGTTAATAACAATTTAACGGGCGCTTTGTTGAGCAAAAAATAAGCGTGTTTGAATGCTTGCTGCCACGAGGAGTCTAATTCCGTCACTAAAATAGGTTCATCAATTTGCACCCATTCCACACCATGATCTGAAAATTTAATGAGTAACTGCTCATAAATCGCGACTAGGTCATCAAGTAAATGTAGTTTGTCACTATTATCTTTTGTTTTGCCCAACCATAAATAACTGACAGGGCCAAGGATAACTGGCTTGATGTTTTTATGATGTAATTTTGCTTGTTCAATTTGGGCAGTTAAGTTCTCAGCATATAATTCAAATGAACTCTTGGCATCAAATTCTGGAACGATATAGTGATAATTAGTATCAAACCATTTGGTCATTTCACCGGCGGAAACATGCTGACAATGACTACTCGCATGTGATTGACCACGGGCAACCTGAAAATAACGATCCAGTGAACTGGCATCGGCATCACTTCGTGACGGCAAATTACCTACTAAGGCACTGGTGTCCAATACATGGTCATAAAAAGAGAAATCGCCCACTGGCAAATAATCTAGATCGCCTTGCAACTGCCAATGTGCTTGACGAAGTGTTTGACCAAGTTGCTGTAAATCATTTTCGTTGATGCTCCCTCGCCAATAAGATTCTAAGGCAAATTTAAGTTGTCTATGGCTTCCTATCCTAGGGAAACCAAGGCTATGCGTCTTAATCATCGTGCTGTCCTTACATGTGCATTTAAAAAACACTATTGTAAAGCGTACAACCCATGAGCAATAATGATGTTTTTTATACAACTTATAAGTATTTCTAATAGATGATTGAACGATCTCACTTAAAAATTATTAAATCTTTAGCTGATAACGGCACTCTGACGGCTGCAGCCAACGCTTTATTTCTAACCCAACCAGCCTTATCACATCAGATCCGCTATTTAGAAAAGAAACTCGAAGTTTCACTTTGGCAGCGTGATGGCCGGCAATTACGTCTTACTCAAGCCGGAGAACTATTACTGCGAGTCGCCAGACAAGTATTGCCGGTGCTAGAACAAACGGAGAAAACCCTACAGGCCTTTGGTGAAGGACGAATGGGCGTATTACGCCTGGGCGTAGAATGTCATCCCTGTTATGAATGGCTCAAAGGCATATTAGCTAATTTTTTAATCGCGATGCCTGATATGGATGTTGATATCGTGAACAAATTTCAATTTTCTGGCTTAGAAGGTTTACTCAATCATCATGTTGATTTGCTAGTTACACCCGATGTGGAGGCCATACCAGGCATAATTTATGAGCCATTATTTGACTATGAATTGGTCTTATTAGTGGCCGATTCACATCCTTTAGCAAGTTATGACTCCATCAGTGCAGAGCAACTAAGTAATGAAAAATTACTGACATTCCCCGTTGCCCATGATCGACTTGATATCTTTACCCAGTTTTTATTACCTGCAGCCATTAACCCAAAAACCAAAGCAATAGAATCGCTCGATATAATGGTCCAAATGGTTGGGCTCAATCGTGGCCTAACCGTTTTACCTGGCTGGTTAGCCGATGAGTATTGTCAAAAACTACCTGTCAAAACGATACGTTTAGGGGAAAAAGGCTTAACTAAAACCTTATTTGCCGCGATGCGAGAAAGTGACGTAGAGGTTTCTTATATGCAGGCTTTTGTACAATTAGGTAAACAGCGTAAAGACGAGTCTTAAGTTCGATCATCCAATACACGATAGAGAATTTCACGGATAGATTGCGGCTCAAATGGCTTGTCGCAAATCGCAGAAACGCCAGCTTGTTGCACATGACCAAGCCTTGCTTCGTCAGCCTCACTAGTTACCATCAAAATAGGAACATAAGAATTACCCATTTCATTACGAACAAATTGGGTCAGTTGTTGGCCATCCATTTCAGGCATATTTAAATCGGTCACAATGAGATCAAATTCAGCACTGCTCAAAATTTGTACTGCTTCAACGCCATTACTTGCGGTGTGAATATTTTGAATACCAAGACTATTCAGAACACGTTTAAGGTGATTCCTGGCCGTTATACTGTCATCCACTAACAATACGGTTAACTCCGTAATGTCGTAGTTTTCAAGCTCCATTTCTTCTGGGTCTATATAATCTACCGTTGTCCGCAAAGCACGCCGTAAATCACTGTGATTAAATGGTTTGGGTAATATAGCGACAACTCCCGCTTGGCGAATTGGATCCAGTGCTTTGAAACTTGTTTCACTAGATACCAGCATGAA
The DNA here is from genome assembly GCA_030576275.1 of Pseudomonadota bacterium. Taxonomy (GTDB): domain Bacteria; phylum Pseudomonadota; class Gammaproteobacteria; order Nitrosococcales; family Methylophagaceae. Next base: position 215,308 of record JALIBN010000012.1, on the reverse strand, counting down.
GTTGATCTCTTTGAGGGATTCAGTTGTCCGAATAGTGCTCAATAACTCCGTCGCCGTCATATCCGGCAGATACATCGCGCTAATAATAAGGTCAGGGGCATAATTTTTTAACAGGTCTAGGGCCACTTCGCCCGTTTCGACACCATCTATCTTACTGACTCCTTCTTCTATTAAATGCGTCAAGATAACCTTACGTTGCATCGCTGAAGGCTCAATTAGCAAAATAGAAAGATCAGATAAATTCATCGAAGACATGGATTATCCTAAAATGGCTATCATAAAACAGAGCGAGCTAAACCGGCTTCAACCTTATCTCGCATAGTTTTATTGCTTAAATATTCAATAATAGCCAAAGCGAAATCCATTGCCGTTCCAGGTCCTTTGGACGTTAAAATATTGCCATCAATAACGATAGGATCATCACTCAAAGTAACTTCAAGCCAATCGCTAGCGAGTAATGCATCGGGATAGCAAGTTATCGTTTTACCATTCAGTAAGCCTGCATGGGCTAAAACCAATGGTGCGGCACAAATCGCGGCAATCGCTTTTTCAGATTGAATTAATCGTTTTAGAATCGCATGAATTCTCGAATCTTCATTAAGGTGAGTTGCGCCAGCAATGCCACCAGGTAAGATCATCATATCAAGATCATCGTACATTACATCTTCAAGCGTTACATCCGCGACGATTCGAACGCCGCGGCTACCCAACACTTGATGTTGCTCAGTTAAACTTGCCGTGAGTACAGTGAAATCAGCACGTCGAAGCAAGTCGATTAATGTGACAGCTTCTAGTTCTTCACACCCGTTAGCTAACGGGATAAGTACAATTGGCATAATAAAATTCCTATGGTCTAGGGTTCAAAATATTAATTCCTTTTAGTAGGTTTAAGGCTTCTGATAATGCATAGTCTTTTACAGCTAAGGGCGTTGTATCTTCATCCGCATTGTCTGTAGCCTTTTCAGTTACTGGCTTTTCAGTTGCAGCATTAGGATTATCAAGGTGTTTTGTTAAATCTTGTTCACGTAGTAATGCAAAGTTATTGTCATCACCATTTGAGATTTTGACCGTTGCCATTGTGATGTCAGGCACGATACCTTCAGCCTGAATAGAGCGTCCTGATGGCGTGTAATAACGGGCAGTAGTCATTTTGACCGCAGTATCGTTGGTTAATGGCATTACTGTTTGTACTGAGCCTTTACCAAACGTTTTGGTGCCAAGAATAACAGCACGTTTATGATCTTGTAATGCTCCCGCTACGATTTCCGATGCCGATGCCGAACCACCATTTACTAACACCACTAGCGGCGCACCTTTTAAGTAATCATCAGGTTTCGCAATAAATTTTTCTGAGGAATCTTTGATGCGACCTTCGGTGTAAACAATCAAGCCTTTGGTAATAAAGGCATCTGATACTTCGACAGCAGCGTCAAGTAAACCGCCTGGGTTGTTACGTAAGTCGAGTACAAGACCTTTTAAATCACCATCATTCTCAACTTTTAATGCGCTGATAGCTTCTTTTAAACTTGCGCCCGTGCGATCTGCAAAGGTACTAATTCGAATATACCCATAGCCTGCTTCCAACGTTTTTTGTTTTACACTTTTTACTTTAATAATCGCGCGGGTCAGCTCGATTTTTATCGGCTTGTCAGCACCTTCTCGAATAATAGTAAGTAACAACTTACTACCAGGTTTGCCCCTCATTATATCTACCGCATCGTTCAGTGATATACCTTTAACAGGCGTATCATCCAGGCGAATAATTAAATCTCCGGCTAACACACCCCCTAGAGCTGCTGGCGTATCATCTATAGGTGAGACAACTTTTACAAAGCCATCTTCCATCGTGACTTCAATACCCAAGCCACCAAATTCGCCTGAGGTACCTTCACGCAACTCTTTGAAGTCTTTGAGGTCAAGATAGGCTGAATGTGGATCCAAGCCGGCCAACATGCCGCGAATAGCATTTTGCAATAATTCTTTATCTTCTACCGGTTCAACATAATTATTTTTTATGCGGCCAAATATTTCAGAAAATGCACGAAGTTCATCTAAGGGTAAGTCAGGTTTGGTATCGACTTTTTCTGCAAAGACCATTTGGCCAAAAATCAAACTTGCACCGATGGTGATGCCAGCAGCTATTAACCCAAAATCACGTTTCAAAAAACTCATTTTTTTTCCTTAAATTAATGCACTTTAACTTTGTGTCCTCAACCATTTCATTGGGTTGGTTGGGCTACCTTTGTATCTAATTTCGAAATATAAACCAGCCTGTTGGCGTACATCATTTTCACCACTTTGGGCAATCAGGTCGCCCGCTTTCACTTGCTCACCGACCTGCTTAAGTAGCGATTCATTATTTCCATATAACGACATGTATTGATCGCCATGATCAATAATTAATAATAGGCCAAATCCTCGCAACCAATCAGCAAAGACAACTCGACCAGTCGCTGCAGCAACAACATTGTCCCCTGATGAAGCCGCGATCATAATACCTTGCCATGTGAGTTTACCAAGATTTCTTGGACTACCATAGTGTGCCAGTAGTTTCCCTTTGACTGGCCAGACTAGTCCGCCAACATTTTTAGCGAAAGCTTGCTGGTTTTTGGGCTTAGAATATGCCAGAACACCCTGTCTTTTTGGCGTGCTAATATCCGACTTTTTAGGGTTGTTTAATGACTTCAATAAAGCCTGCAGAGACAACTCTTGTTCGCGAAGTAACTGCAAACGTGAATCTTGGCTGGTAATTTTTTTATCTAGTACCGTAAGCGTCGCTTCACGTTGTTTAGCCTTCACCCTAAGTGTTGCTCGTTTTGATTCTTGTTCAGCATAGAATTGTTGCTGCTTCTTTTGAGCTGCAAACAGCATTTTTTGATCTTCGGATAAGTTTTGTAATGTTTCAGTTATTTTGCTGAGCTGTTGTTGGCGCGCTTGATGAAAATAACGATAATAAATAGTACTACGAGACAAGGTCGCCGGACTTTCTTGATTCAACACGACTTTTATTACGCTCGGCTGACCATTAATGAAAGCCGCGCGTATTTGCTGATTAAGTGCTTCTAACTGTTCACCATGCGTTTTATGTTGCTCTTGCTGTTTCAAGGCTAATTGGCTTAACTCGACCGATAGCTTATTCATTTTTTGTCCGAGTACATTCAGCTCTTTATTGAGATCAGCAACATCTCGACTTTGTTGTTTTAACTGTTTAAATAAGCTTTCTTTTGATGCTTTATTTAAGTTGACGTCATCACTTAATGATTGAATTTCTGTTTTAACTGCTTTTAACTCTTGAGCTGGCGCGATTGCTTTATCGGCATTTGCCCACGAACAACTCGTCAGTAGCACGACAAATAAATAAAACCTAATGAGCACCGCAAGCCACACTAAATCTATTTGACCGATTTCAGAGCAACAAGCAAATGTTTACTCATTTCAGCCGGAATAGGTAAATCCATCAAATTTAGCATTGTTGGCGCAATATCAGCCAAGGTGCCATGATCAACACATTGGCCTTCGCGGCCAGCATAAATGAGCGGCACCGGATTACTGGTATGAGCAGTATGTGCTTGACCCGTACTGTCATCACGCATCAACTCAGCATTACCATGATCAGCGGTGACAAGCATCTCGCCACCCGCCTCTTTTAGGGCTGACCACACTCGCCCAAGACAATTATCTAATGCCTCTACGGCCTTCACTGCGGCATCAAAATCACCGGTATGTCCAACCATATCAGCATTAGCAAAATTACAAATAATGACATCAAATTTATTGCTATGAATAGCTTTAACAAGTCGTTCAGCTACTTCTGGAGCGCACATTGCTGGTTGTTGATCATAGGTAGTCACATTCGGTGATGGCACTAAAATTCGTTCTTCACCTTCGAAGGGTTTATCACGCCCGCCATTAAAGAAAAACGTAACATGGGCATATTTTTCGGTTTCCGCAATCCGTAACTGCCGTAAACCTAAAGACGAAAGATGGGCACCCAGCACGTTATTTAACTTTTCAGCAGGAAAGGCGACAGGCACATCAAAGTCTTTTTTATATTCAGTCAGCGTTACAAATGATGCCAGCTTGATTTTACGTTGGCGATTAAAACCATCAAAATCGGCGTCGATAAAACTTTCCGTTAATTCCCGTGCACGATCAGACCGAAAGTTCATAAATACAATGACATCGTCATCTTCAACTAAAACAGGTTTATTACCAATTGTCGTTGCTTGCACAAACTCATCTGTTTCATCACGGTCATAGGCCATCTGCAAAGCAGTACTGGCATCAGTGGCATGAAATGCACCTTGTCCCTCGGTAATAAGATCGTATGCTTTAGCAACCCGCTTCCAACGCTGATCACGATCAAGCGCATAAAAACGACCTATTACCGAAGCAATTTGACCACCACCCAATTGTTGAAATTTTTCCTCGAGGCCGTCAATTGAACTTTGTGCACTTTTTGGCGGCGTATCACGGCCGTCTAAAAAGGCATGAACATATACTTTTTTTACACCGCGTTTAAGTGCAAGTTCAACCATTGCATGGAGGTGCTCTTCATGACTATGAACGCCACCTGCAGATAACAGTCCTAATATATGAACAGCTTTGTCATTTTTCTGCGCAAGCTCTACCGCATCAGTTAATGTGCGGTTGGTGAAAAATGAACCTGTATCAATAGCGCGACTAATACGTGTAAATTCTTGATACACTACTCGCCCGGCACCCAAATTCATATGCCCCACTTCTGAATTGCCCATTTGATTACCTGGCAAACCCACGCCAGCGCCTGAGGCACTAATTAATGTATGCGGATAATCCTGCCATAAGCTATCCCACACCGGTGTATTAGCGGCAAGGATCGCATTATATTTTGGATCTTCACTATAACCCCAACCATCTAAAATAATTAGCGCGAGTGGGCGATGTGGGTGGCTCATACCGTTGTCCTTTTAACCTGAAAACTACCGTTTAGCAGTCATATTCTATGGAATACATGCAAATCATTGAAAATCGAGTGTATTATATGGCCTTTTGTGACTAATTGCAGTCACTCAACTACTGAGTAATATTTGTGGCTTTAGTCGAAAACGTTGATCTTATCCAACATGATAGCGATATCGAACGTGCAGCGTTTGCTTTAAAAGCGATGTCGCACCCTTTGCGTTTGAAGATTCTATGCGCAGTCGGTGAACAAGAGTTAGCAGTTCAAGACATTGTTGATCATGTGGGCACAACACAAAGTAACGTCTCACAACATTTAGCAAAATTAAGAGATAAAGATATTCTTGCATCACGACGTGATGCAAATCGTATTTATTATCGTGTTAAAGATGAGCGTACATTAAAACTTATTGAAATGATGCGCGATGTATTTTGCTCTAGCGGGCAGTAATTAAAGGTTTAATATGGAAAATGTAGGTAGCTTTATTGTTAATCACTGGCTGTTGGTCTCGCTCTTTGTAGTATTGGTAGCATTGATTTTGTCTGATGCTTTAAGTCGCAAAATATCAGGCATCAACCCATTAGGCACGGCGGAGGCAATCCAAATAGTTAATCAACGTAATGGTATCTTTTTAGATATTAGAGAAACAGCCGAGTTTAAAAAAGAACATATTGCTGAATCGATGAGTCTTCCGCTATCGACACTTGAAGCAAGTATTGCAAAACTGAAAGATCCTGCACAACCGATTATTTTGATCTGTGCCAGTGGTCAGCGTGCGCGCACCGCTGCCAAGCAACTTCGTGGCAAAGGGTTTTCCAATATTTATGTATTAACAGGCGGTTTAAATGCTTGGAAAGATGGAAAATTACCCTTATTCAGTTAATTAATTCACAATCATTAGGTAACTAAAACGTGGCTAAAATTGAAATATATTCCTCTATTTCTTGTCCTTTTTGCGTGATGGCGAAGCAACTCTTGGATCGAAAAGGTGTGGCTTATACAGAAATTCGCGTTGATTTAGATCCAACGAAACGGCAAGAAATGATGAAAAAAAGTCGGCAACGTACGGTGCCGCAAATTTTTATAAATGACGAGTCCATCGGTGGTTACACTGATTTAGTGGCTATCAATAACTCTAAACGTCTGGATAGTTTGTTAGTCCAGTCTTAAATAATAAATAAGGTTAAGGAACCAATCATGGCTGAAGAAAACGCATCAACAGAACAACAAGCTGCACGCTTTGTAATTCAAAAAATTTACACAAAAGATATCTCTTTTGAAACGCCAAACACACCGGAGATTTTTCGTGAAGAGTGGAAACCAACACTAGATTTGCAGTTGGGTAATGAATATAAGCGTATTGATGAAGACAATCATGAAATCACTCTAACAGTAACTGTTACAGCAAAAGTAGGCGATAAAGTGGCATTTTTGGCTGAAGTAAAACAGTCTGGCGTATTCTCATTAACGGGTTACTCTGATCAAGAGATGGGACCATTAGTAGGAAGCTACTGCCCAAATACTTTATTCCCGTTTGCTCGTGAAGTAATTTCAGACATCGTGATTAAAGGTGGCTTTCCACAATTAGTTCTTGCACCCGTTAACTTTGATGCTTTGTACATGAATCAAATTGAGCAAGCCAAACAGCAAGCCGCGGCTACTGAAACAGCAACAACGCACTAACCCTTTAGGTTATAAGCCGTGTCAAAAGTTGCTAGTCAATTGTTTCCCACGCTGGTAATTGGCGCTGGTGCATGGGGCACAGCTTTAGCAATTGCAATTGCTAGGAATGGTCATGAGGTGCTGTTGTGGGGTCGTGATACACAACAGTTAACCTCCATGCAGGCAACTCATACTAACGAACGCTATTTACCTGGGTTAGCCTTTCCAGATAGTTTGAAAGTGTGCATTGATTTTGAACTGGCACTAAAATCAGCCAAACATATTTTGGTCTCTGTACCCAGCACAGCATTCAGCGAAATGTTGCATAAAATAAAACCGTTGATTGCAGATGGTACGCCGCTAAGTTGGGCAACTAAAGGTTTAACACCTGAAACGGGTCGTTTTTTATATGACACTGCCCAAGAAATATTAGGTGAATCACATCCTTTAGCTGTTATTTCAGGTCCATCTTTTGCCGCTGAGGTGGCAAAAGATTTGCCGACAGCAATTACTGTCGCCTCTCCTAATGCTGATTTTAATCAAGCATTAGCATCGGCGTTGCATAGTCCTACTCTACGCGTATACACCTCTAATGATGTATTAGGCGTTCAAATTGGTGGCACGGTTAAGAATGTATTGGCGATTAGTGCCGGTATTTCGGATGGCTTAGGATATGGCGCTAATGCCCGCGCAGCTTTAATTACCCGCGGTATGGCAGAGATTTTACGGTTCGCAGCCAGTTTAGGGGCAAGAACCGAAACCATGTTTGGCTTATCAGGTATTGGTGATTTAATTTTGACCTGTACCGACAATCAAAGTCGTAACCGCCAGCTTGGCCTTGCTATAGGCCGCGGCTTAAATGTTGAACAAGCTGTTGCTGAAGTAGGGAAGACAGTTGAAGGTATGTATGCTGCGCGAGAAGTATTAATTCGCGCCCGACAAGCAGGTATTGAAATGCCCATTGTTGAACAGGTATGCAAAATACTGTTTGAAGGGTACGATCCGCGTGAATCAGTACAAGAATTACTTTGTAGAGAACAAAAGTCTGAAACCAACCCTCCTACTCAGATACCGAATAACTAATAAGGAAAACCGTATGCGCACTATTGTTAAATTAAGCGGTATTATCGCTGTCAGCATAGCATTAACGGGCGGCTTAGCCGGCTGTGGCATGCTATCTGCGGATAAACCTGCCACCGATGCTGATATTTTAATGGGCCAAGAGGGTCGCACCTTATGGGAAACAAACCTGCAATATGTCAAAATTGTAAACCGTGACGTAAGTAGTGGCATTTCAAATGAGCATCCCGCATCAATCAGTAGTGATGAACTTCGCACCGTATTAGGGGCGATGTATGTCAATGAACGCAGTGGATTTACTTCGTCTGAAAACCCATTGTTTTCTGCAAGTGAATTACAAATATTAAGCACCGCAATTTCGAGTGGTTTAAGTCAAGCGGCACCCAATGAAGATGTGAATTTTGTCAGTATTGGTTCTTTCAAAGGCTTGATAGCACAAGAACGCAAAACGAACACTGGCCGAGTCTTTATGAGCGATGGTCGTTTAAATATCATTTTTGGACTAATTCATGATCTCTACAGAGAGAAAGATCTTGCGACAGGCCAAGAAATTGATCGCCGGATCAACCCATTAGTACCAGGAACGCGTAAAAGTGATTCCGACCTAGCAACACGTGTTGCATTAGATTCAGGCCAATCATTTTACCTTGATCCTGAGACAGGAAAAGAGCGTAGTGATTGGTTAGTCATTGATATCGCGACTGTGTTGGCAACAGCAAAAGAACGTAAAACAGGTGCTGATGGTACTGTTAGCCCTGAATTATTGGAAGATATTGCTCGTAACAAACAAGAAAACGGCAACTTACGTCAAGACGTCGGCAATATGAAAGAAATATTGTTTGATATGAGCGGTGAGATTGATCGTTTGAAAAAAGAAATTGAAGACTTAAAAGCTAAGCGTTAGACTTAACTTTAGATAGACTTAAAAGGGAGCTTACGCTCCCTTTTTTGTTGCTAATTATAAGTTGTAGCGCCGGTCGCCCAATTGTATCCGCGGTAACAAATGATCAAGATTTTTAGTCAGCGTTAACACTTTAAATGTTTCACCCATTTCTGTGGGTAAGGTCAATCGTTTAATTTCCGTCGCATGCTGCAGCATAAGAAACGCATCATCATGTTCGTTAAATGATGTTAACTCAGTAATTCCAGCAGCAAGTAAAAAATCAGCCTGTGATTGAAAGCCAGCAACATCGAGGCCATTATCCACAGCAATTTGTGCCAGTGAAGTGAAGTCAACATGTGCGGTGATATCCTGTAACCCAGGTAAAATTAGTGGGTTGTCGTGGCCTTGTTGTTGGTAATAACACATCAAAGTGCCATTGCTACGCTGAGGATGATAATAAATCGCTTGTGGATAGCCGTAATCAATAACAAAAATAGCACCATGCTGTAAATTGTCTGCCAGACTAGTAAGCCACGCTTGTGCAGCCAAATTTACTTCGGTGAAATAATCCGTATCATCGATGAATGATTTAATTTCAATGATCTTGTCGATAAGGTCCGATCGAGATATCTCCTCATCACACCACTGTAATTCATCGTTATTATTGACGATATAAAGCTCGTAATTAAGTCCATTGGTAAAATGTAGCCTATGTACTGGCATCGCATCACAAACCTCATTGGCTAAAACTACGCCATTAAAATCAGAGGGTAGGCTATCTAGCCAAACCACCTTATATTCGAGATGAGGAATAGCATGATGTATTGTCTGTTGCTGTCTTTGACGTAAGTCAGCACTCGCTTCTATAATATAATATTGCTGGGGAAGGCTTTGTTTAAGGTATAATTCGCGTAAAATATCTACAGCCATTTTGCCACTGCCTGCACCAAATTCTAAAATATTACCTTGGTCGAGTTGGCGTAATACATCAATCAGCTGATGGGCCAAGCTTCGTGAAAATAATGGGGATATTTCTGGTGCAGTAGTAAAGTCACCGCCGTAGCCAATCTTATGGCTACCCGCACTGTAATAACCTAAACCCGGAGCATAAAGACATAACTGCATATAATCAGCAAAGCTAATCTTACCACCCGCTTCGCTTATCTTTAGTTTAATAAGTGTCATCAGTTGTTCACTATGTTGTTGTGCAATAGTATCTGTAACAGTTAGGCTAGTCGTTAAAGTCATGGGAGTTCACGTGTTAGAAAATGCAATCTTAGTCACTGGAGCCGGTCGTCGAATCGGTCATCATCTTGCCCTGCGCTTACATCAGGAAGGTTATACCGTACTCGCCCATTATCGTACGCATACGGCAGAGATCCAAGCTTTACACGATATAGGCATAGCCACAATACAGGCCTCTCTTAGTAATAGTCAGGCAATTTTATTGTTTGTTGATGCATTAAAAAAACAGAGTAGTAGCTTTCGAGCATTGATTCACAATGCCTCATCTTTTGAAGCAACCTCTGAAGATTTAACCGAGGCGGCGCAACAATATGAACAATTTTTTAATGTACATATGATGGCGCCATTTCTAATAAACCAAGGTTTGTCGCCATTATTGGTCGGTGAGCATGAGAATCCTGCCGATATTATCCACATCACTGATATTAATGTAGAAAACCCAACTCCACGTTTTGATATTTATGGGACGACTAAAGCGGGTCTTCACAATATGACGTTAGCACTTGCCAAAAAATTTGCGCCCTTAATAAAAGTCAATGCAGTAGCGCCAGGCCCCGTTTTATTTACCGAACAACATTCTGTAGCGGTACGCCAACAAATGCTAGATGAAACCTTATTAGCTAAGGAAGGTGGTGCAGAACCGGTTTATCTTGCTGTGAAGAGCTTATTGGATAATCCGTTCATTACCGGCGCTAGCATCCCTGTTGATGGTGGTCGCCGTTTGTCCAAACGTTAAATCATCTACAGTAATTGTTTCACCAACTTGTTGTGATAAGTAGTCTCCGTTTGACAGGTAAGCATTGATTTCTTCTAATAAAGGATAAAGAAAATATTCATCGGTAATACTGCTGACTAGGCGGTTGCCATCATCAGGAAATATCACTTTAGTCAGAATATCTAGATCGGCTGTCCTGTCTTTTATTTTTCGAGCTGGATCGCTGCGATCTCTACCCAATGCTATTTCTATGTCATTACAAATCGTCTTGAGCTCAGTTTCCGCCATATCGGTTTCAATAAACACCACAACATTAAGAAAGTCTCGCCGACTATTCATACCAATTGGGGGTATTTTAAGCACGCGACTTAGCGATAAACAAGGAAGCTGCTGTAACAATAATTGAATAATTTTGGCGATATTAGCTTGTGGTTCAATATTACTACCGATCCCCAATAAGTACCCCGAATGACTTTCATTCATTTTTTGGAGCGTTCAATAACAATTTTTGCTAGATTTTGGCCATGGAGTGCAACGGGTTTACTCAGCGTTAATTTAACCTTGGGCATAGGATAATTTGTTAACAAAAGAGTACATACATCTTCAGCCAACGCTTCAATCAGTTGATAACGGCTTGCCTCAACAAAACTGACAATACTTTGAGCAATAGCGCCGTAATCTAGGGTGTCAGCGATATCATCGCTAGCGGCGGCTTTAGTGATATCCCAATCCATCTCCAAATCAAAACCCAGCGTTTGTAATGTTTCACGTTCCCAGTCATAAATACCGATAATTGTGTCTATTTTGAGGTCGTTAAGAAAAATTTTATCCATTATGCTCTATGTCTTAAAGTGTATAGGGGTAGAAATAACTGCCAACAGCCTTATAATGCTGTAAATCATAAAGGTGCATCATATCATGCTAGAAACACTTTCTTTACCGCTGATTGTACTCGTGGCCGCATATTTAATAGGCTCATTATCCAGTGCAATCGTCTTATGTAAATTAGCCGGCCTCCCCGATCCTCGCTCTCAAGGTTCAGGAAATCCCGGTGCAACCAATGTATTACGCTTTGGTGGTAAAAAACTTGCGGCAACAGTGTTAGTTGTTGATGTGCTTAAAGGTGTCTTGCCTGTTGTTATTGCCCGCTATCTTGATTTAGATATCACTTGGCTAGCAGCGACCGCCTTTGCGGCATTTCTTGGCCATTTATACCCAGTATTTTTTGGCTTTAAAGGTGGTAAAGGTGTAGCCACTGCATTAGGTGGGTTTTTGGCTTTATCTCCCACACTTGCTGGCATTATATTGCTCAGTTGGCTGATAGTATTTTTGGTAAGTCGTATCTCATCACTATCCGCTATTATCGCCTCAGCGTTAGCTCCCGTTTACAGCTTATGGCTGATAGACAGTGTCAATGCTCGCTGGATAATTTTAGTGATGGCGGTGATGCTATTGATTCGCCATCGTGGCAACATTCAGCGATTATTCGCTGGCGAAGAAAGTAAATCTAAATAAGGTAACAAGACCACTATGGCTGGCTCACTACAAGATCAATTACTCAAAATCGGCGTCGTTGATAAACAAAAATCTAAAAAAGTTCAACATCAACAACGCAAAGATGGCAACAAAGCACGCCAAGCCGTCAAATCTGGCAAAAAAGTAGACTCGCAAACGCTAGTTGACCCACAACAGTTGGCAAAAGAAAGACACGACAAAAAAATACGTGATTTAGAACTTAATAAACAGCGTGATGCAGAACGAGCTGATAAAGCTATCGTTGCAGAAGTCCAACAGATCATTCTGCAACATACCGTGGCGATAGCTAAAGAAGCCGATGTTGCCTATAATTTTACTCACCAGAACAAGGTGAAAAAGATCTACGTTTCTGGCGAACAACAGCAACAGTTAACATTAGGGCAACTCGCTATCGCAGCTATTGGTGAGCGACACCTACTCATTCCCGACAAAATAGCGGAGAAGATTGAAGCCCGTTTGCCAAGCAGTGTTATTCGTATTCAATCAGCAATCATCTCGAATGACGATGATCCTTATGCAGATTATGAGATTCCTGACGATTTAATGTGGTGATAGACCACTGGCCATTAATACGGGGGACTAAGTTCATCTAAAGGCCAACGAGGTCGTGCAGAGAAAGTCGGCACAGCTTGTTTCGTCATCGCTGATTGGCGCATCGCACCAGCAAACGCAATCATCGCACCGTTATCACCACAAAACTCTGGGCGTGGATAATAGACATGGGCATTGGGCATAGCATCAAGCCGTGTTCGCAAGGCCTTATTAGCGCTGACACCACCGGCAACAACTAATGTTCGACGTCCAGTTTGTTTTAGAGCGCGTTTACATTTTATGGCCAGAGTTTCTACTGCCGCAGTTTGGAAAGCTAGCGCAACATCAGCTTGATCTTGGTCAGTTTGTGCACTATCACGCCAAGTATTCATCGCAAATGTTTTTAAACCACTAAAACTAAAGTCCAATCCTGGTCGATTAGTCATCGGCCGCGGAAACGTGTATTTATCAACGATACCTTGCTCGGCTAGGGCCGCCAAAATAGGCCCACCTGGGTAACTAAGCCCCAGCATTTTAGCTGTTTTATCAAAGGCTTCACCTACGGCGTCGTCAATAGATTCACCTAATAATTCATATTGGCCAACACCCTGAACATCGATCAATAATGTATGCCCACCAGACACCAGTAACGATACAAACGGGAATGCAGGAGGATTATCTTCTAACAGTGGCGATAACAAATGCCCTTCCATATGATTGATGGCTAAGGCCGGCACACCTAATGCCCAAGCAATACTGCGTCCAATCGCTGAACCGACCAATAATGCACCAACCAAACCCGGTCCTGCGGTATACGCCACCGCGTCGATATCAGCACGAGTTAACTTAGCTTGGGCTAAGACTTCGTTAATTAGCGGTAATGTTTTACGAATATGATCACGAGAAGCCAATTCAGGCACCACACCACCATATTCAGCATGAAGCGCTATTTGGCTATATAAAGCATGAGCTAATAAGCCTTTTTCGCTATCATAGAGCGCAATACCTGTTTCATCACAAGATGATTCAATGCCTAATACTCGCATAATTTTGTCCGTCTCTGCTCGTCATAAAGGTCATTATTATGCCTTTTTTAAAATAAATTTGATTCAACTCTTTGCTTTCCTTTCGGAATTTCGTACAATTGCCGGTTCTTCCATCTAAATATGTTTAGGAATTATTAATGCCATCAGTACGTTTAAAAGAAAACGAACCATTTGATATCGCTCTACGTCGCTTCAAGCGCGCGTGTGAAAAAGCCGGCACAGTTACAGATGCGCGTGCTCGTGAAGCTTATGAAAAACCAACAACTGTACGCAAACGCGCTGCAGCTGCAGCCGTTAAACGTCATCAAAAGAAAGTATCACGTGAAAGCGCCCGCCGCGTTCGCATGTACTAAAAAACGATTATCATGCCAGCTGAATCAAGCCCATTAAAGCTTACGATCACCGATAACGTTAAAGACGCGATGCGCGCTAAAGAAAAAGAGCGCCTTGCGACATTACGTCAAATTACAGCGGCAATTAAGCAGTTTGAAGTTGATAACCGTAAAGATCTTGATGATGAAGGCATTATCACGATCCTGACAAAAATGTGTAAGCAACGCCGAGATTCATTAAGCCAATTTCAGGCCGCTGGACGCGATGATTTAGCAGCAATAGAAATTGCAGAACTCGCGATCATTGAAGAGTTCATGCCGACAGCAATGACTGAACAAGAAATTGCTGACGCGATACAAGCCGCTATTACCGAATCTAGCGCTGCTAGTGCTCGAGATATGGGTGCCGTAATGAATATTTTACGCCCTAAACTTCAAGGGCGTGCTGATATGGGTGCTGTAAGTGGCCTTGTTAAGGCGGCGCTTTCTGCGTAAAGCAGATAAGCATGCTACTAAAAATTTAACTTGGCCATAGACATCTGTCATGGCCGGCCAAATACCTACACAATTTATTGATGACCTATTAACTCGCGTTGATATAGTCGATGTTATTGATCCGCGTGTACCCCTAAAAAAAGCAGGTAAAAACCTTACCGCCTGTTGTCCATTCCATAACGAAAAATCCCCATCATTTACTGTCAGTCCTGACAAACAGTTTTATCATTGTTTTGGTTGTGGTGCTCACGGTACTGCTATTGGCTTTTTGATGGAATACGACCAAATGAGTTTTCCTGAGTCCATCCACGAACTAGCTGATCTCGTCGGTATGACCGTGCCAACGACACAAACCTTATCAAACACTCCCGCCAAACAAAATCTCTACGAGTTATTGGATAAAGTCAGCCAGTATTATGTTCATCAACTTCATAATCACCCACAAAAAGCTGAATTTATAAGCTATCTAGAGCGTCGTGGACTATCAGCAAAAATTATTGACCAATTTAATATTGGAATAGCACCTGATGGCTGGGATAATGTACTAAAAACCTTTGGTACTTCACAACAAGCCCGTCAGCAACTCGATGAAGCTGGCTTGTTAAGTAGTAATGATAATGGGCGAACCTACGATCGTTTTCGTAAACGCATCATGTTCCCAATACGAGATCGGCGTGGAAGAGTAATTGGCTTCGGCGGACGCGTTTTAGATGATAGCGCCCCAAAATATTTAAATTCGCCAGAAACACCGATTTTTCATAAAGGAAATGAACTTTATGGCTTATTTCAGGCACGTAAAGCCCACCGCAAGCTAGAACGCATCATCATTGTGGAAGGCTATATGGATGTCATCGCCTTGGCAGAACATGACGTAACGAACGCCGTTGCTACATTAGGCACCGCAACTACACCAGAACATTTGCGCCAACTCCTTCGTAGCACGCCCGAAGTAGTATTTTGTTTTGATGGCGATCGCGCAGGTAGAGAAGCGGCATGGCGGGCCGCAGAGAATGCATTACCTCTTTTAGGTGGTAACCATCAGCTAAAATTCATGTTTTTACCGGATGGCGAAGATCCAGACAGCTTAATTCGTCAACAAGGGGCTGTGGAATTTAATAATTTGGTGGCAAAAGCCCAGGATTATTCTGATTTCTTCTTTGCTTCCTTAGAAAGTAGGGTTGATATTAGCTCAATGGATGGTCGTTCGCGATTAGTAGAAATTGCAAAGCCCTATCTACGTCATATTCCAACGGGCGTTTATCGTGACATGCTCGAACAGCAATTAGCCGATAGAGCGCAAACAAGTACATCAGTGTTACACAAGCATTTAGAAAAACCACCAGAAACTAGACAGAGACCAATCTATAAAAAAGCCTCATCGTCTGCTAATAATGCCATTTCGCCGGTAAGGATGGCCATTACACTGTTATTGCAACATCCAAAACTTCAGCAAGACCTAGGTCCTTTTGACAAAATAGCGACATTAGAGTTACCTGGAATAAAAATTTTAGTGCAAATACTTGAAACTTTGCATCAAAATCCCCATCTTAATACTGCAGCACTATTAGAGCGATCACGTGGTACAGATTCCGCGGAACATTTACAACGCTTGGCTCAACAAATTTTACCGTTAACCGCTATAGAGTTAAAACATGAGTTAGTAGGTATTGTACAACAGTTGCAAAAACAAGCTGTTGAACAAAGAAAAGCTTATTTAGAACTTAAACATCCGAGTCAATTAACCGATGAAGAGAAGGCAGAAATACGAAACCAATACCATTAAACACAACTTTTTGCATACATAATGCTGTGCAATATTAAAGGGTTGCGTTATAATGTCCGGCTACATGCAGCAATGCATCTGACGAAAATAGAGGTCGAATGAAAGATCAACAGTCACGAATTAAAGCGCTAATCACACTTGGGAAAGAACGCGGATACCTCACTTATGGTGAGATAAACGATCACTTACCCGAAAACTTGGTTGACGCAGATCAAATCGAAGACATCATCGGCATGTTCAGTGATCTCGGTATTATGGTCCATGAAGATGGCATGGATACCGATGAGATGGAACGCTTAGCTGAAGCTGCCACCAACAATGATGATGTTTCTGCTGATGAAGCCGCCGCAGTATTGTCTAGTTCAGATGGTGAATTCGGTCGCACCACTGATCCTGTGCGTATGTACATGCGTGAAATGGGATCGGTAGAGTTATTGACCCGTGAAGGCGAAATTGTCATTGCAAAACGCATTGAAGCTGGCCTTCGCGAAAGTCTATTAATGCTGACGACATATCCACCGTGCATTAAAAAGTTTCTTAGCTTGTACGAAGCCGTCGAAGCTGGCGAAATGCGTCTAAATGAGGTGATTAAAGGCTTTATATTACCTGAAGATCTTAATCCTGAACCAGTCGTTGCCGGACCTCCAGCAAAAGAAAACACGGATGACGATGATGAAGACGAATCAGCCGTTGGTGTAGATCCTGAAGAAGCCAAAGAACACTTCACCGCACTTCGTGAGGCAGTGAGCCAAGCAGAAAAAGCGACAGACAATGAGCTTGAAACAGCCAATGCTCTAGTCACTGATCTGTTTATGGAATTCAAGCTTACGCCCAAAACACTGATTCTTCTGAATAGCTTAATGCGTGACACCGTTGCGATCA
Source organism: Pseudomonadota bacterium (assembly GCA_030576275.1). GTDB lineage: Bacteria > Pseudomonadota > Gammaproteobacteria > Nitrosococcales > Methylophagaceae. Next base: position 198,176 of record JALIBN010000012.1, on the reverse strand, counting down.
TTCGCAAACAAGAACGTACGATTAGCAAAATCATCGTTGAAGAAGCAAGAATGGAACGCCGTGATTTTATCGAATCATTCATGGGTAATGAAACTAACCTTGAATGGACAGATAAACATATCCGAGCCAAAAAGCACTACTCTTCAACCATCAAGAAAAATCTTGATCAAATCATCAATGCGCAAACAAAGCTGGCCGAAGTATCTTTAGATCGTGGAATGGAAATTCCTGAGATCAAAGAAATCAGCCGTCAAATGACTATTTCTGAAGCAAAAGCACGTCGTGCCAAAAAAGAAATGGTTGAAGCGAATTTACGACTTGTCATCTCGATTGCGAAAAAATATACTAACCGCGGTTTACAGTTCCTCGACCTGATCCAAGAAGGTAATATCGGCTTGATGAAGGCTGTTGATAAGTTTGAATATCAACGTGGTTATAAATTTTCTACCTATGCTACATGGTGGATACGTCAAGCAATTACGCGTTCAATTGCTGATCAAGCGCGCACAATTCGTATTCCAGTACATATGATCGAAACGATCAACAAACTGAATCGAATTGCGCGACAAATGTTACAGGAAATGGGGCGTGAGCCAACACCACAAGAATTAGCAGAACGGGTAGAAATGCCGGAAGATAAAGTACGTAAAGTACTTAAAATTTCGAAAGAACCAATTTCAATGGAAACACCGATAGGTGATGATGAAGATTCACATTTAGGTGACTTTGTTGAAGATACCAATGTAATGTCTCCACAAGATTCGGCCATGATTGAAGGCCTAAGAGAAGCAACACAAGGTATACTCAGCGGCCTTACCGAACGAGAAGCAAAAGTACTACGGATGCGTTTTGGTATCGACATGAATACAGACCATACCTTAGAAGAAGTAGGTAAACAATTTGACGTAACACGTGAACGTATTCGTCAAATAGAAGCAAAAGCACTACGTAAACTACGTCATCCGACACGTTCGGATCAATTACGTAGCTTCTTAGATACCGATAACTAGAAAGTTTCGGGCCTATAGCTCAGTTGGTTAGAGCAGGGGACTCATAATCCCTTTGTCCAAGGTTCAAGTCCTTGTAGGCCCACCATATAAATAAAAGACTTACAGTTAAATGTAGGTCTTTTTTTTGCCTATTACTTTAGCTGTGCAACTCACTTGCAACCACTATTAAAAAACCATCTATTCGCACCTTAAGAATGATTGAGAATAATCAACCTTGCGCAACATACACAAAACATGGTTTAGCAGCAACAACCTCCACGAAACATCACCGTATCTTAAATGTATTGGAGATGATATGAGTAAGTTCCTACTAGAAACAGGGCTGTGCGCTACATTGGTATGTTATCTAGTCATGGTTGCTAGTTCAGTATAATAGTTATAGTGATGGGGGTGGCTTGATAATATCTATTGCTCATGGCGTACCCACTGGCACCTTTTTCAAAGAAAGCAGGGCCAAGAGATGTCTCAGAAAAATCCTGACTCCAATCAAGCAAATACCCGATACTTTTATTGATATGTGTTATGTAATATATGAGTCGTAAACAACATTCATTCAAAAGAGGAGGTGATCACTATGTGGACTAAACCAGAGTATTCAGATATGCGTTTCGGCTTTGAAGTGACAATGTACATCTGCAATCGTTAAAATTTAAGATTACAAAAAGCTCCTAAAAAGCCTCAGTAGCTAAGTCTACTGAGGCTTTTTTATGTCATAAGCATCTGTAATTGTTGAGTAAATCAGAGCTTCCATTTAAGTGACGCACTGAAAAGCTGTTAACCATCGGTTAAATGCTACTTGAAATACTAAATGAAAAATTCGGCGCTAACGTGCCAATACGGTGAGATCTCGTCCCATTAGCAGCACTATATGCTTTGATGAGTTGATCTACTCTAAGATTTAATGATGTTGTTTTGAATTTTGGCCTGAGGGATAAGCAATTTTAATATCGTATTTGTCCAGGTACTATGAATAATTTTGTGTGCGGTTGAAAACCCTTTAACGATAATTCATGTGTGGGGTTACATCAAATAAAAATTGGAGTATATTAAGATAACAAGTTAAAGCCTTAGTCTATTAATCCCTAACTTTGTTATTCACATCATTATAATGTGATCCTTCCCTACTTGAAAAGGAGTAAGGAATCATGGAAAACTTATTATTTTTATTTATTCTGGTATTACTCTGCATTGTTTTGTACTGGTTGCATCGCCATTCTAATACCCGTTTAGTTCAGAATCATAAAAGTACATCCTCTGCCAAGCCCCAAGCAAAAAAATATCATGGCACGAGCATTCATCTTTGCTCACAAGCGTGTGGCCCCGTGAGTAGGCTCGAAGGGAAAAGATTTTTACCGAGTGAAATTACTGCGCTGCCTATCCATGGATGTACTAATCCAACATGTACGTGTAGCTACCTTCATCATGACGATCGCCGCTCTGGGAGTGACCGTCGATACCCAAGTCTCGTAATGACAGGTGTTTATAATGCTAAAGAGCATCGTAGCAACAGCTCTGAGCGCCGAAAACAAAGCTTTGCCTGACAAAGACGATAGAACCAATTGAGCACAAAGCCAGATAATCAGCACCAGCGCTATTTATTTTGATAATGGCTTTCTTTAGGTGTCTAATTAACATCAACGCTTAAAACTTTTAGCATTTTCGCCGTACCGGTAACGATTCTGACTTAATTAGCTAAATTCAGGGGCTACAAGCGTTAGCAACCATGCCTCAGGGTTAAATTTTGATAGCTGAAAAAGAGGGGCATTTGCACTAGGTTTCGGCTTATAGTTCGCCGTTCACTTTGGGAAACCCATTATATTGCTTCAGCTTAGTGCAGTGATGTATAAGAGGGTAATTAATCAGCTTCGATTACGGTCGAATTTTGAATTTCCATGCTGAGCAATGAAATTTACACGTGACTTCTCTTTAGTTTAGTGATGCATGAGTATGTGACAGCTGTTATTCACGACCCTTTTTCTCAAGGTTCAAGCCCTTATAAATCAAACTCTTTGAATTAAAGTGGTCTTTTTTGTCTACTACTTTAATAAAAGCACCCCACTTGCAACCGAAATAGAAAAAAGTATCTAATCGAACCTCAAGAATGGTCGATCTTGCGCCACAAAATAAGTAAAAGGTAAAAGTAATATATTGCAACTCTCCGATAATAATCGATGACCCATAGTAATCTTGACGATATAAATTTAATAACATATATTATTTTCAGTGATATACATGATCACCTCAATAATACTTGTTGAACTCTCCTAAAATAAAGGTACTAAAAATGTTAAGAAAAATTGCAACAACTTTCCTATATCTTACATTCCTATTTTCTTCTTTTACTACTATCGCAGCTACTCCAGAGGAAGCAAAACAACTTATAAATGAGGCCGTCGATTTCTACAAGGCCAATGGGAAAGAGAAAACCTTTACTGAAATCAACAATCCCAATGGAAAACTTAGTCGAGGCCAGCTATATGTTTTTGTTTATGATAAGAACGGTCTGGTTGTTGCCCATGGCGCCAATATAGAATTTGTAGGCACGGATACAATGGAGTTGAAAGATGAAAATGGGAAATTCTTTGGAAGAGAGATAATGCAAATTGGCAACGATGGAGGTTCGGTTGATTATATCTGGCCTAATCCATTAACGGGTACAACACATGAGAAAACAACATATACCATTCTAGTAGATGACTTTCGATTTAATTGTGGCATCTACAAAGAATAGGAGGGCCATCCCCCTACCACCATACACAGCAGAGCCTCAGCATTGATTTTAGTGTTGAGGCTTTTTTGTGAGGTATGCTTCAAATCTGGTCATGGCGTTAATTGACCAGCAAAAACCTACCAAGTAAACAACAATTAGCATTGACTAACCGTTTACCTTGAATAATGCTGCTACTTTCCATTACTAAGAGTAACGCCAAGCCTAATCTAGGCAATGGATGTTAAAATTATGTTACTGCAATTTTCATATAATGCTCTACCATACATATACATGGGTGCAGGAGCTTGGTCAGCATTATCAATTTCAAATACACTAGCATTCATATCGGGGGCTATATTTGGCGCTACTGCCTTATACGTTTTCATCATGCGAGGGACATTAGCTAGAGATTGGGCATAAAAAAGCCTGACACTTTCCGATCAGGCCTTAGGGACGTGCAAAATAACTGTTTAGTTCTTATACACCATTAAATCAGCGCTTCAATTGCTTTTGTTAGTTCTTCTGAATTTGGTTTAATTTGGCTCGAGAAATGTTTCACTACCTGACCATCTTTATTGATGAGGTATTTGTTGAAATTCCAACCCGGTTCTTGTGACTGTTGGTTGATGACCTCGAACACAGGATTAGCTCTAGCGCCTTTAACAAAACTCGGAGCCACCATGGTGAATGAAACACCAAAATTCTGACGACAGACTTTTGCCGCCTCTTCTTCAGATTTGGCTTCTTGATTAAAATCGTTGCTTGCAAAGCCAACAACGAACAGCCCTTGGTCTTTGTATTTTTGATGTAGCGCTTCTAATCCTTCAAATTGTTTTGTATAACCACAATGACTAGCAGTATTGATCACTAATAATGGTTTACCTGCAGCCACTTCACAAATATTAACGGTTTCTTTTGAATGTAATTTAGGTAGATCGTAATTGAGGTAGTCTGGACAATTCTCTAATGCAAATGCTTGGGACGAAATTGATAAAAATATGACAGCTAATAATCGGTTCATTTTGACTCGCCTTGTTGTAGAATAGAAATTTAAGACATAAATTTTTATAGAAAGTTCTATTCGCTAATTTAAGATAACGTCTTTGACAATGAAATGTCTAACTGACTAATGTACTTCCAGCCACGCCTTATTTTGTGGCGACGTATTTCATGTTGAATGACACTAAGGATAGTTCTAGAAGTGTTTGGAGTTAAGGCTGTTACAAAGAATAAATTAACGTGCTTTGACCTGATTTGCTGACTCATCTCCACTAATGATGCTCATAATATTTAAAACGGTGGGTCGGCTTGTACCTACTCGGCAACTAGTTGATAGGCAGGCCTTATGAATCTTTGGTGACAATATAACCGCCAGTTACAGCTGGTTATTAATAACATAGCAATTCATTAGAGCATTATAATATAAGAAAATGGTGTAAGTTATTGGTCATCACATAAGATATAAACTTAATGAGCACAAACCTAAAATTCATCTTCTCTATTATCGCTATTTTTATATTAGGGATTACGGCATTATTATGGCTATACATAGGCTCATTAAAAGACTTAAATATTGAACTAAAAAATATTGAATCTAATCGACACGAAATGTTTCTAAAAGCTGATGAATTAAGACAAGGTTCCGATGATTTAACAAAATTTGCCAGAATGTTCGTTGTTACTGGTGATCAACGCTATAAAGATAATTATCATAACGTTTTAGCCATTCGTAATGGTCAAGCAAACCGACCCAAAAACTATGAGCAAATCTATTGGGACTTGACTGAGCCAAGCCGATCATTATCGCACCCACCAGAGTCAAAAAAATCATTACAAGAATCGATGGAACAACTCCCGTTTAGTGATGATGAGTATAAAAAACTTGCCTTGTCAGTAAAGCACTCAAATTTTCTTGCGCATTTTGAAGAACAAGCCTTCAAAGCAATGGATGGTGTATTTATTGATGAAAATGGCCAATACACAATTCAAGGCGTACGTAACCAGCAATTAGCCATTGAACTACTGTATTCAGAAAAATACCTGCAAGTAAAACACTCCATCATGCTACCGATTGATGAATTTATGATGATGCTAAACCAACGAACAAAGCGTTCTATCAACAAGGTCAACGAAGAAATAGATCAGTTATTTACTAATATATTTATCAGTTTATCGGTTGCAAGCATTAGCTTTGTAGGTTACTTGATTTTAATGTTAAAGACACTACATCGGCATTATCAAGAGTTCAAAACATTATCTAGGCATGATCCTCTTACCAAGATCAGAAATAGACGCTCATTTTTTGAACTTTCACAACAAATACTTGCTATTGCAAAGCGAACTAAACAACCTTTATCACTAATCATGATCGACATTGATAATTTCAAACACATCAATGATACCTATGGTCATATTATTGGTGATGAAATCTTAATTCATCTCGTGCACTCGATAAATGGACTGATTCGGGAAAGTGATATTTTTGCTCATTTTGGAGGTGAAGAATTTATAATATTATTACCTGAAACAGACTTATCTGGCTCAGTCGAGCTTTGTGAGAAGATTCGAACTTATATCGAAAATACAATATTTTCAGATGACAAAGTGTCAGTACCTTTTACCATTAGTCTTGGTACCAGTCAGCTTCAAGATGAGAAGTTACTTCGTGAACTGATTCAAAAAGCAGATGCAGCACTTTATCAATCCAAGTCAAATGGCAGGAATCTGACAACATAAGCTTAGCTTTGACAAAATGCATGGCCGCGTATTTGGCATAACAATGCTCAGCTTATCAGTGATTCAAGTGCAGTATGAACATAGCCATGGGCCTCAGCAACAGCCTGATAAGTAACGTGATGCTGAAAAATATTAACACCAGCCCGTAAGTGTCGATTTTCTTGCAAGCTTTGTTGTATACCTTTATTGGCCAATTCAATAACAAACGGTAAGGTTGCATTGGTTAATGCAAAGGTCGAGGTCCGGGCGACGCCGCCAGGCATATTAGCCACACAATAATGAATAATATCATCAACAACATAAGTCGGATCATCATGAGTAGTGGGCTTTGATGTTTCAAAACAACCGCCTTGATCAATTGCTATATCGACTAATACCGAACCAGGCTTCAAGTTAGCTAACATGGCCTTTGTCACTAATTTAGGGGCTGTTCGGCCTGCTACTAACACCGCTCCAATGATAAGATCAGCATCATTTAAGACTTGCTCAATCGTATCTGTGGTTGAATAAAGCGTTTTTAAGCGCGGGCCAAACTGTTCATCCAGTATTTTAAGTCGAGCTAAGGATTTATCAATAACCGTGACATCGGCACCTAAACCCATCGCCATTCTAGCGGCATTGAGGCCAGCAACTCCACCGCCCAAGATTATAACTTTTGCTGGGGTAACGCCGGGTACGCCGCCTAATAAAATACCCAAGCCACCTTGAGTTTTTTCTAAGGCATGTGCACCAACTTGCACAGCCATTCTGCCAGCGACCTCACTCATGGGTGCTAATAGTGGCAAACCACCAACGTTGTCGGTAACAGTTTCATAAGCGATGCAAATGGCACCCGATTCCACCAGCGCTTTGGTTTGTTGTTGATCTGGAGCTAAATGCAAATAGGTAAATAAAATTTGATAGGGTCTCAGCATTGCACGCTCTACTAATTGTGGCTCTTTCACTTTTACAATCATGTCAGCTTGAGCAAAAATATCGCAGGCTAATGCCACAATTATTGCGCCCGCTTGTTGATAATCCGTATCTGCTAACCCGATACCTGCACCGGCATCATGCTCTACCAGCACCTGATGCCCAGCATTCACTAACTCGCGCACCCCCCCTGGTGTCATGCCAACACGGTACTCATTATTCTTAATCTCTTTAGGCACACCTATTAACATGACATTTCTCCGGTTTTTTGTTTCTTCATTTTCTGTTGTAATAACACTATC
>JALIBN010000012.1:0-190406 GCA_030576275.1 Pseudomonadota bacterium | reverse complement strand
ACACTATCGCAGCAGAATTTGGATTAACACAAGCTAGCGCAGGCTCTATCGTTACCACCGCACAATTAAGTTATGGCTTGGGTTTAATTCTATTAGTGCCACTGGCAGATATTTTAGAACGAAGACGGTTGATTTTTATCATGCTGATGCTAGCTACAATAGGATTAATTATCAGTGGCTTTGCACCTAACCTGTCTTGGATTTTATTTGGCACAGCACTTACCGCCATAGGCTCTGTTGTGGCACAAGTACTGGTGCCTTTTGCCGCCACCTTGGCCGCCCCTGATCAACGTGGTCGAGTAATAGGCATCCTAATGGGTGGCTTACTACTAGGTATTCTATTGGCCAGAGTCGTAGCAGGTGGTTTATCAACATTGGTGGACTGGCGGTTTGTTTACTGGATAGCGGCGCTTGCTATGTTTATTGTTGCCATCGCTCTGACTAATGCATTGCCACGTTACCGCGCTGATAGCGTAATGAGCTACAAACAACTGTTGATCTCAGTCCTTGTCTTGTTTGTTGAGGAGCCCATCCTCAGACATCGCGCCTTGCTTGGCTTGATCTCATTTGCACTATTCAGCATGTTCTGGACACCATTATCATTTTTACTATCAAAACCACCTTATGAATACTCTGATGCGGTGATTGGTTTATTTGGTTTGGCTGGTGTAGCAGGTGTCATGGCCGCCTCATGGGCTGGACGTTTTGCTGATGCTGGCAAGGGCGAGCTAGGGACTCGTCTGGGCTTGTTGACTTTATTACTCAGCTGGATTCCACTGTATTTTGGCCAAGTCTCACTGGTTGCACTATTAGCTGGCGTATTATTACTTGATCTGGCGGTGCAACTTGTTCATGTCAGTAATCAAAATGTGATTTATGCACTGCGTTCTGAAATCCGTAATCGTCTTAATGCCGGCTATATGACCTGCTATTTTATTGGTGGTGCATTGGGATCGTGGCTGTCAGTAAATCTTTATCAAGATTTTGGATGGACAGGTGTTTGCATAGGCGCGGCCATCATTGCAGGACTAGGTATCATAATTGGTCAATTTGGAAGTTCTTCAGCCAAAGTTGCTGAACAGTAACGCTACGCTAGCGGAGAAATTCTCTTCTATTTTCTGTCACCTTCCTCATAAATATAGGCAAACAACTCTTTCTAGAAAATGCTTTTTTTGCTAGATTGGAGCATACTAAAACCTAAAGTTTCCAATAGAGGAGCTTGGCAATGATTAAAGCAATTTTGTTTGATATCAGCGGTGTACTCTATGATGATAAAGCTCCGGTCAGGGGAGCTGTCGATGCGATAAATCAATTGCAGTACTCTGGAATACCATTAAGATTTGTTACAAATAGTTCTCGCTCAACAGAAGCGATGATTTTAACTACCCTGCAAAAGATGGGATTTGCTATAAATGATTCTCAAGTTTTTACTGCACCTAGTGCCATTAAACATTTCTTGCAGATAAACAAGCTCAGGCCTTACTGCTTAATACATCCAGATCTGGAACCAGAATTCGCTGAATTTGATCAGTTAGAGCCAAATGCTGTCGTGGTCGCGGATGCTGCAGAATCCTTTGATTACAACCGTCTTAATAGCGCTTTTGAATTGCTTGTTGAAGGTGCGCCGCTTATTGGCATTGGCCGTAACCGATACCGATACCGATACCTCAATAGTGCTGGCAAATTATGTTTAGATGCGGGACCATTCATACAAGCGTTAGAATATGCAGCTAGTGTTGAAGCTCAAATTATGAGTAAACCAGCCCCAGAGTTTTTATGGCAGCGGTTAATTCTGTAGACTGTGTGCCAGAAGAGGTATTTATGATTGGCGATGACGCTGAAGCCGATGTGGAAGGGGCACTCAAAGCGGGATTACGAGCCTGCTTAGTCCAAACAGGTAAATATAGGCAGGGTGATGAATCTAGGATCCTCTCGTTGGGTAGGGAATGTGTGCCTTCTGTCGTTGAGGCAATTAGCCCTTTTTTATAGAAATAAGTCACTCGCTACAGAATTTTTAGTAAGATAAATTGAGTCCTTAAAAAGTAGTATCTTGTTATTGAGACTCTGCGAGTCTCCTAACTTTTAACAGCTTCCACTCTCTCTAATGAAGATAGCCAGATATAAATAGCACGCAACTAAAGCGATTATTTTAAACTATAAAAGGAGCTAATTTGAATGGCTAGAAATAAATTCAAATTCAATGACGTTGGTTTTTTATCCGATGAAAGTAGCACAAATCATATAGCCTTAGAGGTGATAAATTCTCAATATTTCACCATTTGTAATGATCTAAATGTATTGGCCCATTCTGCATTAAATAAAGCCGTGGTTCATCCAGATAACCGCAAAGAAGTGTATATCATGCTCTATTTCCAGCGAATGTTATCTCACTACCAAGCAATGATCCTTATGGCTGAAAGAGGAATGGTGCACCAAGTAGAGATCATGCTACGTTGCATGCTAGAAACCTTATTTGATCTAGTCGCATTCCATAAGAATGACGATTTGTTTGATGCATTGATCTTCGGTGATGATGACCAAAGGTTACAACTACTGGTTCAGATCAGAGAACAACAAAAAACAACTGCAACCTATACCCAAGAGGAAATCGAAGATTTAGATAAGCTTATTGCCAATGCTGAAGATCTCAATCGAGAGGATTTCAAAGTCTATATGAAAGCAGATATGGCGGGAATGCTTAATGACTATCGCACCACTTATCCATTACTTGGTCAATCAGTACATTCCAGCATACATTCAATAGAAACAGATCTTATTTTTGATGATTATGGCGATGAAATTATTGGTATAAATGCCATTGTTCAAAAGATAGGAGACATGTCCTTATTGCTGATGACCAGTGCCAATTATATTTCTATTGGCATAGAAATGCTCTTAATTGCTTTCCCTAACAAAGAAAGTAATGATGAATTAACGCATCTAAAAGATAATGTTCAAAAAGCATGGGCAAAAGTTATCGTTGCCGTGCAACATAGATAAGACAACCTCTTTGATTGTAGTAAGACTAAAATCTTTATTGGAATGATTCGTTATATGAAGCTTAGCTGTCCGTTTTCATGATCATGCGTTTAACACCACCTATTTTAAGCCGTCTGGTCATTGCTCTATTATTTGGGTTAACAAGCTTACCTAATCTTGCAGGTGATCTTGAGGTCGGTATCACTGCCTATCAACAACAGGACTATCAAGCGGCTCTCAATGCTTGGAATCGCGGAGCACAACAAGGTGATGCCGATGCTGAATATAACTTAGGCCAATTATATCGTTTGGGTCAGGGGGTTAAGATAAGCTACCCAGCAGCCCAATCGTATTATTTAAAAGCGGCCAAAAAAAATCATCCACTTGCTCAACTCAATTTAGGCACGATGTATTATTCTGGCAAGTTAGGACCCGATCAAGAGGAAAATGCCTTTTCTTGGCTTCAGAAAGCGGCAGAAAATGATAATGCCCCTGCGCAATGGATGACTGGCATCATGCTATTTAATGGCCAAGGTGTAAGCCAAGATAGTATCGCGGCCTACTCATGGCTCACACTAGCAAGCGAGCAACAACATCCACAAGCAATCCACGACCAAACAAAGCTTAAAACTGCACTGAGCGCTAAGCAACTCGATCTTGCTGACAGCTTAACTAATGCCTTTAGGCAAAAGAAAGCGGCCAATTCCGCGATCCAGCAACAAGAGAAAGATGCCTTTTATTGGCTTCAGAAAGCGGCAGAAAAAGGCGATGCTCATGCCCAATGGATGATTGGTGACATGCTATGTAATGGTCAAGGTGTGGCCCAAGATAAGGTCACTGCATACTCATGGCTCACATTAGCAAGTGAACAACTTCACCCTCAAGCAAGCCTCAAAATAAGTCAACTCAAAAGTAAGCTCAGTGCTGAGCAACTTAGTCTTGCCGACAGCTTAACGACTGCTTTTAAGCAACAGCACAAAGTTAATACCCTAATTCCACAAAAACACGTAGTGAATAAACTAGAATTCCGCGTGCAAATTGGTGCATTTAAACATAAACAACAGGCTGCTATGGTATTAATTGAGCTCACTGAAAAATTCCCTAAACTACTGTCACAACAGATATCAACCATCACTCAACCAGAGCATAATTCAACCAAACCGGAGTTTTACCGATTACAGTTAGGGGCGTTTAATAACCAGAATGACGCGAGCAAACTATGTCAGCAGTTAAAAAATAACAAACAAAGCTGTTTTGTAGTAAAAACCGCCGATCAACACTAATCTAAAGCCTATCAATTATTTGCGATCGTATAGCGTTATTAAGGGATGGGTAACGCCATAGGAATGAGAAGAAAAAGTGGCCTTTTTGCCGATTGTTCAAGCAGAAGCAGGGCAGATCCTGTTATCCTAAAGTAGTACGAGACTCCGTGAAACATGCTCATTCACCTCATTTGGTAACAAGAATATGCGCGAAGAATCAGGTAAGTTGTATATTGCATTGCTCAGTATTCATGGCTTAATACGTGGTCATGATCTAGAATTAGGCCGCGATGCGGATACTGGCGGACAAACACTCTATGTGCTTGAACTTGCTCAAGCACTGGCTTTAGAGCCAAATGTGGCACGTGTTGATTTGTTTACACGCCGTGTAGTTGATGATCTGGTCGATGATGATTATGGCAAACCCGTCGAAATTATCACCGATAAATTACGCATTATTCGAATTGATGCTGGCCCTGACCAATATATCCCAAAAGAACAGTTATGGGATTATCTCGATATCTTTTCCGATAACGTTACCGATTTTATGCGTAATGCTGGCAAATTTCCCGATATCATTCACAGCCACTATGCTGATGGCGGCATTGTCGGTGTACATCTCGCTAATTTGCTTGGCGTACCACTGATTCATACCGGACATTCGCTAGGTAGAGTGAAAAGAAGTCGTTTGTTAGCGAGCGGCTTAACGGCTGAACAAGTAGAACGCATCTATCACATGTCGCGACGCATTGAAGCTGAAGAGTTAACGCTAGCAACGGCAGAACGAGTCATTACCAGTACACATCAAGAAATCGAAGAACAGTATGAAATCTATGATCACTACCAACCTGATCAGATGCGCGTAGTTCCACCAGGTACTAACCTCAAACAATTCACACCGCCTAGTGGTCAAGAGCTTGATTCGCCATTATTTACTGAATTAACCGAGCATTTAATCGAACCGAACAAGCCGATTATTTTAGCTTTATCTCGGCCTGATATGCGTAAAAACATAGGCGCTCTAATAGAAGCTTTTGGCCAATCAAAGATATTACAATCATTAGCTAATTTAGTCATAATTGCTGGCAACCGTGATGATATTGATGATCTTGAAGAGGGTGCACAAGAAGTATTTCATACTTTATTAGTGGCCATTGATCGATATGACCTTTACGGCAAAGTGACGATGCCCAAGCATCATCGGCGTAGTCAAGTGTCATTGATTTATCGTATTGCAGCCGCATCGGGGGGGGTATTTGTTAATCCCGCTTTAACTGAGCCGTTTGGCTTAACGTTAATCGAAGCCGCTGCATCTGGCTTACCACTGGTTGCAACAGAAGATGGCGGGCCAAGAGATATTATCGGTAACTGTGAAAATGGCTATTTGATCGATCCTTTGGAAAGTTCTACCATTACAGAGGCCCTATTGTCATTACTTCAAGACAAGGAACACTGGCAGGACTTAGTCGATAAAGGTTTGAAAGGTGTGAAACAGCATTATTCATGGGATGCCCACGTAAAAAGGTATCTTAGAATCATTATGCCGATAGCTCAACGTTCAGAATATTTAATTCGTCAGCCAGTAACTCGCCGTTCATCTCACAAAAATGAGTATATTGTAATCACCGATCTCGATCTGAATTTGATTGGCGATGACGGTAATGATGAAGCATTGCAACGCCTGATCATATTGCTACGCCAGAATCGTAAGATGGTTAAATTTGCTGTTGCGACCGGCAGGCGATTTGATATCGCGTTAAAACTACTGAAAAAACATAAGATACCAGAACCCGATATATTGATTACTAGTGCGGGTACAGAAATTTACTACGCCCCTAAATTAACCCCGGACATGGCTTGGAACAAGCATATTGATCATTTATGGTCACCTCATGCTATCAGACGGTTATTAGATGATTATCCTGGTTTAAAAAGGCAACCTAAGTCTGAGCAGAGTCGTTTTAAATTAAGCTATTTTATTGACCCCCAGGTAGCGGATATTGAAGATATGAAAAGCATGTTGCACAAAGAAGAACAAGCGGTACATATTCAAGTAGCCTTTGGACAATACCTTGATATCACACCGCTACGGGCATCAAAAGGGATGGCACTTCGTTATGTGGCAGATCGTTGGCAAATTCCACTTGAGCATGTATTTGTTGCTGGTGGTTCGGGCGCAGATGAAGACATGATGCGTGGCAAGACGCTGGCTGCTGTAGTAGCCAATCGTCATCATGAAGAATTGTCACAATTAATAGATTTAGAACACATCTATTTTGCGAGTAAAGCTTATGCTGAGGGTATTTTAGAAGCCTTAGAGTATTACGACTTTTTTAATAAAACCAAAGAATCTCAGGATTAACGATCTATATTATGAATTTACCACAATTATTGCTATGTACAGATATGGATCGCACTGTTGTTCCAAATGGTTTTCAGCCCGAAAATCCTGATGCTCGTAAACTATTTAGTCAGTTTTGTTCAGTTGCTGGCGTAACGTTAGCCTATGTCACTGGTCGCCACATAGAGCTCGTAAAGGATGCAATCTATAACTATACATTGCCAGAACCCAGCTATGTAATTAGTGATGTGGGTACAAAAATTTATCAAATGGTCGAAAATAAATGGCTAGAAATGCCTGAATGGCGAGTCGAAATTGAAAAAGATTGGAAGGGGAAAACTCCAGAAGATATAAAACAGGTGCTTGCCCCTATTAGCGAGTTAATTTTGCAAGAAAGTCGTAAGCAAAATACCCATAAATTAAGTTATTACTTACCTCTTTATATTGATAACCAAGCGATCATACGTCGGATGGAAAGTGCGTTAGCAGAAGTCGATATTGATGTGAGTATTATTTGGAGTCTTGATGAGCCTAAAAATACCGGTTTAATTGACGTATTACCTCGTCATGCCACCAAGTTACATGCTATAGAATTTTTACAAAAAAAACTCAAATATGCACATGAAGAAGTCATTTTTGCAGGAGATAGTGGAAATGACCTCCCCGTTTTAACCAGTCAAATTAATGCGGTTTTGGTCGCTAATGCCTCAAATGACATTAAAGTTGAAGCACAGCAATTAGCATTAGAAAACAGTAATTCACAAGCACTTTATATCGCTAACAGCACTGATTTTAATATAGATGGTAATTATTCTGCCGGTGTTTTACAGGGTGTATGGCATTACGCGCCACAATTTCGAGATATGCTTAATATTAAGGAAAAATAATGATGGGGCAGACTAAACTATTGATTTTTGGTGAAGCATTGTTTGATTGTTTTTCGTCCAATGAACAGGTATTGGGCGGTGCACCTTTCAATATTGCTTGGCATTTACAGGCATTAAAAGATGATGTTCGTTTTCTGTCTCGTGTTGGCAATGATGATCTCGGCGACACCATTATTGAAGCGATGTCTGATTGGGGAATGAATTTAAGCTCAATCCAAGTTGATGATGAACATCCAACGGGGCGAGTAGATGTGAAGATTATTGATAACGAGCCAAGCTACAACATAGCGCCCAATGTTGCCTATGACTTCATTGAAGTTGATGAGGAAGCGAGTCAATGGACGAGTGAGGCTCTGCTCTATCACGGAACGCTAGCATTACGAAATGACGTATCCCGTCAAACACTGGCAGAGTTATCCTCCCGATCAAATTTATCTGTTTTTCTCGATGTTAACTTTCGTGAGCCTTGGTGGTCTATAGAAGAGACTCATCACTGGTTACATAATGCACGATGGGCTAAAGTAAATCATCATGAGCTTATTGCTCTTGGTTATGATTCAGCTGACATGAAACAGGATATGCTTAGACTACGCACTAAATTTAGTTTAGATCATCTCATTGTGACACGCGGTGAAGCGGGTGCCATAGTGTGCGACCAAAACGAACAATTTCACGAATGTGTTCCAGACAAAGTGACCGATATTATCGATACTGTCGGCGCTGGTGATGCTTTTACGGCAATGTATATCCACGGCTTAGCATCAAGCAGGCCTATCCCTCGCATATTGTCCTTAGCACAGCAGTTTGCAAGTCAAGCATTATCGATTCGTGGGGCAACGTCAAAAGATCCCGGATTTTATAAAGCATTTATAGGGTAAACGTCATTTTACGTTTATTTTCAGTATCTAAATCCTACTATACATAAATATTAAGGAAAGGCATGTACGAACAGCTATCCCATTCATTACTCAACGATATTCTTAATAAAATTGAGCCAAAAATCGCGAAACAAGACTTGCGTTATTTTTATACTCGATTGGGAGCTAATTTCTATGCCATTCATTCATTATTTGAAAAATTGTATGGCGGTCGGGAAGACTTTGAAGAACAAGCACAACAGCTTGTAGAAACGATGGCTAAACAATACATCAGTCGCCCAGATAAACTTAGAACACTAGATATCGAACGAGAATTAGATTACAACTGGTTTCTGAGCCAAAAATGGGTAGGCATGACCTTATACTGCAATGGCTTTGCTGGTAATCTCAAAGGTATGCGTGAAAACCTTCACTATTTTCAGGAGCTAGGCATAAATCTTGTTCACATAATGCCCATTTTACGTTGCCCAGAAGGCAAAAGTGATGGCGGTTATGCGGTCAGTGATTTTAGAAAAATTGATCCACGTGTCGGCACATTGGAAGACCTAGAAAATCTTTCAGATGACATGCAACAACGTGACATCTTATTAACGCTCGATGTGGTACTGAATCATACCTCAGATGAACATGAATGGGCAAAAAAAGCTCGTGCGGGTGATAAAAAATATCAAGATTATTTCTACACATTTGGCTCGCGCACTGTGCCAGATATGTTTGAACAAAATATGCTTGAAGTCTTCCCAGAAACAGCACCAGGAAATTTTACTTGGAACGAGGAAATGCAACGCTGGGTGATGACCGTATTCAATAATTATCAGTGGGATCTAAACTATAGTAACCCTGCCGTTTTCATTGAAATGCTCGATGTTATTTTGTACTGGGCTAATAAGGGGACAGATATTCTTCGTCTCGATGCAGTAGCGTTTTTATGGAAGAAAATAGGGAGCACCTGCCAGAATGAACGTGAAGCACATTTAATCCTGCAATTATTGAAAGATTGTTGCCAAGTAGTTGCGCCAGGTGTGTTATTTATTGCAGAGGCTATAGTCGCGCCACTTGAGGTAACCAAGTATTTTGGTGAAGATGCCATTATCGCCAAAGAGTGTGAAATAGCCTATAACGCAACCTATATGGCTCTATTATGGGATGCCGTCGCTACCAAAAATGCTAAATTACTGAATCAAGGCATTAAAAATGTCCCCGTTAAACTTGAACGTGCAACATGGCTAAATTATGCACGTTGTCATGATGATATCGGCTTAGGTTTTGATGATAAAGACATCGCCTTGGCGGGCTATGAGCCGGCTAATCATCGCAAGTTTCTGATTGATTATTACTCTGGTAAATTTGAGGATTCACATGCGCGCGGCGTATTATTTGGGGAAAATGAAAAAACTGGTGATGCTAGAATATCTGGAACCTTAGCATCACTAGTCGGTCTGCAATACGCTATTGAAACAGGCGATCCGGTCGCCACTGAAAGTTCGATAAAACTAATATTATTGTTTCACAGTATGATTTTGTCGTTTGGCGGTATTCCATTACTCTATTATGGTGATGAAATAGGGACTATTAACGATAATTCCTATGTCAATGATCCTATTAAAGCAAGTGACTCACGCTGGGTGCATCGTCATGTTATTGATTGGGAAAAAGCAGAATTACGCCACACCAGCGGTACTGTTGAATATTCCATATTCACCGCATTAAAACGCATGATTGCGGTCCATAAAGAGACAGGGATCTTTGCTGACTTTAATAATCGTGATTTGATCGAAGTGGAAAACCCACATTTATTTGTTTTTGAACGCTATGACATTAATAGGGTAAGTGAAAGAGTTTTAGTCGTTGCTAACTTTGATGGTAAATCACAGAATTTAGATCTAGATTCACTGGTCTCTTGGGGGGCACCGCATTATGGGCAGTTGGTTGATTTATACACGGGTCAACGCCCAGAAATATTTAAAAACACCTTAGTCGTACCAGGCTTTAGTTTTTACTGGTTGTATGAAATGTAGTCCTTGTAAGCTGTGCATGTCGAAGAAACTAAAAGGCTAAGTTGATCAATCAACTCGGTCTTTTTTATTGTAAGTAAACACCCACATACCTTTATAACTAGTTATTATATTAAATAATATATTCGGTAAGCCACAATGGCTTATACGGTCGAATGTTTACCATCACAATATGGCTGGCTTGCCGATTGCCCGCAAGTGCAAAAATAATATTCTTTGCCTTTTTCAAAATCAACACCTACAGGCTTGTTATCGACTACAGTTGGTTTGGTCATAATGCTATCCTTAACGATTTACACTCTTCTAAAATCAATAAATGCTTGTTCTATCTCCTCTTTGGTATTCATTACAAATGGCCCTCCGCGAGCAACAGGCTCATTCAAAGGCTGTGCAGATGCAAACATGAAACGTGTATTCTCATTTGCTTGTAAATGAACGATATTGCCCTTGCTCATCACGGCTAATTGATGCTTTTTAATTATCTCTGGCTGATTGCTAACAGCTAGTCCACCCTCAATAACATAGATAAAAGCATTGTCATTATCATCAACGGTTTGTTCAAACACTTGGCCTGCAGGTAAAAACACCTCCATATAAAGCGGGTTTACATAATTATTCTCGACAGGGCCTGTAGCACCATTATTAGTCTTGCCGGCAATGACACGAATCTCAGTGCTATTGTCATGCTGTTCCAGCGTAACCTTATCAGCAGCGAACTCTTGATATGCTGGTGCCGTCATCTTGTCTTTTGCTGGTAAATTCACCCATAATTGAAAGCCATGTAATAAACCATTTTCTTGCTCAGGCATTTCTGAATGAATAATGCCACGTCCCGCCGTCATCCACTGCACACCACCAGGCTCAATAACACCTTCACGGCCTTCACTATCTTTATGACGCATACGACCGGCTAGTAAGTAGGTCACAGTCTCAAAGCCTCGATGAGGATGGCTAGGAAACCCACCGATATAATCCTGCGCTTCATTAGATTCAAAGGCATCAAACAGCAAAAAAGGATCAAGCATCGACAACTCATGAGAACCGATAACGCGAGTTAGTTGAACACCATCACCATCCGTTGATTCAATGCCATTAACAATGCGTTCTACTTGTCTCACCCTTTCTGCTGACCCCACAGAGAACTCGGCTTGTTGTATATCATTAAGTTTTAATGGAGGCATATGTATCTCCTTGATTGAAATTATTAGGTCGATCCTCCTCAGAACGACTTAATTGAAGACGTTCTGAGGTAAGTTTGGGTATAAATTACTGGCGAACACCTTCAATAAAAAGCTCAAGATCTACATGTGTTGATGCAGGGCCCAAATTGTAATCGATGCCATAGTCAGTAAGTTTTAGTGTGGTTTTACCGCTGAATCCAGCTCGGTAACCACCCCATGGATCAGTACCCTCACCAATTTTTTCGATAGGAAAGCTAATTGTTTTAGTCACACCGTGCAATGTGAATTCACCAGTTAGCGTGCCACTATTGTCATCAATGGCCATGTATTTTGTACTGGTAAAAGTTGAAGTAGGATATTGGCTAACATCTAAAAATTCTTCACCTTTTAGATGTTTATCACGTTCAGCATGGTTAGAGTCAAGACTCGCTGTTTGGATGACCACATTTATCTTTGATGCATCGGCAGTTTCTTGATCGTAGCTAAACTTGCCATCAAAATCATTAAAGCGACCTGTCAGCCAGCTATAACCTAAATGTTTAATTTTAAAGATAATAGAGGCGTGAGTGCCTTCTCTGTCTATGTTGTAGTCGTCTGCATAAGTGAATCCTGAGAACAGTGTTGCAGCGGTAAGAGTACTAGCTAATAATAAATTTTTCATAAGATCCCTGATATAGAGTTATTTAAGTATTGTGCGTTAATTGACGTTGTCGACTTTTAGCATACGTTTAAGCGTGCGATCTTTATTTATAAAGTGATGTTTGAGGGCAGCTAATGCATGAGCTGCTGATAAGGCCATTAATAGCCATGACAATATGGCATGTATTTCCCCTGCAATATCTTCTTGATTTTGAATGTGCCATGGTAATGCAGGTATATTTATTAGTTCAAAAACGACAATTGCACGTCCATCAGCAGTCGATATAAGGTAACCACTAACCATCAGTAACAACATAACGAAATATAAACTCTGGTGCATCCAATGTGCCATAACTTGCTGCCATTTAGGACCTGCTAAGGCTGTGGGCTGAGTATTAATGACACGCCAAAAGATACGAAATATCAAGAACCCTAACAGCACTAACCCTAAGCTCTTGTGTAAATCCAGTGACCCTTTGTACCATGCATCGTAATAGGTCAGATCTACCATATAGAGACCTAGTCCGAACATAAAAAAGATGCTCATAGCCATCAGCCAATGTATAACGATACTGATCCATCCGTAAGACTTGCTGTTATTTTTTAACATATCGCTACTCTTCATAAATAAATATTGATGGATTAATAGCGTTACTGGCATAAATTGAAAATGACTTGCTTTTATCCGCCGACCATACTCCACCTAGCTATTAAAAAATCGTGCTAATGATTCATCGACCGATCAAACTGTTTGTTTTTGATATATAAATCATCTTTCCTCTTAGTTTTTAAACTAAAATGACTCTATTCTACTGTTCTTTTATAATAAATAAATAGGCTAATTAAGAACATTATGTTCTCGCATAAAGAACAGTTTTGCGGGCATGTACGGGCCACAGGAGTCAAGATGAGTCAGTTAGAAGAAATGCAGACGTTCATTCGTATTGTCGAAGCGGGCAGTATTACCAAAGCCGCCGAACAAATGAATACGGTTAAATCCGCTATCAGCCGCCGCTTATCGGAACTAGAAACTCGTTTGGGCATTAGCCTATTAACACGAACAACGCGACGCCAAACGCTGACTGATTCTGGGGAGCAGTTTTATAGGCAGTGCCTTAGGATTATCGATGATATTAATGAAGTTGAATCATCGATTGGCAATGAACATAAAGCACTGACTGGCCGTATTAAAATAGCGGCGCCACTATCATTTGGCATAGCCAGATTATGTCCTGTTTTAAAGCAATTTCATGACCTCTATCCTGACATTATTTTTGATATTGATTTTAACGACCGCCAAGTCGATCTTATTGACGAAGGATTTGATCTTGCTATTCGAATTGCTCATTTAACAGACTCGTCACTGATTGCTAGACGCCTTAGCACGGTCAAGTTGGTACATTGTGCCAGCCCAGAATATCTCCAACAACATGGCCTGCCGTTGACCCCCGACGACCTGATGACGGGACATATCAAGCTCCATTATCATGCAGCCCAAGATAATTGGCATTTCAAAGATCAACTTGGCAAGCCATACAGTATTAATCTACCTAAAAGCATGACGGTCAATAATGGTGACTTTGCATGTGAGGCTGCCATAAGCGGTTGGGGCATTGCTTATTTACCTGATTTTATTTGTTCGCCTGCAATTGAAGCTGGCACATTGACACCTGTTCTTGCTAATTATGTGGATAACAATGAAATAGGTGTTTACGCCGTCTATCCACAAACACGTCACCTCTCTCAACGCGTCAGTAGCTTAATCAATTTTCTATCTGAATATTTTAAGAAAACAGATTGATAGACAGGAAAAACGATAATGATTGAAACTAAATCACCTACCGCCGCCAGACCTTTTATCACCGCCTTGACCCTTCATGATTCCAGCACCTTTAGCTGGTGCTTGATCAGGTAGCGTTCTACCTTGAGCCTTGGCACGTATTTTCATTAGTTCATGATGCTTGTTGCGTATGAGTTCACGCTCTTGCTTCGTTTTTGCGGACTGCATTTTGGCATGATATTCAGCCCGTTCCTGGTTCGTCATAAGCTGACTACCGTATATTTTATCCTGATCATTTAATTGGCTTTGATCACCAACTCGGCCCCGTTCTCGATCTTTATATTGGTCTTGAGACTTGTCTTGTAACTGAATTTGATCACGATCTTGGTCTGCCGCTAATGCCTGCCAGCTAGAAAGAGCAAGAACAACTGCCAAGGACGATAATGTTAAAAGATGTTTCATAGTAATAACCTCCTTAAGAAAGAAGTGAGATTGTTCATTTTAAGCGTATTAAACTTATGAAATAGCCATTTTAGTTTCAGTGTTCATCTGTTGGTCCATGCCCAATCAAAATTGATTGGCGAACAGTTTCAGCCTTAGTTGCAAGTATATTTCGATCTTCTGGACTCAGCTCCACTAGACCTAAAATACGGTTCAAAGCAATTACTGTATTTTCACTGATAGGCATTGTTTTATCTGAAGCTGATCCTAAAAATATAGCGGCCAAATCCAATTGACTGCTTGGTGTTAAATTGGGATCGATATCGTTGAGTTCTGTCTGCCCAAAAATCATGACGTCTTTGTACAATGCTAAATTTTGTACTGGCGAATCATATCGACTGACTCCACGAAAATTAGATTCAAGTAGGTTGGCGGCATCATCTGCTGACAAATTGTAGAGCACAGACATTTCTGATAAATAGGTTGCTAACGCTTCCTCTTCAGCTCGCGCTAAAACTCGACTAGGTGCACGGGAGACATTCAAACGTCCCAACTCTACTTCAGGTATGCCTTCTTGTGCCCAAACAGGTCGCCGACCATTAAAAATTTTAGATTCAACTGCTTTACCGCCACCACTTGCGCTTTCATGGCTACTTCCACCGCGGCCACCGCCATAACCTTTATGACCAGAAGCTTTACCACCATGCCCGCCTTCTTCCTCGTCAGCGCCTTCGGTATGACCACTATCATGGCTACTACCATGGCCACTTGAAGAATGACCACTACCATGTCCAGCTTCGGCTGCAGTAGCCGATGTCCACCAATGGAAACCGTCCTTATCTACACCTTTAGAACTTAAAGCAACTGAAAATACGGCAATAAGTAATGAAGGCATGACGTGCTGCCATTTTTTTCGTTTTATATGACTATTCATACTAATGTCCTCGTAAATTTGATCATGCGGGCGTCAAAAAAACGCCCACACTATTTACTATTAACAAGACCAAATTAAGGTGTTGTAACCGTGCCTGGTAGAATCTCAGAATAAATCTGAGTGTGAAGTAACTCGATAACTTCAACGGCATCATCTGCAGCTGCAGCAAATAAAATCGCACCACCGTCAGAAGGTAGCGCACCATTAATCTCTGTTAGATAGGTATTAATATTTAACACCGCAGAAAGAACTGTCGTTCCACCATCAATCGTATAAAAATAGCTATAGTCTTCTGGATACAATCTATCATAAGAAAAAGTTGTGAAATTATAGTAATCACCTGAGTTAACGACACCTGCAATGACATTTTCATAAACGACATAATCAATTGAGATATCACCAGTTTTGTCTCCAACCGCAGCAAGCAAAGAAGCCGCTGTTTGTAGTGTGGCTAAACTACTACCCAATGCCGTTTCAGTTAATGAAGTAACACTTGTTGAAGCTAAGCCCGTCATCAAATCAATATACAAGGCCAAATTTTCAAGCGGTGAATCGATAGTACTGCTGAGACCATCAACAGTAACGACGATGCGTCCAGAGGCATCTTGAGAAATTACAGCACCATCAGCGGTTAATTTAGAAAGTGCATCTGTCAACGATTTATCGCTCACTTTTGATGGTGAACGTGCTACCGCTGAGCGACCAAAATCTACTTCGACCGGTGTCACGCCAGCAGGAACTTCACCATCAACAGTGGGTATGGTAGAGGTACAGGCGGCATCCAAACATACTAGAAACTCGCCGTCTTCTAAGATAGGCTCACCTGTTAGTGGATTTCTCAATAAAACTATCAGATCACCATAGTCATCACCTTTCTTAGTTCCGGCACCTGCTGGTTTACCTTCACCACCACCAGAATGAGGATTGGCAGTCGGATCACCACCAGCCCATGCTGGACGATCAGAATCATCTTCACCTTCTTCTAGCACTTTATCCATGCCTTTTTTGCCACCACTGCCCTTTGTTCCGTCAGCTTGACCACCTTGTTTTGAACCACCAGCGCCAGCACCTTTATGACCTTCACCACCAGAACCCTCACCAGCAGCAGCCAAAGCAGTAGAAATAAAGCTAGCTCCAGTAGTTGCTATAATTGAGGGCCTAGCCATTAATAATGGCGCAGAAAGTAAAGTGAGTGCTGTAGCACCCGCGATTACTGTTTTTTTCATCGTAAATGATTGTGTTTTCATTTTATAGACTCCTAAAATTTTGCTTAATTTAAAATACTATCAGTAAGTACTAATAGTATTAACTACTGATATAGTGGCGGAAATAAATATTTCAATACTTATAAAAGCCATCAAGGTCCAACTCCATAACTCCAACAGTAAGTATCTCTATTAGATACTTACTGTTGATTCCTTCATTTAAAAACGTACTAACAATCCCAATCTAAACAGTGATTCACTGTTATCAAATTGCATACTATCTGCACTGTCATGACTGGTCACAAACTCGTAACTGTCATAATCTGTATAGCTGTAATCTAAGCGGATAAATGCGCTGCGAGTGACAGGTAGTTCAGCCCCAACGCCAAATCGTGTGCCCCCTACTGTGTCATCACGGTCGACATCATTACGTCTCTGTCCACCTTTAACCCATGTAGTATTGAAGCGAGTTCTCGCTTCACCTACATGGGCATACAACAAAGAGCCATTGTCTAATACGTAACCGCCACGTAAAGACAGGCCTAATGTACCCATTTTTTCTACAGCGAAATTACGACCCGTGGGTGAACGGTCATGGTCCCATTGGGCATTGGAATCTTCTAGCTCACCCTCTAAGCCAATATAAAATTGGTTAATGGTAGCTCCGTAACCAACAAAAACACCGGCAGTTGAAGCAGAGTTATCACCAAAATCATTCACAAATGAGAATGGTCCATCGCCATCATCATAATGAGTACCTGTTGCATGAGACTGAACAGCGCCATGGCCAAGCTGTGTACCTGCATAAAAACCAGTGTAATTAATATCCTGTTTTTGATTCTTGCCACCAAAACCATCAAACTGCCAACCGAGGCCGAGATGAAATAAGTCTTCACGCGGATCAAAGCGTTCTGACTGAGATGGATCACCAATATTAACGTCAAAGCTTTCGTAGTCGGTATAGCTATAATTTAGGCGAACAAATACATGCTCACTGACAGGGATATCTGAACCCAAGCCATATACAACGCCGTTTTGAGTATAATCATTACTATCAGCAAAGTTAGGACTATCATTAATCGTTGCATAGCTTCCAAACTGAGTGCGAACGCCACCTAGCCGCGCATAAACTAATGGCCCGGTTTTTAATTGATAGCCCGCCCGCACAGCAAGTGATAAAGAATCATCTCTGTCAACATCGATTGTACGACTCTGTAGTTTTGATTTACTATGATAAATATTGGTCTGGCTATCGTCATAACCACCTTCTAAACCGGTATACCAGCGCCCCCAAGACCATCCATAACCAGCAAATAGGCCCGCGCCAACATCAGAATTACTATATTGAGCGATATCTATACCTTTATCGCGGCTACCTTCAGTATGTAAATTAAGCGTATCGTGGCTTAACTGTGCACCACCATAAAGTCCGTGCCAGATAACATCTGACGAATCCAGCGTTTGAGTTGAAGGTGCATCCCAATAAGCATTGGGTTTAACAGGGTAAAGCAACGTGCCCAAGGTAAAAAATACTTGGTTGCGATCAAAGTCATTCACATCTTGTGTGCTTGCAGGATTATTTATCTCATCTTGAACATCGGAGCTATGTTTAAGCAGGCGATATTCAGCACCTAAGTACCAATTAGGGCTTAAGTAATATCGCATACCAATCTGAGCGCCGTAATAATCTTCATTACGGTCTACTTTTTGATAGTCAGCTTCCGCAACGGAAATACTTGCTGTCAGGTGAGTGCGTGGCGTAAGTTCATGCGTTACACCACCACTTAGCGAGGTATAAAGATAGCCAGATGAAGCCGCTACTGTCGTTTCCTCTAAACTACGATCTAGCGTGACGTTCATTGTAGTGCGTGGCGCCATTCGCCAGTTCACATTACCGCCAAAATCAACTGCACTGGTCGTTGTAAAACGTGCGTCATCATAATCTTGTCGAAGTACACCGATATAAGCTTCGGCTTTCACTCGATTACTTAGTGTAGCAATCAAACCGACATCCGCACGGTAACCATCAGAGTCACGCTGAAAACCATTATCATCAACAAAACTATCATAATTACGCTCATCCCATACTCCTTGCCCATAGATGCTATATTGAGGATGCAGTGCGTAGGTTAAGCGAGCTCCTAATCCTGTCAGATCTCGGTTTCGATCTTGATTAGTTATTGGACCGGAATCCTCAAAATCAAGTGCTTCATAAGTGCCGCCGAACCGTAATGCCGTCTTGCCCCAATTATGGCTCACTCCAGCATGTGCACGGTTTGAATCGATAACGACAGACCCACTCCCAGACTGAATATAGTCAGGCGATGAGCTGTCTTCGTGTTCCTGTGAAAATCCAATACCACCAAAGACATTAGTTTTTGTGCTTAGATCGTAACGTCCATCAGCATTCAACCAATAGTCATCATAATTTTCACTGTTATAAGATTGATAACGACCAAAATCACCGCCCATATTAAGATCAAGCTTATGTTTATCCCACATAGAACCAACATGAAGATTAGGAGAAATAAGCAAAATTTCATCTTCAACTTCATTCTTTCGAGTAGCAAAGACATTGCTATCGTAAACACCAGAGACTGAGGCCTCGGGTTTAACCAAAAAAGAACCTACACGATAGCCATCAGTAGCTTTCTGTATTAATGCAGTGACATCATTCTGAGTAACTTGAGTATCATCAGCAGCCATTACTTCTGTGGAAATCATTACCGCGGTCGCCATCAATATGATCGAACCACTATTAGTTATTATCAAAATTATAACCTTGTCTTTCAGATATGCTTACTATATGTCTATCTAAGTTATTTGGAGCTGCTCTAAACTTAAATCCATTGCAAGCAGGCGTGTAAATAGAAGACAAAGCAGAAATCATGCCATTGTTGTAAGGTATTAATTGTAATAAGTTTTCATGTTTTTTATTCTTTTGAACCGCATACAGTTGTGTCACATAAAGTTAACAGTCACGACCAACAATTCCAAGTAAGCAATTGATTTTAAATGGCATATTCCGGCCAGGTTAAGATGTAAACTTTTGTTTACCTTTTGTTATGTGTTTATTTTTTGCTAAAAAATAATCTGCGTGCAGTTATTTTCTGGTGATTTTTAGCTATTATCGTTGTCTATGTCGAGTAGATGAGTGAAAGTTAAGACCAACAAGACACGTATATTTATATAGAGGACCTGTTATGAAGTTTAAGTATGTATTAATCACGCTTTGTATAGTTTTTTTAACCGCTGCATGTACTGTTAGCCCTACAATTCGCTCAACTTATAATCAATCGATTGATTTTAATCAATACAAAACATTTGGTTTTTTTCAACCACTGGATACCGATTCCCGCTACGAATCATTGACCAGTCAGTATCTAAAACAAGCCACGGTTACTGAAATGACTCGGCGAGGTTTTGTGTTAAGCAATAACAAACCAGACTTATTGATCAATTTTCATCGTGATATTCAAAATAAACAACATATCAATGAAATACCAATAACAGGTTATGCTGGTTACCGTGAATATCGAGGCCACATTTATTATGATTCTTGGGTCGGTTATAGAACATACATTGATAACTACCAAGAAGGTAAACTTGGTATTGATATCGTGGACAGTCGCTCAAACAAGGTGATCTGGCAAGGCGAAGCGGTAGAACGAATAAACGAAGAGCATCTCAACAATCTGCAAGCCACATTGCAAAAAGCAGTATCACAAATGTTTACACAATATCCCATTGGTAATCGGCCCTAATTTAAGTTCTGCTAAAGTCGCTAACTCAAGCTTATATGGATACGCGCCAGACATAGGCTTGAGTTAGATTAGGCACTGACTTTTCATTAAGATCGATATTAATCAAACATTGATCGCCGATTAAAGGCCTTAGCGTTGTATTTTAGTGGCTCACCTCGTACCTAGCGATCACCTTAATTAAGCCCTATTGCTAATCACCCTAAGCCGGGAAATCCTGTTTGCTAACTAGATAAGTCATAAGTGATACTTATAGTAAGCATAACAATCTCTACATACTAATTATGAGTAAACTCAATTAGACTAGAGATTAACCATGCATTATTGAAAACTCGTACTCGAAATACAAGATATTCAATCACGTGCTTAATTTTAAAAATATTTATCAGTTGAAGGTGGATCATATGGCTTTAATATCAATGCGACAATTATTGGATTATGCAGCAGAGCATGAGTTTGCCATTCCTGCATTTAATGTCAGCAATATGGAACAAGTTCAAGCAATCATGCAGGCAGCTAATGCGGTTGATAGCCCCGTGATATTGCAAGGCTCTGCAGGTTCTCGCCAATATGCAGGCGAACCTTTTTTACGCCACTTAATTTTAGCCGCTATCGAAGAGTATCCCCATATTCCGGTAGTGATGCATCAAGACCATGGCTCAGCACCAGCAGTATGTGCACGTTCAATTCAATCAGGCTTTAGTTCAGTCATGATGGATGGTTCATTAATGGCTGACATGAAAACACCTTCGTCATTAGACTATAACATCGATGTCACTCGCACTGTTTCTGAAATGGCCCATGCCTGCGGTGTATCTGTTGAGGGTGAACTCGGTTGTTTAGGTTCATTGGAAACCGGCATGATGGGTGAAGAAGACGGTCATGGGGCAATCGAGAAACTCGAGCACAGCCAATTGCTCACTGATCCTGATGAAGCGGTTGAGTTCATTAAGCAAACTCAAGTTGATGCCTTAGCAGTAGCCATTGGTACTAGTCATGGTGCATACAAATTTACCAAACCACCTACTGGTGATGTCTTAGCGATTAGTCATTTACAGACGCTACAGCAACGCCTACCTAATACCCATTTTGTAATGCATGGTTCTAGTTCAGTGCCACAAGATTGGTTAGAAATCATCAACACTTATGGTGGTGATATCGGCCAAACCTATGGTGTACCTGTGGATGAGATTGTTGCAGGCATTAAATTTGGTGTGCGTAAGGTTAATATTGATACCGACCTTCGTATGGCATCAACAGGGGCTATTCGTCGTTATTTAGCTGAAAAAGAAAATGCATCAAACTTCGATCCTCGCAAATTCTATAAGGCTGCCACGGTAGCAATGCAAGCCATTTGTCAGGCTCGTTATGAAGCTTTTGGTAGTGCAGGTCATGCCAGCAAAATCAAAGTTCTTTCGCTAAATCACATGATGGAACGTTATGCCAGTGGTGAATTAAGTTCAGCTACCTAGTAAGTAACGATTTGAGCTACGCGGCACTGCAAGCAAGCTAGCACGGCTGAACATTAATTGGAGAAACGATTGCATGAGTATTCAAAAAACATTTACGCAGTTCATGATTGAACAGCAAAGGACATTGCCAGATGCAACCGGTGATTTAACCTTGTTGCTTGTCGATATTGCTAATGCCTGCAAACGAATTTCACATACCGTCAGTCGTGGTGCGATGACAGGCATGTTGGGCAGTGCTGGAACTGAAAATGTTCAGGGTGAAACACAGAAAAAACTCGATATCATTACCAATGACATTATGGTGGGTGCATTAGAGTGGACTGGCCACTTATCGGGTATGGTTTCAGAAGAAGTAGATGACTTTATTCCTATTCCAGAGCAATATCCTAAGGGCAAATATTTAGCATTGTTCGACCCTCTAGACGGCTCATCAAATATCGATATTAACCTAACTGTCGGCACCATTTTCTCAATTATGAAAGGTCAAGATGGCATTGATGCGACCCTTGAAGATTTCCTACAAACAGGTGCAGAGCAAGTATGTGCCGGTTTTGTATTGTATGGACCTTCAACCATGATGATCCTAACCACAGGGCAGGGTGTTAATGGCTTCACGCTTGATCAAGATGTGGGTGAATTTGTGTTGACCCATCCCAATATGACCATTCCTGAAGATACCAAAGAGTTTTCTATCAACATCTCGAACCATCGTTTTTGGGAAACACCAGTACAGCGCTATATTGATGAGTGTATGCAAGGTGAGGAGGGGCCGCGTGGTGTTAATTTCAATATGCGTTGGGTGGCTTCAATGGTGGCAGAAGTCTATCGCATCCTGACACGAGGCGGCATTTTCATCTACTCGCAAGATACTCGAGACACCTCTAAATCAGGCAAGCTTCGCCTCATGTATGAAGCCAACCCAATGGGCTATATTGTCGAACAGGCTGGCGGTCAATGCTCTACTGGTCGTGAACGTATCCTTGATATTGTTCCTGACTCCATTCATCAACGCGTTCCGGTTATTCTGGGTTCAAAAAATGAAGTCGAAAGAGTCGTGTCTTACCATCTTGATTAATCACGGAACAGCAATAAGGCCGTTGTTTGAAAAGCTAAAATACTCACGAGGTTACTATTATGCGTAAGCCGCTCGTTGCCGGAAATTGGAAAATGAATAATCCAATTGAAAGCTCAAAAATACTACTAGAAAATATTTTACATCAGGCAGAACTACTCGAGAGCATGCTCGCCAAAGATGGAAAAGCTTCAGCATTAGATATCGCTATATTTCCACCTTCGGTGTATTTGAAAGAAACACAGGAAATTTTAACCGGATCATCATTACACTGGGGTACTCAGAACGTATCGGCCTACGATGAGGGTGCTTACACTGGTGAGATTTCAGCATCCATGTTGCAAGGTTTTGGTTGTGACTATGTTCTAATTGGCCACTCTGAACGACGCTGTATATACGAAACATTAGAATTAGATCAATTTGTTCTAGATAAGATTGTGGCACAAAAATATGAAATGGCCACCAGCCATGGTTTAACGCCTATCATATGCATCGGTGAAACAGAAGAAGACTATGCTAAAGGTAAAACTGAAGAAGTGATTGCTCGCTTACTAGATGTACTTATTGAATCTAAAGGGTCAAAAGCACTCGCTCAGACGGTCTTTGCCTATGAACCAGTTTGGGCTATTGGCACAGGAAAATCTGCCACACCTGAATGGGCTCAAGATGTGCATTCATTTATGCGTGAACGTATCGCTAAACATGATGCAACTACCGCCGAATCATTACGGATCATTTATGGTGGCAGTGTTAATGCCAATAATGCCGCTGCTATTTTCTCAAAACCAGATGTAGATGGTGGCTTAATTGGTGGTGCATCATTAGATGTAGATAAGTTTATTCAAATTTGCTTTGCCGCAGCACTGAAGCCCAATAAAATATAGCACTGAATTCAGTTAAAAAAAGCCCCAAGGTCTTTCGAGCTTGGGGCTTTTTTATATTTTAAGTTTTGCTTAACGGTTGCAGATGTACATTGTTACTTCGAAACCGAAACGCATGTCTGAATATTCTGGTTTAGTCCACATGATAAATACCTCTCAAAAATTAATATTAAATGTAGGTTTCCAAATACGCCCCGGTAACCATGATTCATATAATACCTAGATGGAAAACATAGTGTTAGAGGAAAACCCCTAACGTTACTCAGGAATTTTCTTAGTCTGAATCAATCAGTTGCAGGCTCTCTCATCGTTACAAATTCTTCAGCAGCCGTAGGATGAATGCCAATAGTTGCATCGAAATCAGCCTTAGTTGCACCCGCTTTAATGGCAATCGCTATCCCCTGCATAATCTCACCAGCATCAGGACCAACCATGTGTACCCCGAGTATTTTATCGGTATCAGCATCAACCAACAATTTCATTAATGTCCGCTCGTCTGAACCGCTAATGGTGTGTTTCATTGCTCGGAAACTAGACCGATACTTAACTACATTCGAGTAGTCAGCTCTTGCTTGCTCTTCTGTCATACCTACCGTGCCAATATTGGGCTGGCAAAACACCGTAGTCGCTATATTGCTATAGTCAATTTTCCATGACTGATTATTATAAAGCGCGCGGGCTAAAGTCATGCCTTCTTCAAGTGCGACAGGCGTCAACTCCATGCCACCAGTAACATCGCCTAGAGCATAAATGCTCGGTTCACTGGTTTGAAAATGGTCATTGACCTTGATATAGCCATTATCAGACAACCTAATATTAACGTTCTCCATGCCAAGATCATCTAACTGTGGTTTACGCCCTGTGGCATAAAGCACGGCATCAGCAATGATGGATGAACCATCACTCAAGTTAACTTTTAATGATTTATCAGCTTGCTTTTCAATTGATGTGACTTCCGTATTGAATCGTAAATTCACACCCTTTTTAGCTATTTCTTGTGCAGCAAAATGACGTACTTCATCATCAAAGCCACGCAAAAACATTTCACCACGATATAGCTGTGTCACTTCACTACCGAGGCCATTGAAAATACCAGAAAACTCGACGGCGATATAACCTCCACCGACGACAACCAACCGCTGGGGAAACGTCTCTAAGTCAAAAATCTCATTCGAATTAACAACATGTTCCCGCCCGTTAAAGTCAGGAATGAAAGGCCACCCACCAACAGCAAGCAAGATGCGTTCAGTCGTATATTTTTTGCCATCAATTTCAACCGTATGCGCATCTACAATTCTGCCTCGACCTTTTAAAACTTCAACTTTCGCATTACTCAAAATGCCATCATAAATACCATTTAATCGGGTAATTTCTTCGATTTTATTATCACGTAAAGTAGCCCAGTCAAAAGCTATTTCACCCGTACTCCATCCAAAACCTTTGCTTTCATTAAAATGGCGTGAATATTCAGAGGCGTACACATAAAGTTTTTTGGGAACACAACCTACGTTGACACAGGTTCCACCCATATAGAGGTCTTCACATACAGCGACTTTGGCGCCAAATGACGAAGCCATACGACTAGCGCGTACCCCACCAGAACCGGCACCAATTACAAAAAGATCATAATCATATTTCATTGTTTTTACCTTTTCGCTATCACTGTAAAAAGGCACCAGATACGTGTATCTGGTGCCTTGTTTAAACGCTAAATGTTGTTATTAAGCTAAATAGTTCAGCATTGTGTCAGCATCACTTACTTCAAATGGGTCATCAGGACAGTTATCTATTAAACCTGGCTCAGCAAATAGTTGTTTGATTTCACCATCAACCACATGCATAGAATAACGCCATGAACGACTACCAAAGCCTAGGTTTTCTTTTTTCACTAACATGCCCATTAGGCGAGAGAAATCACCATTACCATCAGGAAGCATTTTTACTTTTTCGATACCTAAGTTTTTAGACCATTGGAACATTGAGAAGGCATCGTTAACGCTTAAGCAATAGACTTCATCAACACCTTTGGCTTTAAATTCATCATATTTAGCTTCAAAACCTGGGAGATGAGTGCTTGAACATGTTGGGGTAAACGCGCCTGGTAGGGCAAGTACCACAATGTTTTTACCTTTGAAGATGTCACTGCTTGTAACATCCTGCCAGCGGAAAGGATTATCACCACCGAGGCTTGCATCACGTACACGGGTTATAAATGTAATTTCTGGTACTGTATTTTTCATTTCCATTCCTTCTTATCTAAAAGTGATTCATCTAGAGCAACTCCTTGTGAATTGCCTGATTGATACTCATTATCCACAAAACCATACGATAGGTAAAATGAATTATTCCCATAACTACAAGTGGTAAAAACGATTGTACGTAGCTACTCTTTTATCAACATCATTAAACCAAAAATAGTAGCTATCACTATACCTTAGCTAAATTTAATACCACAGCTTTTCTTTATTGAGCATATCCAAATCAAGCATGTTAAATTCCATGCCTTACTTTAACTTCTGAGGCCGACATAATGAGTGAAATATATGGCGATAAACATCGCGCTTTACAAGATGAATTTGAAACACGCAAATTAGCCGATCGTTTGGAAGATATTATCGTTCAAAATGAAATTGGTGAAGAAGAACAAGGCTTTATAGAAAGTCGCCCGATGTTTTTCCTGTCTACCGTTGATCAGAATGGCCAACCAACTGTTTCTTATAAAGGCGGCGCACCCGGATTTGTAAAAGTAGTTGATCAAACAAGCATTGCCTTCCCTTCTTATGATGGTAATGGCATGTTTTATTCTATGGGTAATATTGAACAAACTAACAAAGTCGGTATTTTATTCCTCGATTTTGAAACACCCCATCGTATACGCTTTCATGGTGAAGCCACGGCCTCAAAAGATGACCCATTAATGGAACATTTCAATGAAGCAGAAATGATCGTCCGCGTGAAATTATCAAAAATGTGGGTGAACTGTCCGCGTTATATACATAAATATGAACTGAAAGAATTATCGCATTACGTTCCAGGCCAAAAAGAGACAACACCGCTAGCAGGTTGGAAGCGTGTTGACTTAATGCAGGATGTTTTGCCACCAAAAGATCAAGGTCGACCAGAAAAAGAAGGTGGCGTTATCACCATGGAAGAATGGATTAATGAGGTACATAAGGGGGAAGGTTAAGATCCTCTCTCAGCAACTTACCGTTAAACATCACCAAGGCTAAATACATTGCGTCGCTATTTTTTACAGACCACGTTATATACGCTAATAGCCATATTGGGATTTTCGGCCAATGCCATTATTTGCCGTTGGACACTAGATAACGGTTTTATTGACCCAGTGAGTTTTACGTCATTTCGCTTAGGGGCGGGCGCTGTCATGTTATTTATTGTCATGGCACTATCAGCAGGGCGGCAAACCAACAAGAATAAAATAAAAACGACAACGGTTCCAAGCCAAAAAGGCGACTGGAAAACCAGTATCTATTTATTCATCTATGCCCTGACATTTTCTTATGGTTATGTCGCCATAAGTACCGCGACAGGGACATTAATATTGGCAGGTGTAGTTCAACTAACGATGATCGGCTATGCACTGCGTAACGGTGATAAATTGCATGGCGCTGAATGGTTGGGTTTGATTTTGGCCCTGATCGGTTTAGTGTATTTGATGTACCCGAAGTTAACCTCGCCTTCATGGTGGGGTTTAGTGATGGTAATTATCTCGGCGTACACGTGGGCAAGCTATAGCTTAAATGGTCGGCATTCATTAAACCCAATTACAGATACCGCCTATAATTTTTACCGTACTTTACCGATGGTTTTGCTATTAATTGCCGTAACTTTAGCTTTTACTGATGTTATCAATTTAACGCCTATTGGCATGGCCATGGCGATATTATCAGGCGGAGTAACATCCGGATTAGGCTATATTATTTGGTATAAAGCCCTACCAAGACTATCTTCTAGCTTAGCTTCAGCCTGTCAGTTGCTCGTGCCATTATTCGCAGCATTTGGGGCGCATTGGCTAATTGATGAAGCCATCACACTGCATTTCTTAATCGCGGCAGCGATGATGTTAGGGGGGTTAGCGCTAGTGCTTATTGGCCGAAATCAACATAGAAAAAAAGCGAGATTATCGAACACAGTCTAGTTTAACCTGAACTCGGGCTAAGAGATAAACAGTACAAACTTAACAAATATCGTCATTCCGATTTTAGCCGTTTTTTTAAAACAATAAACGCTTATCCGCAATGACAGCTTGCGTTCTATTTTCTGCATTAAGCGCATGAAGTATGGCGCGAACGTGTAATTTAAGCGTCTGTTTACTTAAGTCCAGATTGAGCGCTATACTTTTATTTGATTCGCACTCACATAGCCGGTTGAGAACTTCTTGTTGTCTAGGCGTTAACTTATCAAGCGAAGCAGGTTCACTAGTGGCAGAGGTCGATGATGAATCGTTTGCTAACTGATTATTCGGGTGAAGAGAAATGCCACTGTTCAACATAAGTTGAATTGCTTTGAGCATGTCACTGCTTTTCATCGCTTTTGACATGTAGCCTAATGCCCCGGCTTTAAGCGCAAGCTGGGTATCCTTCGGATCTTCAGATGAGGTCACTACAATGACTGGCGTATTGGGATTTGCTGCCGTGAGCTGAGCAACACCACCGTAATAACTAAGGCCAGGCATATTAAGATCAAACCTTAAACATGTGACTCGACTCCTTCAGCAATAACCTTACTATTAAAGGCATTAGCTAGACCAATAACACCTTCAATCATGGCGTAGTCACTTGGAGCTTCGAGTATATCCCGGACAAAGCTTTGGTCTATCTTGAGCGTGTTAGCAGATAGATTTCGTAAATGTGTTAATGACGAATATCTGCTGCCAAAATCATCTAGCGCGACATTAACACCGAGTTTATGTTGAACCGTTTTAATAATCTTGCTGATGGCATCAAGGTCACCTAAAGCACTACTTTCTAATACCTCTAGTTGCAATGAATGAGCATTCACAGTTGAATGTGCAGCGAAAGCCTCAGAAAGTTGCAAGAAAAATGGCCCAGACCGTAGATGATGTGAAGCGATATTGACACTGACTTCAAGCTCTATACCCTGCTTATTCCAATCCTGTAATTGCTCTAAAGCCTGATTAATAAACCCTACATTGCGAATATAAATCATGGCTACTCGCTCCATGATTTATGAACCATATCTTAGCTATGATCTTTTTTGGTGCAATAAACTTTTATTCCAATAGGTAAAAAAATAAAAGCACTACCAATCAACGACTTGCATTTCAGGCATGATAAATGTATAAATTTTTGGTTAGCCGAGGCGATCTAGATACACGCTAGATAATAACTACCTTAATAAACATATCAAGGCAATAAATTGAATACAAATGATGCATTGTTAGATCCTCCTGAACACAATGCACCAATGCGTATCATTAAAAGTCGTCGCGAATACAATACGTGGGTAGGCAATGAAACCTTAGAAGATTATGCCTTACGCTTTACACCACACTCTTTTAGAAAATGGTCTATTTTTCGTGTTTCAAATACGGCATTAGGTGCCATCTCGTTTTTAGTATTAGAAGCTATTGGCGGAACGCTTGCTATTAATTATGGGTTTGTGAATGCATTCTGGGCAATTCTTGCTGTCAGTTTGATTATTTTTTTGACCAGCCTACCTATCAGTTACTACGCTGCGAAGTTTGGTCTTGATATGGATTTGCTCACACGCGGTGCAGGTTTTGGCTATATCGGTTCGACCATATCCTCGTTTGTCTACGCGACCTTTACCTTTATTTTATTCGCCTTAGAAGCCGTTATTATGGCGTATGCCTTAGGTATGTATTTTGATATACCCTTGTATATTTGGTATCTAATATCAGCCATTGTCATCATTCCACTTGTTACTCACGGCGTAACATTAATTAGTAAGATCCAGATGATTACACAACCTATATGGTTGATTCTCATGGCATTACCTTTTATCTGTATATTGCTCAAAGAACCTCAAACCATCCGTGGTCTGATGAGTTTTTCTGGTGAATCAGGCTATGACAGTAGCTTCAATATTTATATGTTTGCCACCGCAGTGGGTATTGGAATGGCATTGATCCCGCAGGTTGGGGAGCAGGTGGATTTTCTTCGTTTCATGCCTGAGAAAACAGCTAAAAATAAACTCGGTTGGTATCTGGGTGTGATTCTAGCAGGTCCAGGCTGGATATTCATTGGCATGCTTAAAATGTTTGCTGGCGTATTACTGGCCTATCTCGCATTGACAGTCAATAAGTCACCAGAAGAAGCCGTAAACCCGACTCATATGTATGAAGTTGGCTTTAGTTATGTCTTTTCGAATCCCGAAATAATACTGGCTGTCACCGTGTTTTTTGTGGTGATATCACAAATAAAGATTAACATCACTAACGCGTACGCAGGTTCATTAGCATGGTCAAATTTCTTTGCAAGGCTGACACACAGTCATCCTGGACGGGTGGTGTGGTTAGTGTTTAATATAGCGATCGCTACGATGCTCATGCTGTTAGATGTATTTCAGGCACTTGAACAAGTCTTAGGCTTGTATTCCAATATTGCTATTGCATGGATTACGGCGGTAGTGGCTGATTTAGTTATCAACAAACCATTAGGCTTTAGTCCGAAGGGAATTGAGTTCCGCCGAGCCTACTTATATGATATTAACCCCGTTGGCGTCGGTGCAATGGTCGTTGCATCCTTTTTTTCCGTGTTGGCATTTATCGGTGTATTTGGTCTTGAAGCTCAGGCATTTTCATCCTTTATTGCTATGGTAACCGCTTTGATTTGTTCGCCTGCCATAGCGTGGCTGACAAAAGGTAAATATTACCTAGCGAGACAACCCTTCATATTTCATCCGAGTAAAAAAACAGAAATATGCAGTATCTGTGAGCGGGAATATGAAATTAACGATATCGCTCATTGTCCTGCCTATCAGGGGCCAATTTGTTCTCTGTGTTGCTGTCTTGATGTCCGTTGTGACGATGCCTGTAAGCCACACGCCAAATTAAGCGAACAGTGGAAAGCCGTTATGATGAAGCTATTGCCGAAATCGGCCTGGTCCTATATTGATAGTGGCATCGGGCATTACCTGCTTTTGATGGTACTGACATTTTTGCTGCTCGCATCAATTTTTGGTCTTATTTACCTACATATTGAGTTAACCGTGACTGACAATGCTGCCTATGTCTTGTTGGAACTTAGAGCTGCATTTATAAAAGCATTTTCAGCATTAGTACTGGTCAGTGGCATTATAGTGTGGTGGCTAATATTGACTTCAAAAAGCCGAAAAGTTGCTCAGCAAGAGTCAAATTATCAGACCGGTTTGTTACAACGAGAAATTGTACTGCATGACCACACCGATAAAGAATTACAGCAAGCGCGGTTAGTTGCCGAACAAGCAAATCAGGCTAAAAGTCGCTATATTACCGGCATTAGTCATGAATTACGGACACCGCTTAATAGCATCTTAGGTTATGCTCAATTACTGGATAATAATGCTTCTGATGAGGTCAAGAATCGACATGCCGTTAAAGTTATTCTTAGAAGTGGCGATCATTTATTGTCATTAATTGAAGGCACTTTAGATATCGCACGGATAGAAAATGGTAAATTAAGGTTTGATGTTAAATCACTAAGACTTCCTGAATATATTCAACATATTATCAGTATGTTTGAGCTTCAGGCGATTAATAAAGGTTTGAAATTTAACTGTAAAATCAGTGCAGATATTCCACGCGTAGTTCGCGCCGATCAGAAACGTTTAAGTCAAATATTGCTCAATATTATTGGCAATGCCGTTAAATACACCCAGACAGGCTCGATCAATTTACGTTTTAATTATGCCCGTGAATTTTTATCGATGGAGGTCGAGGATACTGGCCCAGGAATCAAATCTTCCGAGTTGGAGACGATTTTTGAGTCTTTTGTTCGCGGTACCGAATCTAAGGGTGTGGGAGGCACTGGCTTAGGCTTAACCATTAGTAAGTTACTGACTGACTTAATGGGGGGGGAAATCAATGTAGGAAGCCAAGTAGGGGTGGGGACATTATTTAAAGTTCGGCTGTTCTTGCCAAGGGTGATCATTGAAGAAGAACTGTCTGCACTTACCATGCGAATGCCGATCGGTTATAGAGGTCCAAAGCGAAAAATACTGGTAGTGGATAATGAATCAGTTGATAGAGAACTTTTAATCAACATTCTTGAGCCTTTGGGTTTTGAAGTCCAAGAGGCCGCCTCTGGAGCAGAATGTTTGCAACTCTACCCGCAGTTCCAACCAGAAATTATTTTCATGGATCTAGCTATGCCGGAAATGGACGGCTGGGAAACCATTCATTTGATCAGAAATGTTCATCGACACGATGTGCTGATAGGAATCATCTCAGCAAATGCTTTCGATAAGAATCTTGAAAATTCATCCGGCGTCTCAGATAAAGATTTTATTCTGAAACCTGTCAATTTATTGGAACTCATAAACTGGATCGGCGATCGGCTGAGTCTAGAGTGGGTTTTACCAGAACAAATAGCTGAAATATCAGCTTCATCTAACGCTAATGATTCTCCATTACCATCTAGAGAGGTCCTCAATCAACTGTTAGAAATGATTGATATGGGATATGTAGTAGGTGTGCGCAAACTAATTACTAAGATAGCTCAACAAGATACCGACTACGGGCCATTTATTACTGATATACGTAGAATGACAGACAATTTTGAACTGGAAAGTATGAAAATATTTATTGAAGAGAGGCTTACCGATGTCTGATGGTCAACAAGATGCAGTAGTCCTAATCGTTGATGACATTCCTGAAACGCTGGCACTGCTACATGATTCTTTAGTGGAATCAGGCTACACCGTATTAATTGCAAACAGTGGTAAGCGGGCATTGGAGATCAGTCGAAAGGTCTCGCCAGACATTATTTTACTTGATGCATTAATGCCCGAAATGGATGGATTTGAAGTCTGCCGCAACTTAAAAAATGATTTGAATACACGCCATATTCCCGTTATTTTTATGACCGGTCTTACCGAGTCAGAGCACGTTGTTGCAGGATTTTCATCTGGTGGAATTGATTATGTCACTAAACCGCTCAGCCCGATTGAAGTGATCGCTCGTTTAAATACGCACCTTCAAAATTCACGGGTACTCAATCAGACACAAGGTGCACTTGACGCCTTTGGTCAGGCAGCAATTGCAGTCCTCCCTGAAACAGGAAAAATTATCTGGCAAACACCTTTGGCAAGGTCACTTATTGCTAAATATATGATAAGTGCTGCCCAGCCCGATTCTGGCATGCCAGATCTATTTCATAACTGGGTATCTCAGTTGCATCTTGGGGGCGAGAAAAGGCTTAGACCTCTTATCGTAGAATGTCCTACCGGTAAGCTTCTTTTCAATCCTGCCGACATTCATAATGATGAACAATGGCTAATAATATTACGGGAAGAGTCTGAAATCGCTCAAATCGAAGCACTCAAGGCCATTTTTAATTTAACAAACCGCGAAGCCGAAGTATTGCACTGGATGATTTTGGGAAAAACAGATAAAAGTATTAGCGAAATTCTCGGCCCCAGCCCCAGAACTATCAATAAACACACCGAACATATCTTCGTTAAACTGGGGGTTGAAACAAGAACTGCAGCAGCATCACTCGCCTCAAATAAATTACATGCTATTAGAGGTGACGTAAAACCTAGTTAGTGGTGAACATGACAAACAGACTGATGTGTTCAAAAAGGTAATGCACCTAACTTAATGGCAACACTGGCTATTGTTTTAAAGCAAACCAGCCTTTACCCCTCATACAGCCTATCAACCCTCTGGTGACCAAACTCATATTATTCTGAGTCTGATGACCTTCACCTAGTTCAGCGACACATTGTTCACTATCCGCCAACAGTGCATTGGGTGCAGCTCCTGTTTTCCACCACGATCCCACAGCTATCAGTTCCAGAGGATCAGCCGCTTGTTCTGGAATCAATTTTTCCTCAGAAATCGTTTCAACATTCTTTGTACTTGCGGTTGCTTCAGCAAACAATGGTTTATCGACACCTACGACTATCCAGCCACTTTTAGCTAAACATGACTCAACGTCAACTTCGGCCGTATATTCTGTTGAGCAGCTTTTTTTCTCTTGCTGAAACTCGGTGGCAGTCGCACCACGTTTATAACTAAATTCACCACAAGCACTTAGCGTTAAAAACAGTGTGCTCATTAATAATACGGTTGTGGTTTTTTGCTTATTCACAGTCATTTTAATGCTCCCCGTTTTAAATTTCAAGCTAAGCCTACCGCATATCCCTGTAATCGTTTGTACGCAATTTGACGTATTTAAGATTAAGAGACATCTCTCTAATATGGCTCCTGAAGTTCAACTTTGATCAGCAACGGTGCTAGTCAGTGAACTATAAGTTATATGTCGAAATTTTATATGTCCAAAATCTTTAAGGGGTAGCACATGAAAATCAAACACAAAGGCCTAGCAATTGCCATTGCTATAGCAAGTATAGCAAGCATGACACCAGTAATTTCACAAGCGGCCGGAACAATCACATTTGGTGAAGATAAATACGTCAGCGTTGGTTTTGGCCTTCGTAGTAGTTTCAGTAGTGTTGAAGATGCTGCAAATGATGGTGGCAACTCTAATGACTTTTCACTTGATAGTGCCCGTCTTTATTTTGGCGGTTCTTTAAATAAATACATCAAAGGTATGTTTAATACCGAAATGAATGGTGATGAATCGATGAAAGTAATCGATGCCGCCGGTATTTTCCAGATTACACCTGATCTTGCTATCTGGGCAGGTCGATTCTTATCACCAAGTAGCCGTGCCAACATGGCAGGTCCTTATTACACCTCAGGTGACGGTTATTGGCAGAACATCGCTGCCCGTTACGGCTGGAATGGCGGAACGATAGGTCGTGATGAAGGTGTGGCAGTTGTAGGTACAACACTTGATGAACGTCTTGCTTATTCTTTTGGTGCCTTTGAAGCTGACAAAATCTTTTTCTATAGCGGTGTTGGTGATGTAACCAATAATCCTAATCAAAGCGACGAACTTATGTATGCCGGTCGTTTGCAATATAGCTTCTGGGATAAAGAACCTGGTTATTACGGAACAGGTAACTACCTAGGAGCAAAAGACATATTCACTGTCGGTGTTTTTGCCCGCTCTAAAGGCGATGGCGCGGCTTCTGCTACGGACGTGGGTGATTACAGTCAATGGGGCGCGGACTTGTTGATTGAGAAAAAATTAGCCGCGGGTGCTATTTCTTTTGAAGCGGCTTATTACGACTACGATACTGATGATGTGTTCTTAAGTGAACAAGGTGATGCTTATGCCGTTGGTGCGGGCTTTATCTTCAATCAGAAAGTAGGCTGGGGTCAATTTATGCCAATGGTCAAATACCAAAGCTTTGATGCAGACAATGGCATTGAAACTGAGCGTACTGACCTTGGTGTCAACTACATCATAGATGGCTACAACGCCTCAGTAACAGCGACTTACAGAATGCAAGAAGTCACAAATGCTGCAGATACAGATTCTATTGTAGTCGGCATGCAACTTCAATTTTAACACCTGTTCATACAAAAATTTTTCCAATAACTGGAGAGAAAAATGAAAACGTTAGTAAAGCTAGATTTAGATAAAAAACCATGGGATCAGGACGGTCAAATTCACAACCGTTGGCATCCTGATCTTCCGATGATTTCCATGGTCAAACCCGGCGATGAATTTCGTGTTGAATGCATGGATTGGACCGGTGGCCAAATAGGTAACAACGATAGCGCTGACGATGTCCGTGATGTTGATTTGCTTCAGGTTCATTACCTAAGTGGCCCAATAGGTGTTGAAGGTGCTGAGCCTGGCGATTTAATGGTTGTTGATATCTTAGATGTCGGCACCTTCGATGAATCACAATGGGGTTTTAATGGGATTTTTGCTCAAGAAAATGGCGGTGGTTTTTTAACTGACCATTATCCTGATGCACGAAAATCTATTTGGGACTTCCACGGTATCTACACCACATCTCGACACGTACCTAATGTTAAATTTGCTGGGATCATGCATCCAGGATTAATTGGTTGCTTGCCATCTCACGAGTTATTAGAAACCTGGAATAAACGTGAAGGTGACTTAATCGCAACTGATCCCGATCGTGTTCCTGCATTAGCCTTACCGCCAAACGAAACAGCCGCTGTAATGGGCCGTTTAAAAGGTGACGCAGCGGCAGCAGCAGCTAAAGAAGGTGCCAGAACAGTTCCTCCTCGTGAACATGGTGGTAACTGTGATATTAAGAATCTGACCAAAGGTTCAAAGGTCTTTTTCCCTGTCTATGTCAAAGATGGTGGC
Source organism: Pseudomonadota bacterium (assembly GCA_030576275.1). Taxonomy (GTDB): domain Bacteria; phylum Pseudomonadota; class Gammaproteobacteria; order Nitrosococcales; family Methylophagaceae. The sequence continues at coordinate 154,274 of JALIBN010000012.1, read as the reverse complement.
CTATCGATGGGTGATCTCCATTTCTCTCAAGGCGATGGCGAGATTACATTCTGTGGTGCCATTGAAATGGCTGGGTACTTAGATATCAAGGTGACACTGATTAAAGATGGCGTTAAAAAATATGGTGTTAAAAACCCTATCTTCCAACCTAGTCCAGTAAGTCCAAATTACAGTGACTATATGATTTTCGAAGGTATTTCGGTTGATGAGCAAGGAAAACAAGGTTATTTAGATGTAAATATGGCCTACAAACAAGCTTGTCTGAACGCGATTGAATATCTGAAAAAATTTGGTTACACCGGTGAACAGGCGGTCTCAATTCTTGGTACAGCACCGGTAGAAGGCCATATCAGCGGTATTGTTGATATTCCTAATGCTTGTGCAACCTTATGGATCCCAACCGGAATATTTGATTTTGATATCCGCCCCAATGCTGATGGGCCATTGAAACTGGTTATGCCAGGTTCAGATTTAAGCTCTACATCGTAACCGGAGAAATTAGATGCCCTTATATGACTATCAATGTGAATCATGCGGAACGTTTACCGCGCTTCGTAAAATGAGTGAATCTGCTAATCCATCGTTGTGTGAATCATGTGGAGAAATGGCCCCCAGAATTATTTCTGCGCCTCATTTAGCCCTAGTGAGCTCGTCAACGAGAGTGGCACATGAACGAAATGAAAAAGCCGCTCATGAACCTAGACAAGCACGACGGTCTAGTTGTGGCTGCACAGGTTCTCATAGTTGCAAACCGGCATCTAAAGAAAAAGACAACTCAACAACTACAGGACACGGCCTATCGATGCAAACGAAGAAAACCGCAAGACCTTGGATGCTGGGACATTGAGCGTCACCACTTTATAAAAATGTACTAAAAATTATATCAACAGGAGATATATGATGAGTGAATTTAATCGAAGAAAATTCTTAGGTAAAACGGCGGCATTGCTAAGTGCAATGGTTGCTGCAGGGTTTATTTCAACCAGCGCAATGGCGATGGATGCAACAACAACGGGTCAGGCTGTAACCGATACCACGGTGACAGTAGGTATTTTGCATTCACTGACCGGCACAATGGCGATCAGTGAAACTGGAGCGCAAGAAGCAGAAAAATTAGCGATCAAGCAAATCAATGAGTCTGGCGGTATTTTAGGTCGTCAAATTGAGATTATTCAAGAAGATGGCGCCAGTGATTGGCCAACGTTTGCAGAAAAATCTCGTAAACTTTTAGTACAAGATAAAGTAGCTGCGGTATTTGGTTGCTGGACATCTGCATCACGTAAAGCGGCATTGCCAGTATTTGAACAAGAAAATGGCTTGCTTTATTACCCGACATTTTATGAAGGTCTTGAGCAATCACATAATGTTATCTACACGGGTCAAGAAGCAACACAACAGATTCTTGCCGGTTTAGATTGGGTAGCTAAAGAGAAAGAAGCTAAAACATTCTATTTGATTGGTTCTGATTACATCTGGCCGCGTACATCAATGAAAATTGCTCGTAAACACATTGAAAATGTATTGGGAGGCAAAGTTGTAGGTGAAGATTACAAACCATTGGGTGACACACAGTTTGGATCGACCATCAATAAAATCCGCCTTAAAAAGCCTGATGTAATTTATGCCGCAGTAGTAGGTGGGAGTAACGTTGCTTGGTTTAAACAACTTAAAGCAGCGGGCATTACCAGTGAAAATCAAACTCTGTTAACAATTTCAGTAACGGAAGATGAAGTTTTAGGTATTGGTGGTGAGAACTTAGAAGGTTTCTACTCGGTAATGAAGTATTTCCAAAGCCAAGACAATGCTAACAATGCTGCATTTGTTAAAGAGTTTAAAGCAATGTGGGGTGATGACAGCGTAATAGGTGATGTGACTCAAGCGGCTTACTTAGGTCCTTGGTTATGGAAAGCGGCTGTCGAAAGAGCTGGATCTTTTGATGTCGATAAAGTTGTTGCTGAATCTGAAAAAGGTGACATCGAGTTAACAACAGCACCTGAAGGTTACGTGAAATTGCATCCTAACCATCACTTATGGAGTAAAGCTCGGGTTGGTCAATGGAACAAAGATGGCCAAGCAACAATAGTATATGAATCTGAATTGATTGAACCAAATCCATTCCCTGAAGGTTACCAATAGGCAATCCGCTAGTTCCATACGTTTAATATTGAAACAGGTTGGTCGTAATGACCAACCTGTTATTAAGTTCAAAATAGTGATTAATTGTAATGTTTTCGTTAGAAACTTTATTACGGAGTAGGTGTTATGGGTGAGTATTCAATACAAGAGTTGACCTCAATTTTTGCCATGCAAGGCTTTGCTGGCTTGAGTTTGTTTAGTGTACTTTTACTTATGGCACTCGGTCTGGCGATTATTTTTGGACAAATGGGCGTTATCAATATGGCCCATGGCGAATTTATGGCTGTAGGTGCTTATACAACGTATCTATTGTCGGTTATAAGTGAAACGTATTTCCCCTCGTTTCTTCAATACTACTTCCTGTTTGCGATCCTTGCCTCCTTTGTCATCGCGGGGATACTCGGGTATCTCACAGAGTTTATTCTGATACGACATTTATATAAGAGACCACTTGATACGCTGCTAGCGACATGGGGTTTAAGTTTGATTATGCAACAAAGTTTCCGTTCAATATTTGGAGCACGTGAAGTTAGCCCTACATTACCTGATTGGTTAATGGGGGCGTATCAACCAACAGAATCAATCTATATCCCAATCAACGGTATGTTCGTTCTAGGTTTGACGCTGGTCGTTACGGTTGGTGTCTATATTTTGATGTATAGATCGAATTGGGGTTTAGCTGTTCGTGCAACTACTCAAAATAGAATCATGAGTGGTGCTGTTGGCATCAACACCAAGAAAATAGATCGCTTAACGTTTGCTTTAGGTTGCGGTATAGCCGGTATCGCAGGCGCCGCCTTTACAACAATTGCCTCAACCGGACCAACATCAGGATCACTTTATATTGTTGACACCTTTATGGTTGTCGTCTTTGGTGGTGCTGCAAGTTTATTTGGCACGATCGCATCGGCCTTTACCATCGCTCAGGCACAGTCAATCTTAGAATTTTTCATCAGTGGTTCAATGGCTAAAGTATTAACGCTATTAACGCTTGTGATTATCTTAATGATGCGCCCCGAAGGTCTATTCTCAAACAAAGTCCGTAAATAAGCGAACTAGGAGAAAAACATGAATTTTATGTATGAACGTTTTTTAGGCGGCAAAAATGGGGCGATAGGCATGGCAATCCTTGCCGTGTTGATTTTAATCATTTTACCTATGTCACTAGACCTATTTCGATTAAATATGGTGGGTAAGTATCTAACGTATGCCTTTGTTGCGGTCAGCTTAGTTTTATTATGGGGCTATGGCGGTATCTTAAGCCTTGGGCAAGGTGTGTTCTTTGGCCTCGGCGGTTATGCGATGGCCATGTTTCTGAAACTCGAAGCCTCTGATCCGATCAGTACCAGTATTCAATCAACACCGGGTATTCCTGACTTTATGGATTGGAATCAGATTACCGAACTACCTTGGTTCTGGGTACCATTTCATAGCTTCACTTTTACCTTATTCGCAGTGATTGCTGTACCTGCTATTTTTGCCTTTATTATCGGTTACTCGATGTTTAAACGTCGGGTAGGTGGGGTTTACTTTGCCATTATCACGCAAGTTATTGCCGTTATTCTTACGGTATTGATTGTCGGACAACAAGGTTATACAGGTGGTATTAACGGTATCACTGATTTAAAAACCATCCATGGTTGGGATATTCGTGATGATTCATCAAAATATATCCTGTACTTCATCAATGCCTTCCTATTGTTTGGTGTCATTTTAGTTAGCCGATTCATTCTGACCAGTAAGTTTGGACGTTTATTATTAGCCATGCGTGACAAAGAAGATCGGGTTCGCTTCTCAGGTTACGACGTATCAAACTTTAAGATATTTATCTTTTGTGTTTCAGCGATCATCGCCGCAATTGGTGGTGCAATGTTCACACTACAAGTAGGCTTCATGTCACCTTCATTTGTCGGTATCGTGCCATCGATTGAGATGGTTATTTTTGCTGCCGTCGGTGGGCGTATGTCACTTATTGGCGTGGTGTATGGGACATTACTTGTGAACTATGGCAAGACTGTATTTTCAGAAACATTCCCTGAAATCTGGTTATTCTTAATGGGTGGCTTATTCATAGCAGTTGTGATGTTCTTTCCTAATGGTCTAGCAGGTATCTGGGATAAATATGGTAAAACCCAGCTCAATCGCATTAGTAAAATGAAGTTTATAAGTTCGGCCAAAGCATTGATTAATAGTAAGCGTACTAGCCCCGCTAGAGACAGCAAATGAGCCTCTCTTACACTTACTGTTACTCGACTTCACATCATAAGGAACATTTGTCATGAGTAGTAATACCGATTTCGCATTGGCCATTGAAGACTTAACGGTTTCGTTTGACGGCTTTAAGGCCGTAGATAACTTAAGTCTTTATATTGATAAAGATGAATTAAGAGTGGTGATTGGGCCAAATGGCGCTGGCAAAACCACACTTCTTGACCTGATATGTGGCAAAACAAAGTCAACATCAGGCAGTATCAAATTTAAAAATAAAGAGCTGTCGAAACTTTCTGAGCATCAGATTGTTCATGCCGGTGTTGGACGTAAATTTCAAACACCATCGATTTATGAAAATCTCTCGGTATACGACAATCTTGAAGTGTCGTATCCAGAAGGTCGAACGGTATTTGGCGCTTTAGCATTTAAACGCACGGATAAAGTAGATGCGCGTATTAAAGAAATAGCGAATGAAGTCTTTCTCGGTGATTTTTTGAGCATGGAAGCAGCTTTGCTCAGTCATGGTCAGAAACAGTGGCTAGAAATAGGCATGCTACTAATTCAAGATCCTGAATTACTGATGTTAGATGAACCTGTTGCCGGAATGAGCGTTAGAGAGCGAGAACAAACAGCGGAATTATTGAACCGCATCAGTAAGGGTCGCTCAGTACTTGTAATCGAACATGATATGGAGTTTGTTGCCCGAATTGCACACAAAGTAACGGTACTTCACCAAGGGAAAATTCTTGCCGAAGGTGATATGAAAACAGTCCAAAATAATCCTGATGTCATTGAAGTCTATCTGGGACACTAAGTTAAGAGGTATTAATTATGCTTGAAGTATCCGATTTACATGTGAGCTATGGGCAGAGTGAAGTCATTCATGGCATTAGCTTTAAGGCAAAAAAGAATGAAACATTGGCCATTATGGGCCGAAACGGTATGGGAAAAACGACACTCTTTAAATCATTAATTGGCATTTTAGAGGTAGGTGAAGGTAGTATTAAAATCGATGGTGAAGATGTGACTAAGAATGAAAGTCATCAACGAGTTGCCGGTGGCATCGCCTATGTACCGCAGGGTCGAATGATTTTTCCGACATTGAGTGTTCTGGAGAATATTGAAACGGGCATGCAGGTATCTGGTCTTAAAAGAGTTCCAGAAGACATTTATGCTTTGTTTCCGGTATTGTTCGATATGCGTCATCGTAAAGGTGGCAATTTATCGGGTGGACAACAACAACAATTGGCCATCGCTAGGGCATTGGTTACTAATCCAAAAGTACTTTTACTTGATGAACCGACAGAAGGCATTCAACCTTCAATCATTAAAGATATTGCTAAAATTCTTAATGAAATACAACAAATGCGTGATATAACTATTATCGTTTCTGAACAGGTATTGAGCTTTACCATGGCTATCGCCGATAGACTCATTGTTATTGATTCAGGAAAGTTTATTCATGAAGATCTTAGAAAAGATGTCGATGTTGCTAAAATAAGCAAATACCTATCTGTTTAAAATCAAGTTAGCGGAGCAATTAGTGAGTATCTACTTAGCATGAGCGTAATGAACAGCTTGGCTGAATCTATTCCGTCAGGCTGGAAAGCACAACTCGATTTGGCGTTTTCCTTTCGAAGTGATAAAACCGTGTTGTCACATCGCAGTCAACGTGGGCCATTAACGGTTCAAAGAGCTTTTTACCCAGAAGGTGATGTCTGTCATCTATATATCCTTCATCCACCAGGTGGTGTAGTGGGTGGCGATACCATAACCATCAACACATCCGTTCTTGCCAATGCGAGTACATTATTAACCACGCCTGGCGCGACCAAGTTTTATCGTAGCCAAGGCGAAACAGCTTACCAACAGCAGAATTTACATGTTGCTGAAAACGCTTCACTAGAATGGCTTCCCCAAGAAAACATCTATTTTCCTGGTGCTCAAGCTCGTATGAGTACTCATATTAATTTAGCGGCTAAAGCACGTTTTATTGGCTGGGAAACACATTGTCTGGGCCTGCCCGCCAGTAATGAAACGTTTACAACGGGCCAGTTAAGCTTAGATTTTTCACTTCGCCGGGATGGCGTACCCATATTGATGGAGCGAATGCAGATTAATGCAGATAGATTAAATTCGCCCACAGGTTTACGCGGTCATCCTGTAATGGCTATGTTAGTAGCTACTCCGGTTAATAATGATTTACTAGAAAAGGTAAGAGCTATATTAGCTGATGAAGATACACATTTAATTGCCGCCACCTTAATAGAAGACTGCGTAGTTGTCCGTTATCTGGGGAACTCCACAGCTAAGTGTCGACGATTATTTTCACGAATATGGACGGTATTAAGACCCGCCATTTTAGAACGTAAAGCTTGTCCACCAAGAATATGGGCCACATAATAACTAGGTTATACAGATGAATTTGACCCCAAGAGAAAAAGATAAATTACTTATATTTACCGCTGGATTATTAGCTGAACGTCGAAAGCTACGCGGCGTAAAACTCAATCACCCTGAAGCCATAGCCTACATCAGTGCTGCTATTTTAGAAGGCGCTCGTGATGGTAGAAGCGTTGCAGAGTTAATGGATTATGGTCGTACATTATTAACCCGTGATGATGTGATGACCGGTATTGCCGAAATGATTCATGAGATACAAGTAGAAGGGACTTTTCCTGATGGTACTAAGTTAGTGACCGTTCATGATCCCATCGTTTAATTGCGTACTACTGGAGAATAAATCATGATTCCAGGTGAAATAATCGTTGCCGAAGGTGAGATAACGCTCAATGCAGGCCGTGCCACGGTGGTAGTTGATGTCGCCAATAAAGGTGATCGGCCGATTCAAGTAGGGTCTCATTATCACTTTTTTGAAACCAACCCAGCTCTGGACTTTGAGCGGGATAACACCTATGGATTCAGACTTAATATTGCAGCAGGCACAGCGGTAAGATTTGAGCCAGGTCAAACACGTGAAGTTGAGCTGGTTGCTTATGCGGGAGATCGCAAGGTTTATGGCTTTAATGCCGAAGTAATGGGTGTTTTGGAGAATAAAGCATGACCACAATTAGCAGACAAGCTTATATGGAAATGTATGGGCCAACGACAGGCGATCGTATCCGTCTAGGTGATACAGAACTGTGGATAAAAGTTGAAGACGATCGTACGATTTATGGCGATGAAGTTAAATTTGGTGGCGGCAAAGTTATTCGCGATGGCATGGGTCAAAGCCAACGCTGTGATGCCGAAGTAGTCGATGTCCTGATCACCAATGCTTTAATCATGGATCACTGGGGGATTATTAAAGCCGATGTCGGTATCAAGCATGGTCGTATCGTCGCCATTGGCAAAGCAGGTAACCCTGATGTGCAGCCAGGTGTTGATATTGTGGTTGGCCCCGGAACAGAAGTCATCGCTGGTGAAGGTCAAATTCTAACGGCTGGTGGCATAGATTCTCATATTCATTTCATATGCCCACAACAGATTGAAGAAGCATTAATGTCGGGCGTAACCACGATGATTGGTGGGGGAACAGGTCCAGCGACGGGCACTAATGCCACAACGTGTACGCCGGGTATCTGGAATATGCATCGCATGTTGCAAGCAGCCGAAGAGTTACCAATGAATATTGGCTTTTTAGGCAAAGGGAATGCAAGTTTGCCTGAACCTTTAGAAGAACAAGTGCGAGCAGGTGCTATAGGACTTAAATTACATGAAGACTGGGGTACAACACCCGCGTCGATAGATAACTGCTTATCGGTCGCTGAAAAAATGGATATTCAGGTGGCCATTCATACCGACACACTGAACGAGTCTGGTTTTGTTGAGCATACTTTAGCGGCGATGAAAGGCAGAACAATTCACACCTATCACACTGAAGGTGCCGGTGGTGGGCATGCACCGGATATTATTAAAGCATGTGGCGAATCATTTGTGTTGCCTTCATCGACCAATCCCACCCGACCTTATACAATAAATACGGTCGATGAGCATCTAGATATGTTGATGGTTTGCCATCATCTCGACACTAATATTGCTGAAGATGTCGCCTTTGCTGAATCACGAATCAGACGCGAAACAATTGCCGCAGAAGATATTCTGCATGACTTAGGTGCTTTCTCCATGATAGCGTCAGACTCACAGGCTATGGGGCGTGTAGGAGAAGTAATCATTCGCACATGGCAAACTGCTCATAAAATGAAAGTACAGCGCGGTCCATTAGCAAGTGATGTCAATACCGATGCTGATAACTTTCGAGCTAGACGTTACATCGCTAAATACACTATTAACCCAGCCATCGCACACGGGATTTCACATGAAGTAGGCTCGATTGAGGTCGGTAAATTAGCCGATTTAGTGTTGTGGTCACCGGCATTTTTTGCCACCAAGCCAAATTTAATTATTAAAGGCGGCATGATTGTCGCGGCACCGATGGGTGATCCAAATGCATCGATCCCAACACCACAACCCGTTCATTATCGGATGATGTTTGCTAATCTTGGTGGCGCGCGTCATGCAACGCGAATGACCTTTGTTTCACAAGCAGCAAAAGAAGATGGCATCGTCGAAAAACTCGATTTAAAGAGCATGATCGGCGTGGTTAAAAATTGCCGAAATATTAAAAAAGCCGATATGATTTTAAATGATTACCAACCCAATATAGAAGTCGATTCGCAAACTTACCAAGTGTTTGCTGATGGCGAATTATTAACCTGCGAGCCAGCGGTGGAATTACCACTGGCACAACGCTATTTCCTATTTTAGATATGATTAATTTAATAAAAAAACTAAATAATAAACCACAAGAAACAGCGACACTAACGCTGCCACTCGCTAGCAGAGTTAAAAGTCGACTACGTGCAGTCTTAGATGATGGTCGTGATGTGGGATTGTTTCTAGAACGAGGTCAAGTGCTACAAAGTGGTGACGTATTAGCGAGTGAAGATGGCATCATTGTCAAAATCATTGCGGCCAATGAAACCGTTTCTACAGTGAGCTGTGACGATGCTTGGTTAATGGCACGAGCTTGCTATCATCTCGGTAATCGCCATGTCGCATTACAGATTAATCCTAACCGAATCCAATATCTTCATGATCATGTCTTAGACGATATGCTGACGGGATTAGGATTGACCGTGCAAGTTGAAAATGTACCCTTTGAACCAGAAGCTGGCGCCTACGGTAGTAATGTAAGTAGTGGCCATAACCACGGACATCATCACCATTAAAATGAATGGAGAATACATATGAACAAAATTATTTTATTACTCATCACACTATTTCCTACTTTAGCTTCAGCTCACGAAGCTCATGGCACATCATTCATGGAAAATATTTGGCATGTTTTGGCTAGTCCTGAACATGCATGGCCATTAACGATCGCCGTCGTGTTAGTGGCGATTGGAATATTCGTAAAACAACGCTCTTAAACGCGTTATTTCGACAAAATGATGGTCGATATAAGCCTGATACGCTTGATGCAATTATCAAGTAGCGCCTTACCTGTTGGTGGATTTACCTATTCACAAGGGCTCGAATGGGCAGTTGAATGCCAGTGGGTCAATACTGAGCAAGAGTTGCATGATTGGCTAGCGGATCTTATTGACACTAATCTGCAATATCTTGAAATACCTTTACTCGTTAGAATGCTACAAGCCTGTCAAACGCAAGACGAATTAAGCTTATCGCGCTGGATAGATATCCTGCTCGCTCACCGCGAGACCAGTGAACTTAGACTAGAAGAGAAGAATCGAGGCAGAGCAATGGTAAGGCTATTGCAAGATTTAGATATGGATCTTGCCGAACAATGGAAACTGGTATTAGCAAAATCTCAAACTGCGGGTTTTGCATTGGCATTGAGTCAGTGGAATATTCCCATACATCTTGGTGCACAAGGTTTTGCTTGGTCATGGTTAGAAAATATTGTAATTTCGGGCGTGAAGTTAATCCCCTTAGGGCAAATGGCTGGACAGCGAATTTTACGCGATCTAGCCCAACCGTTAGCATTAGCTGTCGATAAAGGGTTAAGCGTAAGCGAAGACAATATTGGCAGTTCAGCTCCCGCCTTAGCCTATGCTAGCAGCCGTCATGAAACGCAATACACCCGTTTATTTAGATCCTGATAAAGAGAAAAAATATGAATGCAAAAAAAGCACCCTTACGCATTGGCGTCGGTGGGCCAGTAGGCTCAGGTAAAACAGCACTGCTTGATGCCTTGTGCAAAGCGATGCGTGATGACTATCAATTAGCCGTGGTAACAAACGATATTTATACCAAAGAAGATGCTCAGTTTTTAGTAAAAAGTGAAGCTCTTTCTGCAGATCGTATCGTCGGTGTAGAAACTGGCGGTTGCCCACATACAGCGATTAGGGAAGATGCTTCGATGAATTTAGCGGCCGTTGAAGATCTCAGTGATACCTTCCCTGATTTGGATTTAATCTTTATTGAAAGCGGTGGGGATAACTTATCAGCCACCTTTAGTCCAGAATTGGCAGACATTACGATTTACGTGATTGATGTTGCTGAAGGCGAAAAGATCCCAAGAAAAGGAGGCCCAGGGATAACACGTTCAGATCTACTGGTGATTAACAAAATAGATTTAGCACCTTATGTGGGTGCCTCTCTCGAGGTAATGGACAGTGATACTAAAAGAATGCGAATTGATAGACCCTATGTTTTTACTAATCTTAAAATAGGCCAAGGCCTACCTGACATTATCGCGTTTATCGTTAAGGAAGGCATGCTCTAGAACGATAAGCTTATTAGCTTTCTACACCTCTAGGTAGCTAGATTAGCGTAGTTGTTCCCATATTACCTGATCACTTACGAACCTAGATCGAGCCTGCCCTGTTAGCTAACAAGGCAGGCAATCAGCTAGCTTCTTTGTCATATAGAATAAATTCAAAGACAAGTGAGTCAAATTGATCAATCATCTCATCCGCCATATAGGTCAGTGTATCTTTAGAGCTAATCGCATCCCGATAACAACGCCTACTGCTTAGCGCGTCGAACACATCAACCACACAGATAATACGCGAAGCAAGTGAGATTTCTTCGCCTTTTAAACCATCTGGATAGCCTGAACCATCATAATGCTATTGCCTTTAAATACTATAGATTCAGCGTACTATATGTTTTTTAAGTCCAAAAGTGCTAAACCCATATATAGAATATGGGTTTAGTTAATTAAATGAGTAAATATCACTCAAGTATTATTGAAAAGTGATTGTTAGCATGTGCAATAATGTCATGCCTCACTCATAGCAGGATAGTCGATATAACCACGCTCATCGCCGCCATAAAAGGTACTTGCATCAAAATCATTTAACGGCGCATTGGCGGCGAAACGCTCTACCAAATCTGGGTTGCTAATGAGTAATTTGCCAAAAGAAATAACATCCGCCTCATTATTTTGGATGGCCGCATTACCTTTTTCAAAATCATATTGACTGTTGGTCATATAATTACCATCCCATAGCGGACGTAAGATTTTTAAATCAAAAGCAGGTCCCGCTACACCAGGTGCTTCAGCGCCCATTTCAGTAACATGCAGGTAAGCAAGTCCAAATTGATTTAATGCTTTGACGACGTAACTAAATGTTGCTTCAGGGTTACTATCTTTAATGTCATTAAAGGGTTGTAGTGGAGATAAACGTACCCCAACCCGATCTGATCCCCAGATTTTAGTAACAGCTTCGACGACTTCAAGTAATAATCGTGAACGATTTTCAAGACTACCACCATAGATATCTTCACGATGATTGCTACCATCACGTAAAAACTGGTCGAGTAAATAACCATTTGCACCATGAACTTCAACACCATCAAAGCCTGCATCAAGCGAGTTTTGAGCTGCTTTTTTATACATCTCGATTACACCCGTTATTTCATCGATTGTTAAAGCATGAGGTGTTTCATAAGGTTGCATGCCTTCGTAGGTATAAACTTCCCCTGCAGGTTTTATGGCTGATGGCGCTTGAGGTAACATTTCATTCGGCAATAAAGAGCTATGCGACACACGTCCGCAGTGCCAAAGTTGTAAGATTATTTTGCCACCTTTTTCATGTACGGCATCTGTTACTTTTTTCCAGCCATCTACTTGTTGTTGAGTATAGATTCCTGGGGTAAAGGGATAACCAGCAGCTTCATGAGCAATTTGACTACCTTCGCTGATTATCAAACCAGCACTGGCACGTTGTCTATAATATTCGACGTTCATTTCTGTTGGTGCTAAACCTTCACCAGCACGATTACGCGTTAAGGGGGCCATTACTATTCTATTTTTCAGGTTTAAAGCACCTAGCGAAATAGGAGATAACAGGGTAAGCGTTTTTTGTGTTGTGATATTCATTAATTTTTCCTTCATAATAGTAAGTTACTGTTCTTTTAAACACAGGCTTCTAGTATTTTGGTACTTTTAGCTAAATCGATATCGCCATGCTCACCCAATTGGGTAAGTCCATGATCACCCAGCTGTTTAATCATTTCGGGAATATCGGTAAGACCCAGTTGATAATCTTTTAAGTAAGTACGAACACCCATCTGTTCAAAGAACTCTCGTGTTTTAGCAATCGCTAGATCGATTCGACTTTCGTCTTCACCTTCTGTGATATTCCAAACACGCTCTGCATATTGAATTAATTTGTCATGTTTTTGATCGCGTTGCTCATTCATTACGCTCGGTAAAATAATGGCTAATGTTTGAGCATGATCCAAGCCATGTAGGGCTGTTAGCTCATGACCTATCATATGAGTTGCCCAATCTTGAGGTACACCCGCGCCGATCAAACCATTAAGCGCTAAAGTTGCTGTCCACATAAAGTTAGCTTGTAACTCATAATCATCAGGATTTTTTAATAAGGCTGGGCCTATTTCAACCAAGGTTGTTAACAAGCCTTCTGCAAATCGATCTTGCACCCGAGCATTCACCGGATAAGTCAGGTATTGCTCCATGGTGTGTGTAAAGGCATCGACGACACCATTGGCTAGCTGGCGAGGAGGCAACGAGGCCACTTTAGTCGGATCCAGTACTGAAAATTGTGGGTAAACAAGTGGACTACTGAAAGCCATTTTTTCGTGGGTTTCATACCGCGTGACAACGGAGTTACTATTCATCTCCGAGCCTGTTGCAGGCAAGGTTAGAACGGCACCAAATGGTAAAGCTTTAGTAATACTTTTCGCTTTACCGACCAAAATTTCTTGCCAAGCATCGCCTTCACATGAAACCGCTAAAGAGACAAACTTAACGCCATCAATAACAGAACCGCCACCCACACCAATTAAATAATCAAGCTTATTATCTTTGACTTGCTGAACAGCCTTCATCAGCGTGCTGTAACTAGGGTTAGCTTCAATACCGCCGAACTCTTCGATATAACGATCACCTAATGAAGTAATCACTTCCTTCAACGTTCCGTATTTACGTGCGCTTTCGCCCCCAAAAAGCACTAATACCCGTGCATGTTGTGGAATAAAATTGGTCATTTCGGCAATCTTATTTTCACCAAATAAAATTCGAGTAGGATTATAAAAGTTAAAGTTGTTCACAGTTCGTTCCTTAAATTAATAGCGTCTTAATAGACCGGTCGTCTATTTTCTGCGTAAATAAATGCCTTAGTTCTGCTCAATTAATCGGCGTAGAGGCGTGAATGAAGTACATTAATAGCTATATCAAATGTCTCAGGCATGTGGCTTACTTTCGCCATCAATGTGGCGCCTATCCATAGGTAATAGAGCTCTTTGGTCACTATTTCAGCATCATCAGAAAGTATGACTTCGTTGTTATCAATAGCCTGTTGTATACATTGAGCTAAACGCGTGATGACGCGTTGCGTACCTTGCTTTAAGGATAAACGCATTGCCTCAGACAAATCTGACACTTCCCCGCTGAGCTTTACAACTAAGCATTTATCATTGGTAATATCGCTACATTGACTACTTTTCCAGTTATCAAAATAGTTCAGTAACAATGGCAATGCCGATTTTTCGCCACTCACATTGAGCGCGAGATCTAAGGCAACTAAATATTCATCAAAGTAATTTTCGAGCAAGGCCGTACCAAAATGCTCTTTCGAATCAAAATAATGATAAAAAGAGCCCTTAGGCACCTGTGCGGTTTTAAGGATTTCATTTAAACCAACAGCACTAAATCCTTTGCCCAAGATAAGTGTCTTAGCAACAGCTAAAATATGCTGACGTGTATCGCCTGTTCGAGTTTGAGTTATTGCATTCATGGACATATAATAACTCAGAATAGACCAGTCGTCTAGTAATTGGTTATAACCGGCCCAGAACAAGGGCCAATCTCCAAAAATAAGGTACAAATTGAAGCATACCATTACATAATATCATTTAAGTATTGTTCATAGAATACTTAATAAACGCTATAATTCGATAAGCACAACAAAGCTGGACATCACCACCTCGCTGTCCATATATTTAAAATCATACCCCCCCTTGAGTGACAAAAAGGATTCACATGAAAATAATCAGTCTAATATTTCTTATGACATCAGTTATCTTAGTCACGGGCTGTGCCACAACCACAAACAGCAGTCTATCAGGCGTAGATCGCAGTCAATTTTTGATGCTACCCGCAAGCAGTGTTGTCACAATGTCTGGTCAGGCTTATAACGAAACACTAGAAAAAGCCAAAACTGCAAAAACACTCAACACCGATCCCGCCATGCTCAAACGCATTACGACCATATCAAATAAGCTTATCGCCCAAGTTGGTATATTTAGAGCCGATGCTCCCCAATGGGCGTGGGAAGTTAATGTCGAAAAGAATGAGCAACTGAATGCTTACTGTATGCCAGGTGGAAAAATAATGGTTTATAGTGGGTTAGTCGAGAAAATCGACGCCACAGATGATGAACTCGCCGCCGTTATTGGCCATGAAATTGCCCATGCTTTGCGTGAACATGGCCGCGAACAGATGTCACAAGCTTATGTCCAACAATACGGCATCCAAGCATTAGCGACTTTAGCGGGTGATGGAGTCACCGGTGTACTCGCCACCCAAGGTGCCCAGTTAGGATCACAGTTATTTTTTGCTTTGCCCAATAGTCGCGAGCATGAACGTGAAGCCGATCGTATTGGCTTAGAGCTGGCTGCTCGTGCAGGCTACAATCCCAATGCCGCTGTGACACTATGGCAAAAAATGACGACTCAAAACCCAGCCTCACCACCTGAATTTTTAAGCACTCACCCTGCTAGCCAAAATCGGATTAGCGATTTACAAGCTTTGGCACCCAAAGTCATGCCGCTTTATGACGCGGCGATAACAAGCCATGGTAAGTAGGCTGAAAATAATAGTAAGCTTAGTCTGCGCGCTAGAATTACACCCCATAAAATATAGGATTTAAAATGAAAGTATTAGCATTTGGTGCCAGTAGCAGTAAAAAATCGATCAATAAAATATTAGCCACTTATACCGCAGGCCTAATTGAAGGGGCAACGGTCGAGGTGGTGGATTTGAATGACTATGAATTGCCATTATTTAGCGTAGACAAAGAAGAAGAGCTTGGACAACCTGCATTAGCCAAAGCGTTTTTGAATAAAATAGGTTCTAGTGACATCGTTGTCATTTCATTTGCTGAGCATAATGGCTCATATGCTACCGCCTTTAAAAACCTGTTTGACTGGTGCTCACGTATTGAGAAAAAAGTTTATCAAGGTAAAGCAATGATCCTGCTTGCTACATCACCCGGTCCAGGAGGCGCTCAAAGCGTATTGTCTGCAGCTGAACACTCATGTCCTTTCTTTGATGGTAATGTAAAAGCCAGTCTATCTGTGCCGAGTTTCTACGGAAATTTTGATGTTGAATCTGGCACGATGATTAATGATGAAATAAAAGGCCAATTAATAGATGCCGCTAAACGTGCTGTGCAAAAAGATACTGACAAGTAGGTAATGTGGGACGTGACTATTGATAATGACTACCATTGAGTAGGTCTATGAAAAACAGCCGCGGCCGACCTGCCGAAGTTTTTGCTGCATTTTTAAAGCTTGGACTTACTTCCTTTGGTGGGCCTATTGCTCACTTAGGGTATTTTCGAAAAGAACTTGTAGAACGCCGAAAGTGGGTGAGCGAAAGTCAATTCAGCCAGCTCCTTGCCATCTGTCAATTCTTGCCGGGGCCCGCTAGTAGCCAATTGGGCTTTAGTCTTGGTCTCGCCCGCGCAGGCTGGTTGGGCGGGCTGGCCGCCTTTATTGCTTTCACTTTACCCTCTGCACTGTTGTTAATTGGATTTGCATCGCTATTGCCTGCTTTATCTGGTCCTGTCGGCGAAGCTGCTACCCACGGTTTAAAAATCGTTGCGTTTGCTGTCGTTGCTGATGCTGTTTTGGGCATGTCTAAAAAACTCTGCCCAGATATACAGCGAGCCACTATTGCGATACTTTCGGCTGGCGTGTTGCTTGTTGTAGGTAATGCTTGGATTCAATTACTCGTCGTGATCGGCGGTGCTATTGCTGGCATTTATTTGTGTAGGGGTGGCGCTACACAAACAGACTCACAAATTCCCATCCATTATGGAAGAAAGCTCGGCGGCATACTGCTGTTACTGTTCTTTGGATTACTTGCGGGTTTACCCTTATTTTCAACCCAGAACGCCTCACTCATATCGATGGCCGAAGCCTTCTATCGTGCCGGAGCACTGGTATTTGGAGGTGGACATGTGGTGCTGCCGCTACTGGAAGATTCAGTAGTTTCATCTGGTTGGATAACCAGCGAAACCTTCCTTGCCGGTTATGGTGCTTCTCAAGCTATTCCTGGGCCAGTATTTGCCTTTTCAGCTTATCTGGGCGTCGTTACACCGACAGGACATAATGAATGGCTTGGCGCCTCAATTGCTCTGATATTTATGTTTATGCCTGGGTTCTTACTGGTCGCTGGCGTTCTTCCATTCTGGCGCGCCATTTCTCACAATACTGCAGTTGCCAGAGCCGTTGCCGGTGTCAATGCGGCAGTGGTTGGACTTCTAGCGGCCGCACTCTATGACCCCATCTTTATTTCAGCGATTCAAAGTGGCGCAGATATGGCTATTGGCATAGTGGCTTTTGCTATGCTCTTCGTTTGGCGACTATCGGCGATAGCCGTTGTAGTTTGGTCGGTTGTGGCCAGTATTTTGATTGTGCTGGTTTAATCCAATGAGCAGAATCTCTTGAGTTAATAACATGCGGTCTTTAATATTGAGCTATCAACAGAGCACCCCATACAAAAAAATCTAAATCGTTAGGATATTCAATATGAAAGCATTATTACTCATTGCACATGGTAGCCGTAGAAAACAATCTAATGACGAAGTCGTTATTTTGGCAGATAGATTAAAACTCAACTGCTCGGAGCAATATGAAATTATTCATGCTGGCTTTTTAGAACTTGCAGAAATGCTGATCCCTGACGGCATAAAGAAGTGCGTCGATGATGGTGCAACATCTATTGTTGTGTTGCCTTACTTCTTGAATTCGGGCCGCCATGTCATCGAAGATATTCCTAACATCGTCAACGAAACCAAGCCACACTATCCAAATATCAACATAAAAATCGCACCACATCTCGGGGCTTCAAATCTTATGATGGAGTTATTAATTACAACGGCTAACGCAACACAATAAACATTCAATACCTCTTGTTTATAAGGTCACAATGAAACCGTTTCGACGCGTCATAATGGAGCAAATAATCTACTTAATTAAGTTATACTAAGTGTCACCACAATGCTCAGGTTTTTGACATTTCAGTCTGACTATCAAAAAATTTAAATTGATTTTTGCCAGAGGCTTTTGCTTCATACATTGCATGATCGGCGTGGCGTAACAGAATATCTAGCTCTTCATTATCGGTAGGATAAAGTGTCACACCACAAGAGCCACTAATTTTTATCGTATAAGTTTCAATTAAAAAAGGTCGCGCTAATTCAGTAATAAGTCGCTTAAGTATTTCAGTACACTCTTCGGCCGAACCAAGACCACCAATCAGTAAAATAAACTCATCGCCCCAAACTCTACAGATAGTATCATTCTCTCTAAGAGCACACTCGCTTCGCTAAGCCACATCAATTAGATGAATGATCTCAATTAGACTTCCTGGCCCCATTTAAATAAACCTATTGAAGCTTATAACTACTCATATGACCATAACGCTTAGATATTATTTTGTCAGAATCACTATTTGAAAGTAAGCCTAATTGTAACCGTGACCATGAAATTAAGTTTAAACAACACCCAAACAATAAACGCTTGAGGCTTCGAGATGTGAATATAACTAGGCTAGCAATCAAGCTTCGGCTTGTTGATGTGCTTGCCTAATCGGCATTTGCGCCATCAGCCACGCGATGATGACAAACACAAGCATGCCGAACAGGATGTGCTGGAAGTGGACATCAGCATCAAGCAAAAAACCGAGTAAGGCAGGGCAGATACCTGTCGAAAACACCAGAAAAGCTGATCTAAGAGAGCGTACCCGTCCCAGATGTTCCCTGCCCCACAGTTTAGTCAGTAAGCTGTCAGACACCGCTGACGACATGCTCATTGATAAACCGGCACCCATCATCAATATCCAGATACCGATATTGCCTCCAAATAAGCCAGCACCTAATAAGGCGATTGCAAAAGGCAATAAATAAAGCCGGGCGATAAGATTAACGCCCAAATCATCTATCCAACGTCCACCCAATAATGCCATCGGAAAGCGAATCATTCCCATGCCCGTTAGAGCAAGAGCATAGGTAGTCGTTGATGCACCAAGGCTCTCCGTCAATTGTGCTTGATAGACAAAAATACCCGTCAACGTGAATGGCAGAGCCGATAGCATGGGCATTAATAACCAGAATCGTAATTCTCGTAGTGGACTAGAACCCTGCAGACGCTTATCAGCCGCGGCTTTATGTTCGTGTGGGGCATTGGGCCAGTCAACAAAGATAAAAAGACACAGCCAGGAAACGATGATTATGGCGAGTATGCACCACCATACTTGTTGCCACGTTAGCCAAACCAATAACAAAGCGGTGAGTGGTGGCAGAATAATTTCACCCGATGGCATTGCCAAACCCACAAAGCCTAGAGCACGACCACGATTAACATCAAATTCACGGCCAGCCAAGGTACTCCCGAGGTGGGTCATTAGACCCTGACCACATAAACGTAGTAAGCCCAGCCCTAAAACACCGAGTGCCCACCATGGCGAGAGGGTCAGCATCAGTAAACCGATTGTTAATGCAGTCAGCAGTGTAATGGCATAACGTTTAGGCGAAACCCAATCAATTTTAGGGCCAAAATACATCACCATAAAACCACCAAAGATGGTGATCCCTGAATAGATGCTGCCAAACTCACCAGCTGATAAATTAAGCGTCTGACTGATTGGCGCCTGAAACAGACCGATAAAAAAACTCTGTCCCAGGTTGCCTGTAAATACAGCAAGAAATGCGATTGACAGTAACCCTGCATGATTTTTTATCAGGCTGAGATAATTCTTTGGGGTGTTTAAATCCATCTTAGTTGTCAGTGCTCACAGCTTTTACAAAATCACCGATATCTGCATCGTTCATGGCAGTTTGCAGATCCTTGCTAGAAAGCGATAGCGCATAGCCGAGTACACCACTACCGATAATAACCGTGTCGTAATCAGTCACGCTTTTATCGAGTAACACCCGAATGCTTTCCGGCAAAGAAATTGGAGGAACAGCGCCCACAACATAGCCAGTCACCTGTGTTACCTCATCAAATTCGGCCATACGTAGTTTTCGTTCATCAAGGTGTTTACGTAATACGGCCCAGTCAGCACGTCCTCCACCAGCAACACCCAGTAGCACAAAGGCACCGGAGCCTGTTTTGAATACAATGCTACGAATAACCGATGACGGATCGCGCCCCTCAGAAATCAGTAACTCTTCAAGGTTACGGATTGGTTTTTGGTCTTCCGACAATGGGATTTCAATCACTTCAAATGCAATCGCCAGCTGATTGAGTAACTCAGTGACCGGCGAATCAATATTGTGGCTCATTTCAAACTCCTAAATGGTATTTGTGGTGGTTATTATTTTGATGATTTACAGTTTAATATTTCTACAATAATTAGCGTATCGATGTTTACAACAGATAGCATCGACCTTGGAACGTCATTATGTCATGCGTACATTATCATCTACCAAGCGTTACAACATCCATACTAAAAGTAGCGCCTAATATTGGCTGAGTTAGTTTCCACTGATTGATTGCTGGGTTACCGCTTCCTTAACCCACGTAGATATATGTTGATAAGCTGATTTAACGAACTTAGGTGAAGATTGCAGACGGTTGCCTAGTCACCAAGCAGGGCTGTTTGCCTTTGCGATGTCGAATCGGAAAGGCTACAAAAAGCCGATTGATCCCCTTGATTGTTAAAGTGCTAGGTGCTCATACTGCCAGACGGAAAGATAAATTAAACGTGGTATGCTAATTACAATCTAAGGCACCTATGGCACCTTTGATTTTAACAACAATCAACAGTGACAAATCTGGATTGGTGCCGGTATAGGGACAACACCATTTATTTCTCGAATGAAAAAGCTTGCAAAACAGTCTGAGGGTAAAGTTATCGACTTTTTTAATCCGGCCCGTCAAATCAATAAGGTCGTTAAAGATCGTTTATTGGCTGATGTCGCGCTAATAAATATTAAGCTACATTTGATAGTACATAACGAAAATGGTCGTTTAGATGCTGGACGGATAGGTTCTAGCGTTCCAGAATAGCAATCTGCAAGTATCTGGTTTTTTTGGAACCTCTGAGTTTGGTGATACATTGCGTAAAGACTTTATTAAGCATGGTTTCAATCGGAACAATTCCATCAGGAGTTATTTAAACTTCGTTAATTGTTGCCATTATTTATCGATACTTCGATGACATCTAATATGGAGGATTTAAATAAGCTAGATATCTTCTAAAAAATCAAAATTTCGTCAACAAAAAAGTCCCTTAAAAATTAACAACTAGGGGCTTCAAGGCATAATCTTAGTAGAACCCGAACGGCCAAAAAACCGAATGGTTTTGAAGCGATAAGTAGCATCCTGCTTGTGAAATATGTTTTATAACGACAATCTAGATTTCAGCTAAAAGCTTCTCCGTTGAAACCACATTTGCATAAGCAAAACCAAGGGCCGCCATAAAAGCAGCATGCACTTGTTTTGCTGGAACATGGACACCATCAAATTCCAAGGCTAAGGTAGCACAGGCATCATGAGCCACCGAACACTTATAACCAAAATCATTCGCGGCACGAGTAACGGCATCAATGCACATATGACTCATGGCGCCACAAATCAATACACTATCAACCTGTAATCCATCTAAAACTTCTTTTAGTCCGGTCTCTCTAAAGCTATTGATTTGATGCTTCACTACAACGGGCTCACCCGCCACTTCCTGCACTGGCGGATATACTTTTGCACCCTCCGAATTAGGCGCAAAAAATGGTGCATCATCCGTTGGAAACTCATGGCGTATATGCACGACCGGCAATCCTTTTTCTCTAAAGCGTTTGAGCAATGAGGTTGCTTTTATCGTTGCAGCTTCGGTTCCCTCTAGCTCCCACTTACCACCTTTGAAATAATCATTTTGTAAATCGACAATAATTAATGCTGTTTTAGACATAACGTCATCCTTCCCAGTGTTGATGGCTTAAATTTACTGAATAACGCCCTATACTATCATTAAGGCAATATAACAAAACTCTTGTAGCTACTATAATTTGGAATATAAAGAATGCAACGAAAGGTCGCGGCGAGGATACAACACTTATCTTGCTACTTACACTTAATAGTAAGGCTCTCGGTCTTTATGGTCATAGGATATTCACCATAATGCGGCACAACTGTTGATGCTTTTTTAGAGTGTTCGATAATATCGTAGCCTGCAGGACACAATTCAGCAGATTTCTGATTGCACTTTTCTAAACCTGAATTGCAATTCATAGTGAAGCCCTGTTGACCATCAGCCCGATTAAGTGGCGTTGGCTCAATGGCACAACCACTTAGAAAAACAGCAAGACACAGGACTGTAAATTTAATATTCATATACTCACCAATCAAAATAACTATCGAAAATTAATCTACTATATAACAACTCTGTTTTCAACAGCCAAGATCAGGATGGTGAACCATAAAAAATGGATACCACATAGGTGAAAAGACCTCGATATATGCTGACAACTAAATACCTTCATCAAACAACCAGCAGGATGTTTTGGCATCACTTTATCTCTTATATACGAAGAAGGAGGGGAGATAATTTCTCTAATCTGCTTTTATGTCAGGTAAGATATGAACTTAAGTTATTTTATCTAGTCATTAGCTAGGATAATAACGTCCAGCAATATGCATTATTGCCATTATTAACGTAATAAAAGCAGAGAATTTATGTCTTCAAGTCAGTCAACACCAGAAAAAGCTAATGTTGTAAATCCAATCGTACCTTGCAGAGGCTGTACAGCTGATTGTATATACATTTCTAAATGCGAAGGAAAGCCTTGGCGAATGACTGATTCAACGATACTAACACTATTAGAAGAGTCGAAAAGGGTTAATCAACCAAGTTGATGCCCTTTGATTAGACTGTTCTCATTTTGATAAATTAATGAGTGAAATCAAATAATGACTGTTGATAAAAACAAATTAGCGTGGATAACGGGTGGTGGTTCAGGCATAGGGAAAGCCTTAGCTATAGGTTTATCAGGATTAGGTTGGCATGTCATTGTGTCTGGCAGAACAGAATCTAAACTTAAATTATTGTCGATGGAACATTCATCAATTGACTATCTAGTGCTTGATGTTACCGATAAGTTAGCAAATGTTAAAGTATTTGATTCCATATTGAATCAATGGGGCAGCCCATCTTTAGTCATCCTTAATGCCGGCGACTACACGCCGATGGCTGCTGAAAATTTTGATTTAGACTTGATTCATAAACTAAACTCGGTGAATTACCTCGGTGTAATAAATGGTCTAGCCAGTGCCTTACCTGCAATGAAAGCGGCACATAAAGGACAAATTTTAATTATGTCGAGTGTGGCTGGTTATTGTGGGTTGCCCGATGCAGGGCCCTATGGCGCTACAAAAGCAGCATTGATTAATTTTGCTGAATCTTTACATATCCCACTAAAAAAAGAGGGTGTATTACTGCGAATAGTGAATCCTGGTTTTGTATCTACCAAGTTAACCGAGCAAAACGACTTTAAGATGCCGGCACAAATATCAGCCGAAAAAGCTGCAGAGAAAATAATTAACGCCTTAGACAATGACAGCTTTGAAATCACCTTTCCAAAGCGTTTTACTTATATCATGAAGCTATTACGATGCTTGCCCTACCGTTGGTATTTCTATCTTGTCACAAAAATCACTGGGAAATAGCTGTCATGGCAAACCACCAGCTTGCATTAAATGATTATGTATCGTTTTTTGAAAATATGAAAACTGATGATCTTGTCCACTTAGATCGTTTTTTTACATCAGATGCACACTTCAAAGACCCTTTTAATGAAGTTCATGGCATAGACAAAATCACTCATATTTTTGAGCATATGTTCAACACACTCAGTAATCCAAACTTCCATGTTGATGAAGCCTTGTTAACGGGTGATGTTGCCTATATTAAATGGCAATTTAATGCTCAACTGAAAAAAAAGAGCATCACATTGATCGGTATAAGTAGAGTCGTCTTTAATCAGCAAGGCTTGGCCTCGGAACATATTGACTACTGGGATGCGAGCGAACAGTTTTATATGAAACTACCGTTCATTGGTGGTTTACTTCGATTTATTCAACGTCAAGTGAGCGCTATTAAAGCGACCAATTAAGTAATGACGCTCTCACTTTATCTGATAATGGATTTTCGGCCAGCCAAAGTCCAATGTAGTAATTAGCAAAGTCTAAGCTGGTATTCTGATAACGTAATTGATCATTAAAATACAGTGCTAAACCAGAATCCAGCTTGATATCAACTCTAAATCTATCCCCTTCTTCAACATCTTGATAAAAATGATGTAACTCATCGACAGAGGCTTTAAATTTTTGGCGTGTTTCCTCCGAATTCTGTCGTGCCAGAGCAACCTCAGCCGCCTCAATTAATTGTTGCTTCTTTACCCCCACCCGATAATGTATTTCCAAAGATAATGGCATTTTTGAATGAAGTAGATCACTGGTCTTAGCGTTCGGACTCGCATAAAGCCCAACATCATATACCGAGACAAATGCTAACCATTTGGCAGTAGCAGTTGCTTTTAATTCAATGTTCTCTCTTAGAGGCTGAAAGTCAGGGTGAATTAATGGCGTAGCCTGAGCCAAACCCATTAAAAATAAAGATATAAAAAAGAGTATTAAACGCATGTTTATTTATCCTATTTTTGAAACACCAATGTGACTTCACCAAGGTAAATACCAAACTTGGTCATTTTTGCTTTGTTTATTAAAATTCCATCAGGTTGCAAAAACATCCAGTCATCAAACTTTACTTTAACGGTGCCATCTTTGTATGGCAGGTCCATCGTATAAGACCAATTAAGTGCATTGCCAAATGACTTACCCGATGCAACACCAACCACATCAGCAGCCTGACCTTGATAAGTATGTTCATCAAGCTTAGTAATAGTCCACACACGACGGTCACGCTTACCATCAGTATATAGAAAATCTTCTTCTAAGATTAACTTGTCATCTTCCATTCGACCAGTGATATCAACCGTAAACTGTCGTTCAACCTGACCATTACGACCCTGAAATATACCCCAAGCTTGTGTTTGACCAACAAAATAATCTTCAAGAATAAAACGCGGTGTACTTTCACGATAGCTTTCGATCGACATAGTGCTACATCCAGATAATAAAATAAGTAACAGTAAGAAGTATTTTTTCATTAGAAGTTCCTTAATCAAGTTGTTGGCGAAGCACAGAGTATTGTTTTCGATCTAGAGGAAATCTCCACATCGACCATGCAGCAATTAGTTTAAACGGAATAGGCATTAACCCATAGAGTAATGAAAGGGCCATTGTATTATTGCCTATAGAGGTATGTGTGGTATCAAAGCCCAAGAAGGTTAAAAGTGGAAAGGCAATTCCAACGGCTAATGCCAGCGATAATTTAGTTACCATTCCCCAAATACCGAAGAAAAACCCACTGCGTTGACCACCACCTTTAACATTATCAATATCGATGACATCCGCCTGAATTGATGCAGGCAAGGCCATATCAATCCCCAAACTAAGGCCAGATAAAATACAAATCACTAAAAAAGCTACAACGTCACCCTCACCTAGGAAAGGCACCCACATAAAAATAACGGTCGCCCATAACATCGATATACTCCAGATTCGATGCTTACTAAATCGTTTAGATAAGGCAAGGCCAAGAGGTAACCCAATCAATCCACTCAAGAAATATGCAGATAGTAGCATCCCGAATTGATCGGGTGCCACTAAAACATAGCTGACAAATAATAAAAATAAGGTAGCTGGCAATCCATTGGCTATCCCATTCATTAAGTAAGCAAATAACAATCGCTTAAATAAATGATTTTCATTCAATAGCGATAAGCCTGCTAGAAAATTAATGGGTCGAGAAGGTGTGGAGTTTTCCTTAACACCGAACAAACAGATCATGATCGTGACGGGCAACATCACCACTAAAAATTGTGCGAGAAGTCTTAATGCTTCACCAGGTTCGTCACTGGTTAATCCCATAGCTAATGGAAGCCCTGCAGCAATCAATGTGCCAATCAGAACACACGTTTCTCTACTTGCCGTAATAACACTACGTTGGTCATAATCTGTCGATAACTCTGCCCCCCAAGCGGTGTAGGGCAAGGTTAATAAACTCCAAGCTAAATAGACCAGAATACTCCAGCAGAATAACCACCAGATACCAGCATCAGGGGGCGGTATAAACAACGCCCAGACAGCCACTAACAACAACGGCGTCGCTATTGCCATTAACCATTTTCGCCGTGATTTAATGGGTAACCAATCCGAAAGCAAACCAATCAATGGATCAGAAATCACATCAGTAATACGAGAAATCAACAGGATACTGCCGACGAGGGTCAGACCCAAGCCAAGTTGATCAGCATAAAAGGTTGGTAGATAGATATAAAGTGGCAATCCTAAGGCAGCCAGAGGCAATGCAGGCAAGCCATAAAACCAATAATGTAGTTTTTTGGTTAACATTTAGATGGGTTTTGACATCAGATACTGATAAACGCCAGTATGCTCTGTCCGGAACCCCGCTTCACAATAAGACAAATAATAACGCCACATTTTGATAAAGCGTTGATCATAGCCAAGGGCCTCAACATTATGAACAACCTCGTTGAAACGCTTATGCCATAGCTTTAGTGTCTGTTCATAATCATGACCATAATCCGTTGCTTTATCGATTATCAATCCTGCCTTATCTGCATGCTCAGCAAAGACTTCGGGGGATGGCAACATTCCACCGGGAAAGATATAAAGCTGAATAAAATCGACCGTTTGCCTGTAATAATCAAAATATTGATGATCAATAGTAATCACTTGCAAGGCGACTTTGCCACCTGGCTTGAGTCGCGCATACAACATATTGAAATACTCAGGCCAATAGCGTTCACCAACCGCTTCAAACATTTCAATACTCACTACATGGTCAAACTCATCGGTGAGGTGACGATAGTCTTGAAGTTTGAGATCAGCCAAATGGCTTAAGCCGGCATCCGAAATACGTTTTTGCGCCCACGCCAATTGTTCGGTCGATAGGGTAATGCCTGTTACACGAAACCCTCTCTGAGCAGCATATTCGGCAAAACCACCCCAACCACAGCCAACTTCGAGAATATGCTGGCCAGGTTTGGCATTCAACGAGTCCAGTAGTTGTTGGTATTTAGCTATTTGTGCCTGCTCAAGTGGCTGGTCTTCTGATGAGAAGATTGCACTTGAATAGGTCATTGTCGAATCTAGCCACAGCGCGTAAAAATCATTACCGAGATCATAGTGTGCAGATATATTACGCTTACTTCCCTGTTCACTGTTATGGCGAATCAGGTGGCGAAAACGGTTAAACCATTTGACAAAAAAGTTAGCCTGCAGAGCATGAAACAAACCCTCTAAGTTAAGCGCCCCCCAATAGAGCAAGGTTGATAAATTCTCAGTTTCCCAGTCACCACTCATATATGATTCAGCAAACCCAACTTCACCATGTCGGCTGAAACGCTTGATCATTTTAAAGGGATTATGCACCTCAATATGAGCATCTGGCCCAGCGCCCTTTGCCTGTAAAAGGTAAACTTCCTCACCTAATTTGATATGAAGTGAACCGACTTTACAATTAGATAGTAGTTTGTATAACAACCGAACCGCGATAGGTGCGTTTGAGTTAGGTAATAACGTTACTTGGGCGTTTTGACTAGCCATTCGCTTTTGACCTCTTGTTGGTTTGCTTTGTCATAGGAGTGAAATTTACCGCCACGTAGCCAAATTTTTAATGCATGCCAATGAATCATCAGCATGATTTTGAATGACATCATCGGCATCATGAAAAATGCACGTAGTAGTTTCATGTTTGTAATGGCTTCAGTCGCTACCGTTTGTGACGCAACTAAATGAAGGGCGTCATCTTGATACTCGTTAATTAAGATAGTGAGCGCTGACTGTGACTTGCTGAATTTAAAATGGTACTGCTGATTCATATCAATAAAAGGCGAGACATCAAACCGCTTGTCTGCGATGCACTCAACAGGCCAACTCAATGCACTGCCATTATTATGATGAACGTAATGATATAGGCCGCCAAAGGTATTACGTACCTCACTTATGATGGCAACGGTATCGCCCGCTGTATTTTCACAATACCAAACAGACATGGGGTTAAAGCTGTATCCAAGTACTCTTGGAAAGCATAAAAGTTGAACCCTACCAATATTGTTTAAACCGCTATCCGCTAATATATTTGAAACCCATGACCGCCATGACGACTGATCGCAAGCACCATGATCTTTGGTTTTTACACTCAGCAAGTTAAAGCGGTTAAAGCTGAACCATGTCATTGCCTGAGCTTCTTGCTGAATGGAATCGATATCTAGCAACAAGCCAAACACCTTATAGTTAAAACGATAGCGCATTGGCATCATCCGTTGATGCATCACATTGCCGAAGTATAATAGGCTACTCATACGCTCCCACCTTTAGTGCTTTCCCATGGGATGTCAATACCAAATGATTTAGCAACCGATACCGCAGAGCTTAATGCATCTTCATGAAAACCATATCCAAAGTAGCTACCGGCATACCATGTATGTTGTTTACCTTGTAGACATTCAAGTTGCTTTTGAGCCGACATCGCGACATTATCAAATACGGGGTGCATGTAATGAATTCGTTTGATGACTTTAGCGGGATCGACAGCCGTTATAGGATTTAAACTGACGAAATAATCGGACGTTGTATCAAGACCTTGTAGTGCATTCATCCAGTAACTGACTGATACAGCAGGGGTAATCTCGTCACTTTTGTTAGCAATATAATTCCAACAAGACCATACCGTTTTAAGCTTAGGCATCAAACGTTCATCGGTATGAAGATAAGTGTCATTTGCTTGATAACGAAATGCAGACAAATAACGCTGCTCATCATTGGTTGCTTCAGCTAACATTGCTAAGGCTTCATCTGCATGCGTAGCAATAATGACGTCATCAAACTCTAGTTGTTGGCCATCTGAAAGGGTAAGTGTTACGAGGTCTGCTGTCCGATCAACCTTAACGACGCCATTATTAGTAATAATTTGACCTGAAAAAGAATTGAGTAGTTTGGCAACATAAGCTTGGCTACCCCCCATCACGGTTCGCCATTGAGGCCGATCTTTAACATTAAGCAAGCCATGATTATCAAAAAATTGTGCAAAACTTCTCGCAGGAAATGCCGCCATTTGATTGGGTGGACATGACCAAATAGCGGCAGCCATTGGTAGCAGATAATCGTTCTGCATGGCCTTGCCGATCTTATGCAATTGTAAAAACTCACCCAGAGTTAATTCTGAGCTCAATTTGGTATCGTTAATCAGTGCTTTTGCAGCTCGATTAAACCTTACAATGTCATAAACTAATTTCAAAAAGCGGGGTGATAATAAGTTTCTTCGCTGAGCAAATAAGGTGTTGAGATCACTGCCTGCATACTCGAGACCTGAATCCATAATAGAAGCTGCAAATGACATGGTTGTCGGACGAGATTGCACGCCAAGAGAATTAAACAATCCAACTAAATTAGGATAATTGGGTTCGTTATAAACGATAAAGCCAGTATCAACCGCTAGCGCCTTACCTGTCACAGGATCAGAAACAGACACCGTATTAGTATGTCCGCCAATATAATTATTTTTATCGATTAAAGTGACTTGATAATCCCTACCTAGGAGCCAAGCGCTGGCCATACCTGCAATACCAGAGCCGATCACAGCAATTTTTCTACTCAAATGAACAACCCCAACAGAAATATGATTCAGAAATAACACAATAATAACTCATTCCAATTTATGACCTAATTTCAGGATAATAAGTTTCCATATGGTAAGGTTATGACGTCTATTACAGCTCCATGATCGTTGAATAGTGTAACTCCTATAATGGGACTAAGATGATACTCATGCCCATCAAGGCGATAGGGTTGATGGGCATGAGTACAGTATTTGTTGAGCAATTACTTCCGTTTGAAATGCCGCCTCAAACGATTGCCTCCTTAAATCTTCCAATAGCACCACAAATTCATCACTGCCTATCCGTTGCGCAGTATATCCTTCAAGGTTACATTGGGTAAGACGCTGCGCTACTTCTTGCAAAAGCAAGAAAACCAACAACATGCCCTAAGTTACTATTTAGTGTTTTAAGATAATCCAGCTCAAGAAGAAACACCGCAGTATTTTCGTCCATTCGGTTACAGCCAACTAATGCTTGTTTGAGCCTCTTTGTTAATAAGCGGTATTTTATTCATCATTGCATGCAGATTTGTAACGGAGGAGTAAGACACATCTGGGTAACCAGTCACAACTTTAGAAGTTAGTCGGGCTAAAAAAAAGGGTAAACCTTATAGTAGGTTTACCCAAAAAGTTACAAGAGAGAGAGAGGTAACAACAAACAAGGCTTAAAGCTGAAATCAATTTTTGTTTGTAATTAAACTAATACATATTTTGTGCCATCAATCTCAATATGCTCTTAATCATTATCACTGCGGAGTTTATTGACCCAGTTAATAATAGGGATTTATTAAACTATTTTGGCTCTATTGTGTTAATAGTCTAAGCAAGCGTATTTTAAACCTGAGTAGGGTTTTAAAAGGGCATGGCTACCCAAGCAGTGACGTTTTTCATCACTAAGTTCTTTAAGCATTCCATCACCGATAAAACGGCCGTTATCCCTAAAAATAAGACGTCGATTAATTTACCATGAGCGATTTTAAGCATAAGTTGAACCTAGAGTATCCCTACATTTACGCACTAATATTGATCGATAGATTATATTTTGGTGCAATGAGGCTTTTTTATCGTACATGAGTCGTGGAAAATCACTGATGTTGTCTCTGGAAAACTTGATAAGAGCTGGTTGACTATGATGTCTGAGCTAGGCGCTATTAACAAAGGCGAGTTTTTGTAGGTTTAACACGAGAAAATACCTGTTAGGTGCCTACTTGACATAAGATTAACCAAGCTTATCCACAATGGTCACCCAACAAAAAGCCTCAAGCCCTGAAGGGATTGAGGCTTTCATAAACTGCAATTATCATTAGCTATCTTAACTCTGTCACCAAAGGCACTGGAGCAAGGTAGCTCAAACTGAAAAAATTAAAATTATTAAGCTGCTGAATTTAGTTATACTCGACCTTTGGCAAATGTTACACGTAGACTAAATAGATACATCTCCGTCACGCCAAGTAGCACACTGGATATAAATGCAAGTGCCTATAAATTAGAATTCACGCAACAAATGCATGGGTGGCACGTTTAATACCTTCC
Organism: Pseudomonadota bacterium; assembly: GCA_030576275.1. Classification (GTDB taxonomy): domain Bacteria; phylum Pseudomonadota; class Gammaproteobacteria; order Nitrosococcales; family Methylophagaceae. The sequence continues at coordinate 122,923 of JALIBN010000012.1, read as the reverse complement.
TGCTGGCAAATAGACCAATGGCGGAAATAATAAAAACACCAATCAATGGACCCAGTCCCCATAGCATGAGATGCCAACTGGCCTGAGATTGAAATACAAACACTTGTAAGCCATACAGGCAAGCCTCAGCTCCAGCCGCCGCAATAAGTCCTGAAAACAGGCCCAGAGCGCCAAACTCTACAAAAAGAGCTTGTTGCACCAAGGTTTTCCTTGCGCCTAAAACACGTAACAGCGCGCCTTCTTCTAATCGCTCCTCTAAAGTTGAACGTACGCTCGATAGCAATACCAAGCCACCAGCACTTAAGATGCATAGCAACACCAGCTGAATTGCTTGAGATAACTGTCTTATGACGTTTTGTACTTGTTTCAAAAGGTCACCAATATTGAGAATGGAAACGGTTGCAAACTGAGACATCGCTTTATAAAAAGACTGAGCGTTGTCATCGCTAATAAACGAACTACTCACAAAGTTGGCCGGATAGTCCTGTAATGTTTCTTTAGGCAAAATAAGATAAAAGTTAGGTTGCATCGATCCCCAGTCAACCGTACGAATTGAGGTGATGGGTAATGTGATGATATTACCGCCAATGTTCAGGGTTAAGGTATCACCCATCCTAAGATTGGCCTCTTGCGCTACTCGCTGCTCAATAGAGAGTCCATTAGTAGCCAAATCACCAGACACCAGCTTATTGCCTTTACCTAAGGTATCTGACCATGTGAGGTTCAGCTCGCGCTCATATATTTCTGGCTCGCCTTTTTCTTCAGGATAAAGCGTTTGAATACTTTCGCCATTTGCAGATATGACTCGACCTCGAACCATGGGAAACCAGTCCGATCTTAATATCCCTAGTTGATCGGTTGCCGTGTTGATTTGATCGATTTGATCAGCTTGGACATTGAACAAATAGTGGTTAGGGGCATCTTCTGGCAACTGTTGTTGCCAGTCTGCAACTAGGCTGGACTTCACGCCAACCAAGATCAAACCCAGCATTATAATCAGTGTGAACACTAGTAATTGAAAAAGATTTGGTACGAGCCTTCTATAAAGTGAGGCAAGACCAATCTGCCACCCACTAGTAGCACCAGAAGTTAAAGAACGGCCCAACCTAAAAACGGTAAAGCCAATTACAGTGACTAACAGCCCAATACCCACTAATGCTAGCGTCATAATAGTGGGCAATAAAAATCCTTTTGTATAAAGACACATCAGCCCATACATACCGATAAAGCCAATGCTGTAAATGACGAGGGTATTTTGTTCAAACCTTAAGCTAGGTTGCAAGACCGACATAGGCGAGATTTTGATAAGGCGTTGCATCAGTGGCAAGCAAAAAGCGACCATAGAAATGAAGCCTGTTGCCACGCCAAGCCATAAACGACTGATAGAAGGTTCTGGCAACGAAGTTGACATTAATCCTGATAAAAGTGATGAAATAAGGCCCTGTATTCCCCAACCAACAACCAAACCTATTACAACGCCAATTACAAAAAGTAACGTGAATTGTATGAAGAACATCTTAACCAACAACTTTGGTGTCGCTCCTAAGGTTTTTAAGACGGCGACCTGCATCAAATGGCGTTTTACAAATCGTACCGAGGCAAGTGCCATCGCAATTCCAGACAGGATAACGGCCAAGGTACCTGCCAGTAATAAAAAGGATTCCGCTTTGCCTATTGTGTCACCAATACGCTCTCCTTTTTGTGTCGGCGTTCGCCAGCTTTGCCCCTCATCCAATTGAGGTGTTACCCAGGTTTCATAGTCATCCAGAGCAGCACGTTCCCCTGCGAGTAAAAGGGAGTAACGGACTCGGCTACCAGGAATAATGACTTGAGTAGATGCTAGATCCGCCATATTCATCACCGCACGTGGTGCTATAGCAAATGCAGAGCTACTAGATCCGGGATCTCTCACTAAATATTTGGCAACCGTTAATTTAGATTCCCCCACTTCTACCTGCTGACCAATCCTAACATTCAATAGACTTGCGAGCCTAGATGACAACCACACCTCACCTTTTTGTGGTGGCTTGGTAAACGATTTTCCTGTGCCAAATAAGCTGTCGTCTGCTAAATAGGCACCCTTTAAAGGGTAACTGTCTGTTACTGCACTTAACTGACTTAGTTGCAGGGCGTCACCTGCAAATATCATCGTACTAAAGGACGTATTTTCAGCCAGCTGAAGAGACAATTCCCTAGCCTTGACTTGCCACGTTTTTGGAATCTCGTCATCGGAGCGAATTAAGCGATCAGCGGCCATTAGGCTGGCAGACTCTTGCTCGAAGGAAAGCTGAAGTCTATCGATAAATAAACTGATTGCGGTGACGGTGCCAACGGAAATAATCAGCGCGATGATCAGGGTGAGAATATCGCCACTACGTATGTCTCTTAGCAATAATCGAAATGCAAAACTCATTATTCTTTTTCCACTAGTTGGCCAGCAGACATTACCAACTGGCGATCACACTTTTTCGCCAATTCATTGTCATGCGTTACCATCACCAGTGTTGTGCCTTGAGACTGATTAAGCTCAAACAGCTGATCAATAATAATTTTGCCATTTCCTTCATCAAGATTCCCTGTCGGTTCATCAGCAAATAGGATTTTAGGGCTAGAAGCAAAAGCCCGAGCGATCGCTACTCGTTGCTGTTCGCCACCAGAAAGCTGATTAGGATAGTGAGTTAAGCGATGAGATAAGCCAACTTTTTCTAATAATGCTTCCGCGTTTTTACGGGCATTCTTATCGCCTTTTAGCTCCGCAGGCAACATGACATTTTCAACCGCTTGAAGGCTAGGTAAAAGGTGAAAAGATTGAAAAATAAAACCAACGTATTGGCCGCGCATTAAGGCACGTTGCTCTTCATCCATACTAGAGAACGCTTGTTCATAAAGTGCAATTTCACCTGACGTATTAACATCTAGGCCTGCCAATAAACCGAGTAAAGTCGACTTACCTGACCCAGAAGCACCCACGATTGCAACTGACTCGCCTTCCTTGATGTCTATGTTGATTCCTTTCAATATAGTCAAGTCTCCTGTATTTGCAGTAACGGTATGAGTTAAATTAGTTACTTTAATCGCAGTCTTTACAGTCATGGCGTTTCACTTTAAATAAGGTTTTTATGTTTTTTAAAAGACAATTGTTGCTTTTTTTGACTGTTAGCTTGTTATTCGCTAACTTTACTTCAGCATCAACGTTACTTGTCATGGGGGATAGTTTAAGTGCCGCCTATAACTTACGACAAGAAGCGGGCTGGGTTAGTTTACTCGAAAATCAACTTTCTAAACCTAATCCTGAAATTAAAGTAGTGAATGCCAGTGTCAGCGGTGAGACTTCTCAAGGTGGCTTATCCCGTTTTGGGCAACTTCTCTCAGAATATAAACCTTCTTGGATTATTTTAGAGTTGGGGGCTAATGATGCTTTACGAGGTTACCCTCTAGATCAAACAGCTAAAAACCTTGAAAAAATGATTGAACAAGCTCATCAATCTAATGCGAAGGTGCTTTTGATCGGAAATAAAATCCCACAAAACTACGGCAAACGTTACACGGAAATGTTTTTTGAGTTGTACGAGAAAATCGCAAATAAGTACAAGCTAGCCTACCTGCCTTTTATGCTAGAGGGCGTTGCACTCAATAAAACCTTGATGCAAGATGATGGACTGCACCCGAATAAAGACGGCCAACCTCTGGTACTGCAAAATATCTTGCGCTATCTACAGCCTTTACTCGATGAGGATAAGTAGATTAAAAGCTTCTGATGCTTTTTTTAAAATAAAACAAGCTAGAAGGGTTGGAGTCGAACGGACACCACGGTAAAATCAATTTATTTTTTACGTAATGTGGCTATTTCATCAACACTGAGTAATGTTGGCCTTGAAGTACGTCTGGCAGACTGGCGGCGTTCATCTTCTGTCAACAAATTGGTATGTTTGCGATCCGGTTTTTGAACTTTCATATTTTTGTTTTCGGTATCCTGTTCAGGATTAACAGGATACCGCCTCACTGACGCCGCGTCTTTCAAAGCGCCTACGAGGAACAACTTCATATTCCTTATCGTTTAGGATTAAATTGGATGCTAAAGTTGGGGGGATTATTTTAGACATTGAAGTAGATGATCATCCTTAATTATTCACTTATATAACAACTTAAACTAGTCTCTACTTAAAAGGCTAATAAGGTCATGTTTATTTATGCATGTCATTATCAACATACAATAAAAGAGCCTCAGTAGAATAAACTACTCAGGCTTCGAAGAGCCATGCTAATTAATCCAACTATGATACATAGGTATTCCTATAAGGACATTGAATGGAAAAGTTAAACCTAATGATGCCAGCATCACCAAACCTATATCTGCTTGAGGAATAGCGGCTCTAATTGCTACAGGAGCAGCAATATAAGAAGCGCTCGCGGTCAAACAGGCCAAGATCAAGATTGAACCATTAGGTAATCCGATTAGAGACCCAACCTGAATACCTAAAAAAGCTAATAAAGGCGGCATTAATAGCGAAAACAAAACTATTCGCCACTTATCGAAAGAGATTTGTGACAATGCAGTCGCCGCCACCAAACCCATTTCTAATAAAAATAATGCTAACAAACCTTTAAACGCTGTTGTATACAAGTCTGTAACAGAGGCACCTTGAATTGGGCCATATAGAGAGCCGATAATAACCCCTCCGATAAGGAGTATAACGCTCCTATTTGTAAATGTTTCATGCACAATGTGCGTGTAGGATGACTGCTTTTTTTGTGGAGATAATTTGTTGAATAAAATCAACCCAAAAAGGATCGCTGGGAGCTCAAGTAAAACTAAATATAATGTTTCTTGCCCGCCCATCACCAATGACTGTGATTCAGCATAAGACAATGCAACAGCAAATGTACCCGCACTGACCGAGCCGTAATGAGCAGAAAAACTGATACTGTCTGCAAGATTAAGTTTGATAACTTTTCGTAATATAGGATATAACATTGCAGGGATTAAGAAGCCTAAGCACGCAATGCCAAAGAGTTCAGGTACCAAGTGCCATCCCATTGCCCCATAAAGCGCCATACCTCCTTTCAACCCGATAGTTAGCATCAAAAGAAGACTGAGAACGTCATAAGCCGCTTTCGGTACTTCTAGATCAGACTTAACAACGCCCGCAATAAGCCCGAGCAGAAAAAACATGACAACGATATCCGGCATTGAAGTAACCTTTTTATTTTTAGATCAATTTTACGCTACTCCCAATAAAAAAGCCCCAGCAGAATAAACTACTGAGGCTTCGATATATGATGGTACCTAGGGCCGGAATCGAACCGGCACGGCCGTGAAGCCGAGGGATTTTAAGTCCCTTGTGTCTACCAATTTCACCACCCAGGCATCAAGCGAGAAATTATACATAATCTACGCGGTCATTAGAAGCTTTTGTTTAAATTACTTTTCGTATACAACGATATTAACGAGCTAAATACATCAAAGAGTTAGATCAAGAGCTCGCATATGATGCATTTTTATTTATACCTAAACTGGCTCTATTCTATGCCTGTTCGTATATACAATAACTACCCATGCAGGAATATCAAGCGAAGGCATTAAACGATCCAAACCTTATCAGTCTTGAACTTCATACTCTAAAAACTCAGCAACTATATTTTGTTAAAACCTTAAATACTTTTCTCCTACGAAAAGTCACTGCTTAGGCATCAAGTGAGATCAAATTGTGCATTGCCTATTTTAGACATTTTGGCGTATGCTATTAGTTAATATTGATCCTCGCCAATAGTTTACGGGGCTGATGACTAAAATAAAATGCATCATCAATGGTCACCAGAATATAATTCTTTTCAAGCCGGTTCTAAAGGAGAGCAAGATGGAAATTCCTGGTATTTCACCATTAAGTGGTCAGCCGACATTAACCAATCCCTTAAGCCAAGAAAGTTTGCTACAAGGAAGAGTTACGCCAGCACAAAGTAATAGTGAGACCCAAAACACCGTTACGGCGAGCGAGCAACCATCAACAACAATTAGTAATGCTGGCGTAGTTGGGGAAGCCCAAGAAGCTCAAGAGTCAGCTTTTAACCCTGATAATCCTGGCGGTAGTATTGACATCACAGCATAAGGAGTAATAACAACTGATGGCTGAACCTATAATTTCAGACAATTCTTTGTATCGTTTATTACGTGACGGTAAAGTGGCCGAATTTAATCAGCGTGTTGTTGCAGGTGAAAAAGCTGAATTGGTAGGATGTGATTTTCGACACATTAACTTAAGAAGCATTAATACCGTAGGACTGGATTTCTCCAATAGTTATTTTCGTCAAGCAGACTTACGCGGCGTAGATTTCTCTCACTGTGTTAGCTTGGAGGGGGCCAGTATTCATGGCGCAAAGATTTCAGGTGCCTTTTTCCCTTCAGAAATCCCTGCTGATGAGATTTTATTATCCTTAGAACATGGCACCAGAATGCGTTATACAAAATAATATTTTGTTTTGGTATAACAGTTATTCCCCATAAAATCATGTAATTAAAACTGATGAGGCTAGGGCTCACAGAAAAGAGGTTTCATTTAATTCTGATGCTAGGTTTCTGGTGCGGTTTCATCTTGTTTCTTGGGTAACCATCGAGCACAAAATAAACCTAGCTCAAATAATAACCAGATTGGTAGGGCTAATAAAGTTTGAGAAATAATATCCGGCGGAGTTAATAACATGCCAATAACAAAAGCCCCGACAATAATGTAAGGCCGTTTCTCTTTTAGGCTTTCTACGCTTGAAGCGCCTGTCCAAATTAATAATAAGGTGGCGATGGGCACTTCAAATGCCAAACCAAAAGCAAAAAACAGTTTTAAGACAAAGTCTAAATAACTGCTGATATCGGTCATAATCGCCACTCCTTCTGGTGCTGCTTGCGTTAAAAAACCGAAGATCAAAGGGAAAACAGCATAGTACGCAAATACAATCCCAAGGAAAAACAGTGCTGTGCTAGCAAACAGTAAGGGAAAGACAATCTTACGTTCGTTGTCATATAGCCCTGGCGCAATAAATGCCCACAATTGATAGAGCAGTACCGGTACAGCCATCAGTATGGCGATACTTAAAGTGAGCTTAAAGGGCGTCAAGAACGGCGAAGCCACTTCAGTGGCTATCATGCTACTTGATTCTGGCAAATGGCGTAATAATGGCTCTGCTAAGAAATGATATAGATCATTAGAGAAGGGTAATAAGCAGGCGGCAAAGATCAATACGGCGACCACACCTCGGAGTAGGCGGTCTCGAAGTTCAATCAGGTGGGATATCAATGGCTGTTGATTATCCGTTTCCATTCTCATCCTTTTTTGCAGGAGTTGATACTTCTTTCTCAGGGGTTGACGGTTCTTTCTCAGGAGCTGATGACGCAGGTTTTGGTTCAACGTCCATTATATTATTGATATCTGAAACATCTACCGTTTTATTAAGCGCTTGTTTAAGCTCTTCGGCACGTAACTCTCGTGATATTTCACTACGAATTGACTGTACAGACGCATTAGCTCGGCCTAACCATAAGCCCGTAACACGAATTAATTTGGGTAGACGCTCAGGCCCGACAACGACCAATGCGACTAACGCAATGAGCAGTAACTCCCAAAAACCAATATCAAACACAGACGTTAGCTCGTGTGCTTATCTTTCTGTTTATCTTGAGCCTGCGCGCTTTCATCAGAGTGTTTGAGTATATTTTCATCTTTATTTTTAGCTTGCTCTTCACCATCATTTATTGATTGTTTAAAGTTTTTGATGGCACTACCCAAATCACCACCAAGTGAGCGTAATTTTTTGGTACCAAATAATAAGATAATAATGACTAAAACAATCAATAACTGCCAAATGCCAATGCCGCCGAATCCCATAATTTTCTCCTAATATTTCAACTGAACCTAATTTCAGCGTTTGTGTCTTTTGTATCACAACAATTGACACCTATTCTAGCGTGATCTATCGATAAACGTTTAAACAATAATTCTAGCGAAAAAATCACCAAAATAATGAGAATATTTTTAGCTTTAATTAAATTTAGCTAAACCTTTTCCGCCGAGTATATGTATATGTATATGCCCGACTTCTTGCCCGCCGTCCGGGCCAGTATTGATAATAGTCCGAAAGCCATTATTCAATCCTTGCGCTTTAGCTAACTCAGGTAATTTCAATATCATATGACCGATTAGCGCTTGATGTTCCCCAGTCAAGCTCTCTAAGCTATCAAGATGAATTTTGGGGACTACTAATAAATGAACCGCAGCTTTAGGATTAATATCTTTAAATACAAAGATCTGATCGTCTTCATAGACTTTAGCTGAAGGAATATCGCCAGCAATTATTTTACAAAAAATACAATCCGTCATTATTTGTCCCTCTATTTATCTCGGCTGGCTTTTTCTGCAATACCTGACAAGCCAAATCGGCGATCGAGTTCATCAAGAACCTCTTGATGGTCAATGTTATTATGGGCCAATAAAACTAAACTGTGAAACCATAAATCAGCTGTTTCATAGATGATTTCTTCTCGATTACCACCTTTGCCAGCAATAACGGTTTCAGTGGCTTCTTCTCCTAGTTTTTTTAATATTTTATCGGTGCCGGCATGATATAGACTGGCAACATAAGAGCTATCAGGGGCAGCATCTTTACGAGACTCTAATACTTCAGCTAGCTTTTTTAATATGTCACTCATTTGGACGTCTCTTTTGGTTTGTACATCTCTTTTGGGTCTTTTAGAACGGTTTCAGTAGTTTGCCATTCACCATCAACTAATTGCTGATAGAAACAATGGTGGCGACCAGTATGGCAGGCAATGCCACCCACTTGCACCACTTCTAATAAAACGGCGTCACAATCACAATCTAAACGAATAGATTTAATTTGCTGCTGATTGCCTGATTGTTCACCTTTGTGCCATAGTTTTTGACGAGAGCGAGACCAATAGACAGCGTGACCAGTATCAACCGTGAGTTGAAGCGATTCTCTATTCATCCACGCTAAAGTGAGTACTTGTTTTGTTGAAAGCTCCTGTGTAATAACAGGAACTAAGCCGTCATCATTCCATTTAACCTGATCAAGCCAAGCCATTACAGCCTAACCTCTAGACCTTGACTCGCCATTTGTTGTTTGGCTTCCTGTACCGTGTGTTCTCCAAAGTGGAAAATACTGGCGGCTAGGACGGCATCAGCACGGCCAAGTTTTACGCCATCAGTTAAGTCTTGTAGCTTACCTACACCACCTGATGCAATAACTGGTACGGCAACAGCATCGCTTACTGCACGCGTTAACTCCAAATCAAATCCAGATTTCGTACCATCTCGATCCATACTGGTCAGTAATATTTCACCTGCGCCGAAATCAACCATTTTTTTTGCCCATTCGATAGCATCAATGCCAGTTGCCGTACGACCACCGTGAGTAAATATCTCCCAGCGAGGGGCTTCACCTTCACTTGAAACTCGTTTAGCATCAATCGCTACGACTATGCATTGTGAACCAAATCGTTGAGCGGCCTCACGTACAAATTCAGGATTAGTAACGGCGGCAGAGTTAATACCAACTTTATCTGCACCAGCATTTAACATGCGACGAATATCTTCGACAGTCCGAATTCCACCGCCTACAGTTAATGGTATAAACACTTGGCTGGCGACTTGTTCAACAACTTCAACCATCGTGCTTCGGTTGTGGTGGGTTGCGGTGATATCTAAAAACGTAATCTCATCAGCGCCTTGTAAATCGTATCGTTTTGCCACTTCAACAGGATCGCCGGCATCACGGATATCAACAAACTGCACGCCTTTAACAACACGACCATTATCAACATCGAGACAAGGAATAATACGTTTAGCCAGACCCATAATGTGAACCTAATTTATAATTGTGCAGGCGGATTAAGACGATCAGCTAGCGCTTGGCCTTCAGCTAGGTCAATCGTACCTTCATATATCGCACGACCAACAATCGCACCCATTACACCTTCGCTTTCGTAGTGGCATAACGCCTTGACATCATTATAATCAGTGACACCGCCCGAGGCGATAACAGGAATATTGATTGCCCGCGCTAAATCACGCGTTGATTCAAGGTTAACCCCTTGCATCATGCCATCACGACTAATATCTGTGTAAATAATAGCTTCAACACCATCTTGCTCAAAACGTTTGGCAATATCAGTGACATCGTGATGTGATAATTTTGACCAGCCATCTATTGCTACTTTGCCGTCTTTAGCATCAAGTCCGACAATGATATGGCCTGGGAATTCTGCACAGACATCGCCTACAAAATGAGGAACATTGACGGCTTTGGTACCGATTATAACGTAACGTACGCCGGCATCAAGATACGTTTGAATAGTATCTTCATCACGAATACCACCACCAATTTGTACATCAAGATTTGGGAAAGCTTTACATATTTGATGGATAACCTTGGCATTAACAGGTTTACCTGCAAAAGCACCATCTAGATCAACGATATGTAAACGTTTGGCTCCAGCTTCCACCCATCTGCGGGCAACCGCGAGGGGATCTTCTGAAAAGACCGTATTATCTTCCATGCGTCCCTGACGCAAGCGAACACAGTGACCTTCTTTTAGATCAATGGCAGGGATTAACAACATAAAGATTTCTCCAAATTTATCAGCATATTAAGGTTTAGGACTTGCCGTCCCAGTTTAAAAAATTTTCAAGTAATTGCAGCCCAGCATGTTGGCTTTTTTCTGGATGAAATTGCACCGCAAACACGTTGTCTTTATGAATAGCAGATGCGAAAGCATCAGGATAAGCCGTCGTTGCCGCCGTTACAGCGGCATCTTCTGGAGCAACAAAATAACTATGTACAAAATAAAAACGACTGTCTTGTTCGATTTTATGCCACAAAGGGTGAATAGATGTTTGATGAACTTGGTTCCACCCCATATGCGGTACTTTCAGGTGCTCACCATTAGCGCTGGGCTTAATATCAAAATGACGAACATTACCGGCAATAATATTTAAACCTTCAGTGCCGGAATTTTCTTCACTGTGACTAAGCATTGCTTGCATACCGAGGCAGATGCCTAATGTTGGAGTGCCATTACTGATAACACGTCGAATAACATCCTCTAACTCTAAGCGCTTTAATTCTGCAACACAATCACGCATAGCACCAACACCAGGGAATACGACATGGCAGGCAGTTAGAATACGAGTAGGATCTGAGGTCACTTCGACAGTCACATCACCCGCAACAGCTTCAAGTGCTTTGGAGACTGAGCGTAAATTGCCCATGCCATAATCAATAACTGCTACGCGACGCATAAATAACCTGATAAAAAGTATGTGATAAAAATCTATTTTACGTAATAAAGGGAAAACAAGATATCAGCGAATTATAATGCACCTTTTGTTGATGGCAACTGTTCTAATGCGCGCTGATCTAATGTTACAGCCATGCGTAAAGCTCGCCCAAAGGCTTTGAAGATGGTTTCTGCAATATGGTGCGCATTACGGCCTTTTAAACAATCAATATGTAAGGTAAGACCCGCGTGGTTAACTAATCCTTGAAAGAACTCATAAAACAAATCGACATCAAATTCACCAATTTTGTCACGGTTAAAGGTGACGCCGTACTCAAAACCTGGCCGACCTGACAAATCTAAGACAACTCGTGATAATGCCTCATCTAAAGGCACATATGCATGGCCGTAGCGAACTACGCCTTTTTTATCACCTAAGGCTTTTTTTATAGCTTGACCAATCGTTATACCAATATCTTCAACAGTGTGATGAGCGTCAATTTGCAAATCGCCGTTAGCTTTTACATTCAGATCAAATAAACCGTGGCGCGCAATCTGCTCCATCATATGGTCAAGAAAAGGAACACCCGTTTCCGCAGAAAATTGGCCGCTACCATCAAGGTTTAATGTCACCTCAATTTGGGTTTCCAGCGTGTTACGTGCAATAGTTGCAATACGAGACATTATGGTTTTTCCTAAACTACAATAAATAAGGAATAATAACTGTTTCGGTGAGTGGTTTGAAGCGGTATGATAATTATTATCTAATACATAGGATTTGTCATGGCACAAATGAACAATGTGACCCCTCTATTCAAAGATATGGCTAAGCTTGAGCATGATCACCGCGTTGCCTGTCAAGAATGTTCACTGTATCGGTTGTGTTTACCATTAGGCCTTCATAATGAGGACCTTGCGCAGTTAGATAAAATTATCCAGCGCAGTCAAAGCCATAAGCGAGGCGAGGCACTGTTTACCACCGAACATGCCTTTAAATCGTTATATGTAGTTCGGTCGGGCTCATTTAAAACCACGATTTCAGCAACTAACGGTCGCGATCAAGTCACTGGTTTTTATTTCCCCGGCGAATTTATTGGTTTGGATGCGCTTTATCAAGAGTCTTACCAATCAAATGCCAAAGCCTTAGAAACCAGCAGTGTTTGCGAGCTTCCTTTTGATTCATTACAGGAACTCGGTAAGGGCATGCCGCAACTACAAATTCAGCTACTTAGTCGCTTAAGCAAGGAATTATTAGGCGATAAAAGCCTCATGTTGTTGCTCGGTAAAAAAACAGCCGATGAAAAACTCGCTACTTTTTTATTGTCATTTTCTAAACGTTTTAGCGATCGCGGGTTTTCTGCTACCGAATTTCACCTCACCATGTCTCGAGGAGACATAGCCAATCATCTTGGTTTAGCTGTTGAAACAGTGAGTCGCGTATTTTCACGTTTTCAAGAAGAGGGCTTAATCACCATTCTCGGCAAAGGAATTGTCTTGCGCGACATAGCAAAAATAAAAGGATTATGTGGCTAATAAGCACTACAAAATTAACGCTATTTAAAGACTTGGCGTAAAAAATGCATTTTCGACTCCTGAGCATATAAGAAATACTTTTAACCGTTTTATTGACCGAGATCAATGTGATTAATCACTATGCTCGTATGATCAGCATCTAATCATTGGGAACAGTTTTAAATTTTCTTCAGGAGAAGCAAAAATGAAAGTAACAAAATTAGCAATTGCGCTTTTAGCAGCAACAGGTCTTTCAGCTATAGCTACACCAGCAATGGCCTATGAAGCAGGTGATTGGTTGGTGCGTGGTCGTATCATCAATGTTAACCCTAATGATGATAGCGGAACCTTAACCCTAAACGGTGTTGATAGTGGACTTCGAGGTGTTAAAGTTGATTCAGACACGGTTCCTGAATTAGATATTACATATATGGTTGACCGTAACTGGGGGATTGAATTAATTCTTGGTTATTCAGAACACACCGTGACAGGTGAAAAAGGCTGGGCAGGTTTAGGTGATGTTATTGATACAAAAGTTTTACCACCGACATTGACATTGCAATATCACTTTGCTCCTGATTCAAATATTCGCCCTTATATCGGTGCTGGTGTGAACTACACTTACTTCTTTGATGAAAAAGTTGCTGGTTCAGAATTACCTGGTGCTGGAGCAAAAGTTAAATTAGAAGACTCTTGGGGTTTAGCAGCACAAGCTGGTGTTGATATTGCTATAAATGATGACTGGTTTGTTAACTTAGATGTGAAATATATCCAAATCGATACTACAGCTAAATTCTCAAATACTGCTGCAGGAAGTGCGCAACAAATCTCTGCAGATATCAACCCATTTTTATATGGTATCGGTGTAGGTCGTCGTTTCTAATATTTTTCTTAGTTAAACGAACAAATCAAAAGACCCTCAATCGAGGGTCTTTTTTTGCCTGTCAATTATGAATTGCCTAGCTTTGGTAAGCTAATGTCTTATATAGCTGTAATCACTAAAGGTGTGAGTTTCCGCTTCGTCATTGCCATGAAAAGAGCAATCCATGGGCAGTTGATATAGCCACTGCCTTGTGGATTCCCGACTACCTAAGAATAATGAGCATCGATAAATGAATGAAAGATCATAGCTACTCGGAAAGAGTCTGCTATTACCACTGTCTAGCTGAATATTGGAGCGATTACTTGGTTTTCTATTCAGGCCTTGCCAACCAATCACGCGGCTTAAGAAATACTTCATACAATTCGGCTTCGGCACTTCCCGCTTCGGGTTGCCAGTTATAACGCCATTTAACTAATGGCGGCAAAGACATCAAGATTGATTCAGTACGGCCGCCAGATTGCAGGCCAAACAAGGTTCCACGATCGTAAACCAGATTAAACTCTACATAACGCCCGCGACGATATAATTGGAAATCCCGCTCACGCTCACCAAAGGCAAGATCTTTACGGCGCTGCACTATCGGTAAATAAGCTTGGGTGTAACTATCACCGACACTTTTCATGAAATTGAAGCAGTGTTCAAAACCGCCTTCATTGAGATCATCAAAAAACAAACCACCCACACCTCGCGGCTCATTACGATGTTTTAACCAGAAGTAGTCATCACACCATTGTTTATAACGTGGATAAACATCATCACCAAAAGGCTTACACGCCGCTTTGGCGGTTTGATGCCAGCTAACAACATCTTCTTCAAACCCATAATACGGCGTGAGATCATAACCACCACCAAACCACCAGATCGGTTCTTCACCTTCTTTTTCGGCAATGAAAAAGCGGACATTGGCATGGGAAGTCGGTAGGTAGGGATTGCGAGGGTGAATAACTAATGACACTCCTAAAGCTTCGAAACTACGTCCCGCTAACTCAGGTCGACTTGCTGTAGCTGAGGCGGGCAGACTGTCGCCGGTAACTTCGGAAAAGTTCACGCCCCCTTGCTCAAATACGCCGCCATCAGTTAATACACGAGAACGTCCTCCGCCACCGCCCATTCCTTCTCGCTGCCAATTATCTTCTATAAATTTAGCTTGGCCATCAGCGATTTCTATTTCTTTACAAATACGATCTTGTAAATCAATCAAATAAGCCCGCACAGCCTTGATATCGGGTTGGCTCATCGGATTATTTCCCCTGTTTGGGCGTTTCTTATTTCTGTTGGCTTATTTGAGCCTGAGCATTTGCCAGATAAAATATAATCAATATCGCGTAAATGCCAGCGCACATGCTGACTTGTTCGGGCTGGTGGCTTACCTGCCGAATTAGCACTCGTAGATACGATGGCACCACCGAAAGCACTGCATAATTGAGCTGTTTGCTGATGTGCCGTGACCCTAACAGCAATAGTATCGTGCTCACCATGTAGATAAGCAGGCACAGCTGAACTAACAGGCAATAACCATGTTGTTGGACCAGGCCACGTAGCTTCTAATTGAGCTAATATTGCTGATGACACAGGCTGGATAAAGACCTGCAGTTGATTGTAGTTGGCAGCGACAATGATCAAGCCTTTTTGCCAAGGCCGATCTTTGATTGTTAGTATTTTATGGACGGCCTGCTCATTCCATGGATCACAGCCTAAGCCGTATACCGCTTCCGTTGGATAAGCGATGACCCTACCTTGATTGAGTCTAGCAACGGCTTGTCTTATTTTTAACATTGACATGGCTTATTTCAATACCCTTAAAATAACGATACCGCCTACCTGCGGCAACATCATTGTAATCAAACTTGGTTAACTTTTGTAGCTTAGCCCCGCTGACGTTTTCTAATCATCATTTCTTCGATAAATGGCGTCAAGATAATTTCCATAGCTAAGCCCAATTTTACTGCCGGTACCACCATATTATTAGGTCGAGACATGAAAGAATCTTTTAACATCTTGAGGTAATAAGGAAAATCAGCTTGTTTAGGATCTTTAAAACGAATGACAACTAAGCTTTCATCGGCCGTTGGAATTTCACGCATCACAAAAGGGTTTGAAGTATCAATTAACGGTACGCGTTGAAAATTAATGTGGGTACGCGAGAATTGCGGGGTAATGTGATGGATATAATCAGGCATCCTCTTAAGGATAATATCAACTACCGCCTCTTGTGAATAACCACGATTAGCACAATCACGCTTCACTTTCTGAATCCATTCCAAATTGATTACAGGTACAACGCCGATTAACAAATCAACAAACTTAGGTATATTAACCTCGTCAGTCACGATAGCACCGTGTAGCCCCTCATAAAACAACAAGTCATTATCCCCGTCAATTTCTTCCCAAGGCGTAAAGGTTCCTGGCGCTTGACCATACTTAGCGCCCTCATTTTCATCGTGAATGTAGTAGCGTTTTTCACCTCTACCCGTTTCAGAATAAGTTTGAAATAAATTTTCTAAACGATCTAAACAGTTTGCTTCAGGACCGAAATGCGTTAAAGCATCTCCTTTGGCTTCTGCTGCTTCTACTGCAGCACCCATTTCCGTACGATCGTATCTGTGAAAACTATCACCTTCAACAATTACTGGCTTAATTCCGCCGCGTCGAAAAATATCTTCAAATGCATGTTTAACAGTAGATGTGCCAGCACCAGACGAACCAGTCACAGCAATAATCGGGTGGGATACAGACATTCAGTCTCCTGCTTTAAGGTTGGTTTGCATTAAGAGGCTCTCGCACCCTTTATTTTGAATCATACCGACTTTTTACGGGCTAAATATGCTTTTTAGCAAAGTAACTTGATCTGATAAAAAAGATTTTTCATGCCAAAACCTAACTATTTTGTTGTTCTCTTGCCACCGCGCGATAAGCTATATCAGTGCGGTAATACATATCTTGCCAAGTTATATACTTAACTGTTTTATACGCTTTGCTTTGTGCTTCGGCAACTGTATCTCCTAATGCCGTAGCACATAAAACACGACCACCAGCAGTCACAACATCACCGTTAATGAGTGCAGTGCCTGCGTGAAATACTTTCGCATCATCACTATCAGCCATATCTAAGCCATGAATAACCGTGCCTTTCTTATAGGTATCAGGATAACCACCAGCGGCTAAAACAACCCCTACCGCAGCTCGAGTGTCCCATTGTGCTTCTACCGTGTCTAATTTTCCATCAAGTGCTGCTTCACATAGCGGAATTAAGTCGGATTGTAAGCGCATCAAAATGGGTTGTGTTTCTGGATCACCAAAACGGCAGTTATATTCAACTACTCGTGGCGCACCATGCTCATCAATCATCACTCCAGCATACAAGAAACCGGTATAAGGTCGGCCATCTTCAGCCATACCTTTTACTGTCGGCTCAATAACTTCAGCCATAATGCGATTGTAGACTTCGGGTGTAACAACAGGTGCAGGTGAATATGCACCCATGCCGCCGGTATTAGGGCCTTGATCACCATTATCTCGTGCTTTATGGTCCTGAGATGTTGCTAGCGGAAGAATGTGTTTGCCATCTACCATTACAATGAAGCTTGCTTCTTCGCCGGTCATAAACTCTTCAATAACAACCCGATGACCAGCATCACCAAAGGCGTTGCCTGACAACATGTCTTCAACAGCAGTGATCGCTTGTTGTTCTGTCAGCGCAACAATAACACCTTTGCCAGCAGCTAAACCATCCGCTTTTACAACTATGGGTGTACCTTGTTGTTTGATATAAGCCGCAGCAGGTTCAATCTCAGTAAACACTTGATATGCTGCCGTTGGAATCTTGTGGCGCGCCAAAAAATCCTTAGTGAAACTTTTTGACGCTTCTAATTGAGCGGCCTCCTTTGTGGGGCCGAAACAACGTAATCCTGCCTCAGTAAAGGCATCAACAACGCCCATAACTAAAGGAACTTCGGGGCCAACAATCGTAAGTTCAATGGCATTATCTTTGGCAAAAGACACTAGGCCAGCAATATCATCAACAGCAATCGCAACATTATCAACGTTTGGCTCATTGCGAGTGCCAGGATTACCTGGTGCAACATAAACTTGTGAGCAACGCGGTGATTGAATCAATTTCCACGCTAATGCATGTTCACGTCCACCACCACCAATAACCAATACCTTCATAAAACCTGCCAGAATGAATCAATAAAACCCATAATGATACCTTAGACAGGCACTTATATACGGATAATCTTTAGATTGAGGTCAAAAACCAGTTACTTATTGCAAAGTAAATACATTTTAATTATTGTCTATTTGAGTTCTATTGCATGAATATAAACAATGCGTGAACTGATGGTTGTCAGACGGTAGCACTTCAACTGGCAGTGTTGGTGATTCCTATTCACAAAATAAATGCACGCTAGAAGATTATGCGACAAGCCTCAGCAATAATAAGATCCCAGTTTTCAGGGGTGTCACCTTAAATGAAGATGATAAAATTCGCCGCACCTTTATTACATGACTAATTTGCGTCTTTTCATTAAAGATTAAAGCCATTGAAAAACTACTGGGAATTAACTTTAGCGAATATTTTGCCTATGTCTGTCTTCCCACAACTTGACCCATTAGCTACCGATGGCCTATTAACTTATGACCAAGATAAAATAGAGGTGCTTCCAGCAGGTCGTTTATTAATCAGAAATATCTGCATGGCTTTTGATTTTCATCTTCAGAAAAAAAACTGAACATCGTTTTTCTAAGGTAATTTAAGTCGATGCTTTTAGTAACTCACTTAAATATCCAATAGTAATTTTTAAAAATCAGCGTAGGATTAACTGTCGCCACAATAAAACAGGAAAAAAAGATGAGCATTAAACAAGAACTAGTCGATGAAATTGAATTATTACTTCGCTACAATTTAGATAGCACACAAGAAGGCATTAAAGTTCATGATACTGCCCGTGATGGTTTGGTAAATGCCATCAAACGTTTACATGAAAAAGGCTTGGTTGATAGTGAAGATGGTGGTTACTTAACCGATTTAGGGCATGAAGCAGCTGAACATACTCAAGCTGCATTACGTCTTTTAACACCTAACACATAAGTTAAAAGCTAAAGGGGTGTTAAGTCGAGATCTACCTAATAAGGTTACTCTCGGCTCAACACTCATTACTATAATTAATATCCAACCCCACCTTAAAACAACTTACTTCTTTATTTTTTCATAGACAATAAAACTATAAGCGTAACCATTTTTCTCATCGGCTAGATAATCTTCTCTACTTATTTCTGACCATTCATTTTTATGCCACTCAGGAAACCAAGTATCTCCTCCCGTAACTGAAGCATGAACCTGAGTTAAGTACAATTTGTCGGCTTTTGGTAAAAATTGTTCGTACAACGATGCCCCGCCCATCACCATGACTTCCTTTACTTGCTCACAAGCTAACAACGCATCATTAACTGAATGTACAACAGTGCAGCCTTCAGCTTGATAGGCTTTATTTTTAGTCACAATAATATTTTTTCTGCCCGGTAATGCTCGACCAATTGAGTCATGAGTATTACGACCCATAATAATGGGTTTTCCCATGGTAACCCGACGAAAATATTGTAAATCAGCCGATAACTTCCATGGCAAGTCATTATTTTTGCCAATTAAACCTTGCTCATCTGTGGCCACAATAATTGCTAGTTTCATACCCAAAACATCCTAAAAATAATATTAAATATAGAATAACACTTGTCGAAGATTATTCGGACGGTTCTCAGGATAAGGTATTATTAAAATAAATTTTATTACCACTTAATTATATTAGGGGTTTTATGACACTTTTTCCAATGATCGGTGCTGGTATTGGTGGTTTAGGTTTATTTTTACTTGGCATGTGGTTAATGTCCGATGGCCTTAAAATGGCTGCAGGAAGCACACTTAATCAATTATTACATCACTGGACTAATACTCGACTACGTGGTTTAGGCGTCGGTATTTTTTTAACGTCTTTAATTCAATCATCCAGCGCGGTAACCATAGCAACCATTGGTTTTACCAATGCCGGTTTATTGAGTTTAAGACGTGCCATCTGGATTATTTTTGGCAGTAATATTGGTACAACAACGACTGGTTGGTTAGTGACCTTAATAGGGTTTAACTTCAAAATAAGTGCGTTTGCATTACCAATGATTGGTATTGGGATGGTAATAAAGCTCGCTAAAGGTGACTGTCATATTGGTGCTATAGGCCAAGCATTAGTAGGTTTTGGCATTCTCTTTATGGGCATTGATGTGCTTAAAGAGACCTTTTCTATACTTGGTGATCAGGTTTCTTTAACGAGTAGCGGTGAAATTGGTATTAAAAATATTTTAATATATACCGGTTTGGGATTTTTAATCACCCTCTTAATGCAATCATCTAGCGTCACCCTTGCGATTACATTAACGGCATTATCTGGTGGTGTAATGACCCTGTTACCCGCTGCGGCAATTGCCATTGGTAGTAATCTCGGCACGACAACCACAGCAATATTTTCATCTTTTGGTGCTAATCCGGTCGCCAAAAGAGTGGTGGCTAGTCATGTTATTTTTAACTTGGTTACTGCTATAGTTTCACTTGTTTTATTATCACCACTTATAACCGCCATCCTCTTTTTCCAAGATTTATTTCATTTAGGTGATGCCAGTACGACTACGCTCGCACTATTTCACACAATTTTTAATGTTTTGGGTGTGTTATTGATGTGGCCATTGGCAGATAAATTGGTCTTATGGTTATCTGGTCGCTTTAAGACTCAAGATGAAGATGAAGCTACACCGAGGTATTTAGATAAAAATGCTTTAACAATACCTTATTTAGCAATACATGCTTTATACAAAGAACTGCAGAGAGTCGGTCATTACTCACTTGCCATGGCAAAAGATAGTATTAACTTTGAAACAACAATTAATAACATGGCGGTAAAGGATTCTGTCGTTGAAAAATTAACAACTGCCATTGGTGATTATACTTCTGAGTTATATAAACAAAACTTAAGCGAAGAAGTCGCGGATGCCTTACCAAGTATTATTCGAATATCACAATATTATGATGCTATTTCTGAACTAGCCGTCAACATTAATGCTGATAAGAAAAAGGTGGAAACAGCAATAAATACTAGTATTCAAGATCAAATAAATATGTTTTACAAACACAGTGTTGTTTTACTAAATCATGCCAATATTGGACAAAAAACCGATCAAGAAGACACTCTCAAAAATGAATTGAATACACTTGAATCTGAGTATCAATCATTAAAATCTCTGTTATTGCGCCGCGGTGCTGAGGGAAAATTATCTATCGCTAAAATGGATAAAACCATGGCTACTATTAGCCAAATAAGACGACTTCTACAGCAATCAGTAAAAGCTTTTATCCATTTTGAAACACTTAATATTGATGTCACAGATCAAAATAAAGACCAAATAGATGAAAATATAACCTTTGTATAAACACGATATAAAATTGATCATAATATGTGGATAACTTTACCTGTGGATAACTTGTATGGTTATCCACAGGTTATTCAATATAGTCTTTTTAGTTATACACACTAAAATTTAACAATAACAAATTGAATTAAAAACGAAATAATGTCTTACTAACATATCCACAGGCACTAAACATCATCATCAATATCTTTTAAATAACTTATATTACTATTAATGAAACTCACAATTCTACAAATTGCACTGCCATGTCCTCTAAGATTATCTTTTGATTATCTGCCTAATAATTCTGAGATAACTTGGCAAACCGGCATGCGTGTCAAAGTACCTTTTGCAAGTAGAGAGTTAATAGGTATCGTTGTTAACATTAAAAAATCTGATGAAGAGAGTGATACCGCTAAGCTAAAAACAATAATTGAAGCTATCGATCTACACGCTATTCTGTCTGCGGACTTATTATCTTTGACTCAATGGTTGAGTGATTATTATCACCACCCTATTGGTGATTGTTTTCAAACCGTTTTACCTAAAAAAATACGCCTTGGTGAAACCGCTGAATTAGAAACTGAAACTTATTGGCAACTTACTTCCTCGGTTATAGAAAGTAAATTAGGCAAAAAACAAAACGCGTTAATCACTTTATTAAAAGAGTATTCAGAAGGTGTTAGTCAAAAATTTATTTATCAACAGTTAGGTCAGTGTCGAACTTCATTGCTGGGCTTAGAAGAAAAAAAAGTAGTCAATTCGTTCCAGCACATAAAACAACCTTTGATTACCCAAAATCCAATCGAACATTGTCAACTTAATGACGAACAGAAAACCGCAGTAGAAAATGTTTGGCAGTCACGAGCACTCTTCGCTCCATATTTATTACAAGGGGTCACCGGAAGTGGCAAAACTGAAGTGTATATGCAACTTTCTGAAAATATGGTGGCGGCTGGTAAGCAAATATTAATATTAATACCTGAGATTGGTTTAACTACCCAATTTGTTGAACGATTTAAACAGCGTTTAGCTGCTCGTATTGTCATTTTGAATTCAGCAGTTTCCGATGGCGAACGCAAACAATCCTGGCTATTAGCTAAAGCCGCTTTAGCTGATATAGTAATTGGTACACGTTCAGCAGTATTTACACCACTGCCAAACTTAGGTTTAATTATTATTGATGAGGAACATGATGCATCTTATAAACAACAAGATGGGTTACGTTATCATGCTCGTAATGTAGCTTTAATTCGCGCTCAGAGGGCTAACATACCTATTGTGATGGGTAGTGCCACACCTTCACTAGAAAGTTTATACAACGTTGAACAGCAGCGTTATCAGTTATTAATTTTGAATCAGCGTGCCACAGGCGCCAGTATGCCTAAAATAAAATTGATTGATAGCCGTGGCCCCTCAGCCAATAGTGGTATTTCAACCGTTTTGTATCAGGCTATAAAAACTCAACTTTCAGCCGGTAACCAAGTTTTATTGTTTATCAATCGTCGGGGTTTTGCACCGGTTTTAATGTGTCATGATTGTGGTTGGCAAGCGACCTGTTCACATTGTGATGCCAGAATGATAGTTCATCAACGACGAAATATTTTGTGTTGCCATCATTGTGGATTAATTCAGCGATTAGTTGATAAATGTCCGACCTGTCAAGCGACTGATTTAAAAACCTATGGCGCTGGTACGGAGCAAGTAGAACATACTTTACAGGCTTATTTTCCTGAAATCCCGGTATTACGTATTGATCGAGATAGTACTCAAAAAGTGAATGCTTTCGCCGATATTGTTAATGAAATTAGACAAGGTGGTGCCAAAATATTGGTTGGTACACAAATGTTAGCCAAAGGTCACGACTTTCATAATGTAACGCTTGTTGGTGTATTGGATGCTGATCAGGGTTTATTTAGTGCTGATTTTCGATCAACAGAATCCTTAGCTCAATTAATTATTCAAGTAACAGGCCGAGCAGGGCGTGGTGATAAAAAGGGCGAAGTATTTATTCAAACTAGCCAGCCACAACATGAATTTTGGCAAGATATTATTAACCATGGTTATGCTTTTACAGCACAAAAAATCTTAGCCGAAAGAAAAATGATGGCGATGCCACCAACAGGATCGTTATGTGTCATTCGTGCTGAATCGCAAGACGTATCTTTAGCCATGCAGTTTTTAAGTGATGTTTCAGGTCTTTTCCACCAGGCGACGCAACAAGAAGTACTTGTTATGGGACCCGTTCCAGCCATTATGGAAAGACGGGCAGGTCGTTATCGAGCACAATTATTATTATTGTCCCAACAACGAAAACCCTTACATCAATTACTTCATCATTTCATGCCTGCTATTGGATCTTTAAAGTTAACTCGAAAAGTAAGATGGTCAATCGATATTGATCCGCTTGATTTACTTTAAGCTAAATTCCAAGTTGCTTTAAACAATGTTTATTTATAGAACATTCCCGCTAAATTTTAATATTACTGCATAAGTAACTATAAGTGATTAATTTTAAATATTTTATTTTCAGTCGAATTAAGTTTATTTTAAAATTATTTAAATTAGTTTATGACTCCCAAAGTAGTCAAAGATAACTCCTGTATAAATACCTTATAAATTTGAGCATAACTTGTGGATAACTTTGGCTGTGGATAAGTAGCTTAGTTATCCACAGGAGATCATTGATTAACCAACTCATTTATTAACAGATCTGATGATTTATAAGTTGTTAATATTAAACTAATTTAAAATATTACCCACATACCCACAGGCATAAAACATCAACATCATTATCTTTTTAAAACTATATTAATGATTATTAAAAGCTAATATCCCGCAAATTTCAAAAACTAGGTAAAAAAAGCATTAAAAAAAACATAATCGTCTAAGCTGAAATGACCAAAAACATAGCTAGTTCAATTTTCTCTCTGTGATCAATAACTCATGATCAGTTAAAATAACACGACTTAATTAATATCAGGTTTTACGACATTGAAAGCCCAGCTTATAAAAATAATTCAAACTGCATTAACGGACCTTATTCAACAGGAAAAGCTTTCTGAAGTTGATTTGCCAGAAATACAAATTGAACGCACTAAAGATAAATTACACGGTGATTTTGCATGCAATATCGCCATGATGTTAGCAAAACCAGCCAAAATGAATCCTCGCCAAATAGCTAATTTATTGGTTGATTCGATGAAGGATGTTGATTTCATTGATAGAATTGATATCGCTGGACCTGGTTTTATTAACTTCTTTTTGTCAGCAAAATCAACTCAACAAATCGTTAAAGATGTATTAGCCTCTGGAAATACGTTTGGTCGTAGCCAAGTAGGTAAAGGAAAACGCGTTCAAGTTGAATTTGTGTCGGCTAATCCTACTGGCCCACTACATGTTGGTCATGGTCGTGGTGCCGCTTACGGTTCTGTGGTCAGTAGTTTATTAATGGCTGCAGGGTTTGATGTTCATCGTGAATATTATGTAAATGATGCAGGTCGGCAGATGGATATTTTGGCAACCAGCGTTTGGTTACGTTATTTAGATGCCTGTGGCGAACAATTTACTTTCCCTAGTAATGCTTACAAAGGGGATTATGTTTTAGATATAGCAGCTACGTTAAAAGCAGATAAAGGTGAACTCTTTCGATATCAAGCAAGTGAGATTTTTGCTGACGTTCCTCTTGATGAACCACAAGGTGGAGATAAAGAACTGCACATTGATGGATTAACCAATAAGGCAAAAACATTATTAGGTGAGTCGGGATATCGTCAGTTATTTGATTTAGGTTTAAATTCAATTTTGGCTGATATTCGTGCTGATTTAGCAGATTTTGGTACAGTTTATGATGAATGGTTTTCAGAACGTTCATTAATGGAATCGGGTGTTATCGATCAAGCGATTGAAACCTTAAAAAATTCAAAATCATTATATGAAAAAGACGGTGCTTGGTGGTTTAGATCAACTGATTATGGTGATGAAAAAGATCGTGTTGTAGTACGTGATAATGGCCAAACAACTTATTTTGCTTCAGACATTGCTTATCATTTGAATAAATTCAATCGCGGTTTTGATACCGTAATTGATATCTGGGGGTCAGATCACCATGGCTATGTACCTCGTGTAAAAGCGTCTTTAGAAGCGATGAATGAAAATGCAGATAGACTAAAAGTATTATTAGTTCAGTTTGCGGTGTTGTATCGTGGATCTGAAAAAGTAGCAATGTCGACGCGTAGTGGTGATTTTGTTACCTTGCGTGAATTAAGAGAAGAAGTAGGTAAAGATGCTGCTCGTTTCTTTTATGTTTTACGTGGTGCTGATCAACATATGGATTTTGATTTAGAACTAGCGAAAACACAAAGTACTGATAATCCTGTTTATTATGTGCAATATGCTTATGCACGTGTTTGTAGTGTATTTAGACAACTAGCTGAACGTAATTTGGTATGGGATCAAGTACAAGGTGAAATACACTTAACTCGCTTAGTTGAAGAACATGAGCAAGCATTATTAACCGCATTAGCGCGCTATCCAGAAGTAATTGAATCGTCAGCATTGAATCATACGCCGCATATATTGGCACATTACTTGATGGATTTATCTCGTGATTTTCACACTTATTATAATGCACATCATTTTATTATTGATGATCTTGAGTTGAGTCAGGCGCGGTTAACCTTGGTTTCTGCTGTTAAACAAGTAATTTATAACGGTTTAACTGTTATGGGTGTATCAACACCGGAGACTATGTAAGTGGCAGAAAAACGAAATTCACGAAATTCGGCACCCAAAAAATCCATGCCATGGGGACCTATGTTTCTCAGTTTTGCTGTGGGTGCTTTTATTATGTTTTTACTACATATAAAAGATGATCCAAAAGTTATGACACCAGAAAAAAAAGCAATTGATAAAAAGGTCAGTAAAAACAAGAATGGCGTAGAACCTACGTTTGAGTTTTATACCTTATTACCTGAAATGGAGGTTGTGGTTGAAACACCTAAAAAAACACAACCCCCGGTTATAACCTTACCAACAACGCCGACAGAAAATATTGACAAAGCAGTCGATAAAGTCAGTTATTTATTGCAAGTTGGCTCTTTTCGTAAAGCTGCCGATGCGGATGCTTATAAAGCAAAGCTGGCATTTTTAGGTGTCGAATCTAGAGTACAAACAGTAACCATTGATAATAAAGACACTTGGCATCGCGTCCAGATTGGACCTGTTATAGGTAGAGATAAAGCTGATGCGCTACAAAAACAATTAAAAGAAAACAGTATTGATTCTTTACTAATGCGCGCTAAAAATGGTTAGTCAAAAAAATTAGGGTATTCCCGTCACAAATAATATTAAAGGTGAATTGTAATGACTGACACAAATGAAAAAATCTATTCTGAAGAAGAAGTTGCCGAAAAAATAGCAACAGAACTACCTGCTTGGTATTTTGAAAATGGTTGGATCCGTCGTAAATATAAAACCAGTGGTTGGAAAGGTACCTTAATGGTGGTTAATACGGTGGGTCATTTAGCAGAAGCTGCTTGGCATCACCCTGATATTTCAGCATCGTATGCGTTTGTCATTGTAAAATTAACGACACATAGCGCTAAAGGGATCACAGATAAAGATTTCGAATTAGCAAAAATGATTGAAAAAGTTGTGCAATGGCAACCAGCCAAAGAAGATGGAAGTCCTTTTGAAGGCACCCCTTCTGATCCACGCTTTAAATATATTAAGTACGATTAAGGATACAACTATGACTGAAATGACTGATTCAGGAATGTGGTTAGAAGTGTCTAGCCCATTTTGTGGTATTGCATCAGATGATCTCACTATCAAAGTAGATGGAAACACCGTCACCGTGATTAAAAATGGTGATGCTGTAACTAAAAAAGGATTTGAGACACCAATTACTGACCTGTCACCTCGAGTGAAAGGTCAGGCAGTTTCTTTAGATAAAGCAGTTAAACATATAGCTGATTTACTAAGGACAAGCAAACAGCCGGTTATTGGAGGTATGGCTACTGATCTAAATGGTGCTCGTTCGGCGATGGCTTTAGCAGATAAGAGTCGTGCAACTATTGATCATATGTTTTCAACTCACAGCTTCAAGAATATATTGGTATTGCAAGATACTGGTTGGATGACAACGACATTAACCGAAGTTAAAAATCGTGTGGATTTGTTACTGGTCATTGGTAGTGATATTGAAGTTGGTTTCCCTAGATTTTTTGAACGCATGGTGTGGAACAAAGAAAGTATGTTTAATCAAGATATCGAATCACGGCAAGTGGTTTATCTTGGTACAGCGCCATCAGGAGAGGCATCAACCTCACCAAAAGGTAAAAAAGCTCAAGTTTTGGCCTTTGATACTGCCAATTTACCAGAAGTGCTATCTGTATTACGCGCATTAGTTAAAGGCAAGTCGATACAAGCCAAAAGTGTTGGTGGTATTGAAGTTAGTGTTTTAACTGACTTGGCTGAACAACTTAAAAATGCTAAATATTCAGTTGTGACATGGGCGGCAAGCATGCTTGATTTTGATCATGCTGAAGTCACTGTTCAGACTATATGTGAAATGGTTAAAGATTTAAACTTAAAAACACGTTCTAGCGGTTTACCTTTATCAGGTAAAGATGGTGAAACGACTGCAAACCAAGTGTCTGCCTGGCAATCAGGTTTTCCAATGCGAACTAGCTTTAGTCGCGGATATCCAGATTACGATCCTTATCTCGCTAATTCCAATCGGATGTTAGCTGAAGACGAGGTGGATACTTTAGTGTGGATTTCAAGTTTTAACATTGATAAGACACCACCAAAATCAACAGCAAAAACGATTGTTTTAGGTCGTTCTGGTATGGCGTTTGAAAAGGAACCTGAAGTCTTTATCCCAGTGGGTACTCCGGGTATTGATCATGTAGGACATGCTTTCCGAACTGATAGTGTCGTATCAGTACCATTAAGAAAATTACGTGACAGTGGTTTGCCTAGTACATTTGATGTACTAACCGCCGTTGAACAAGCGTTATAAGAGGCGAACAATAATTATGTTAAAAAAACTAACGGGTGGCAGGATTTACGATCCAGCTCACGGAATAGAAAATGAAGTACGTGATATTTATATTCTTGATGGTCGAATTGCAAATCGTCCTGACGACACTAGAATCGATGAAGAAATTGATGTTCGTGGCAAAGTTATTATGGCGGGTGCGATTGATATGCACACTCATATTGGTGGGGGTAAGATCAATATTGCTCGCACGATGTTGCCAGAAGATCATGCGGCAGATGTTGTAGCACGCACTGAATTAATGCGTAGCGGTAGTGGACACGCGGCTCCGAGTACTTTAACCGCAGGTTATCGTTATGCGGAGATGGGCTACACAGCAGGTTTTGAACCCGCCATTTTGCCTATTAATGCTCGCCAAGCACATATGGAAATGCATGACACGCCGATCATTGATAAAGGTGGTTATGTCATGTTGGGTAGTGATGATTTCCTACTTCGTATGATGGCTGCCAATAAAGATCAAGAATCTATTAATAATTATGTCGCTTGGACGATGAATCAAAGTCATGCCATTGGTGTGAAAGTTGTTAATCCAGGTGGTATTAATGCGTTTAAATTTAATCAACGCAAACTAGATTTGGATGAAAATAATCAGTTTTATGGTGTTACACCGCGTGAAATATTATTACGCCTTGCACGAGCAGTTAAAGAATTAGGTGTGCCACATCCTTTGCATGTGCATGGTTGTAACTTGGGTGTGCCAGGTAATATGAATACTACCCTAGATACAATGGATGGTATTGAAGGTTTACCTATGCATATGACCCATATTCAGTTCCATAGTTATGGGACTGAGGGTGACTTTAAGTTTTCGTCGGGTTCTGCACAAATAGCTGAAGCAATTAATAGACATAAAAATATCACCGTCGATGTCGGTCAGATCTTATTTGGTCAAACGGTTACTGCATCTGGCGATAGTATGCGTCAACATGCCGCACATCCTCATGCTCATCCTAATAAATGGGTTTGTATGGATATCGAATGTGATGCCGGTTGTGGTGTATTGCCATTTAAATATAAAGATCAGAGTTATGTGAATGCCTTACAGTGGATGATTGGTTTGGAAACCTTCTTAATGGTTGATGATCCATGGCGGGTATTTTTAACAACAGATCATCCAAATGGAGCACCGTTTACGAGTTATCCACATCTTATTAGACTATTGATGGATAAGACTTTCCGTAACGATATTTTATCGACCTTGCATCCTGAAGCTCAAAAAGCGAGTCACTTAGCATCTCTTGATCGTGAATATACTTTGTATGAAATTGCGATCATGACACGTGCTGGTGCCGCTAAATTAGTCGGCTTGGCAGATCGAGGTCATTTAGGTATTGGTGGTGCAGCTGATATCACGGTGTATACAGATGATGCTGATCGTGAAAAAATGTTTACTACACCAGATTATGTATTCAAAGACGGCACAATGGTTGTTAAGGATGGTAATTTGATTGAAGTTACATGGGGAACAACTCATGTTGTTAAACCTGAGTATGACATTAGTATTGAAAAATCATTAAAACCATATTTTGATAAATATCACACCCAAAAAATGGGTAACTTCAAAATTAGTGACGATGAGATTATTGATGATGGCCGAGGTAGTTTGACTGTGCAGCCTTTACATGTAGGAGGCCCGATATGATTATCAACGGCGTAACAATTGATGCAACCTTCGCAGAAGCCTTTCCAATGAAAGGCACTCGATTAATCATCACTGCATTAAATGCTAAGTGGGCGATGATCTCAGCCCAAGCGTTCACAGGTTTTGCTACTTCAGTTATTGCTTGTGGTTGTGAAGCAGGTATTGAGCGCGAGCTTGATGAGAGTGAAACGCCTGATGGTCGTCCAGGTGTGTCAATTCTGATATTTGCAATGGGTGGAAAAAGTTTAGCAAAACAAGTAGAGACCCGAGCAGGACAGTGTGTACTTACATCACCTACATCTTCTCTATTTTCTGGTTTAGATAATCCTGAAAAAGAAATCGCATTAGGCCAAAATCTACGTTACTTCGGTGATGGCTTCCAAATTTCAAAAATGATCGATGGCAAGCGTTATTGGCGGATACCGGTTATGGATGGAGAGTTCTTAACGCAAGAAAAAACAGGCGTGCATGATTCCGTCGGTGGTGGTAACTTCTTAGTATTGGCTGAATCACAAGAGCAAGCGTTAACAGCCTGCGAAGCGGCCATTGTAGAAATGAGAAAAATTGCAAATGTCATTATGCCCTTCCCTGGTGGCGTTGTGCGCTCTGGTTCAAAAGTAGGCTCAAAATTCAAAGCCTTAAATGCTTCTACTAATGATGCCTTCTGCCCAACATTGAAAGGTCAAACTAAAAGTGATTTATCACCAGAAATTGAATCAGTAATGGAAATCGTTATTGATGGTTTAACCAAAGAAGATATTGATAAAGCGATGCGAGTTGGTATTCAAGCTGTATGTGATTTAGGCGCTGAAAATGGTATTCGTCGTATTAGTGCCGGTAACTATGGTGGTAAATTAGGTCCATTCCACTTTCATTTGCAGGAGATTATGGCATGAGCCCATTAACATTCGCGCTTAAAACATCACCTGCACAACGCATTGATTGCTCATCATTAACGCCGGATCTACTTGTGGGTAAGTCTGTTTCTGAGATTGCATTGCTTGAATTAGTAACAGGTAATAGCACGGCTCGTGTTGATAGTTTATTTGATATATCAGGTGAAAATACTGCTGATATTAAATTTGCTAACAGCACGGACAAACTTGATTTTATTGGTCGTAATATGACCACAGGCAATATTACCGTTGCTGGTAATGTGGGTGCTTATCTAGGTTTATTCTTAGAAGGTGGTCAGATTGAAGTAACAGGTAATACAGGGATTTATACCGCCTGTGAAATGAAATCAGGGCTGATTAAAATCAATGGTAATGCTGGTGAATTTGTTGGTGGTGCTCGCTCAGGTTATAAAAATGGAATGACAGGTGGTACCGTTATTATTACTGGCGATACTGGCGCTCGTGCAGGTGACCATATGCGTCGTGGAATGATCTTAATTGAAGGTAATGCCGGTGATTATTGTGCTGCCAGAATGATCTCTGGCACGATTGCGGTATTAGGGAATGTAGGTACACATCTCGGTTACGGAATGAAGCGGGGCACGGTTTTATTAAACAAAGCACCAAAGCAAGGGATTCCAGCTAACTTTAATGATTGTGGCCCTCATACTTTGGCTTTTTTACCATTATTGTTTAATTCATTTGCTAAACTAGATAGTCAATTTGCTAAAACTAAATCTTTCTCTCGAGTACAACGTTATGCTGGCGATTTAGGTGGCATTGGTATGGGTGAAATTTTAGTTAAGATTTAACTTTCTGCCATCCTTTTGTTATTAGCAACTGACATAAGGATGGCAGACCATACAAAGTTACCATCATTGTTGACAGAAACTGTGATTCAAAACACGTAGGCTGGAATGACGAATTATTCCGTTCCTACTTATCTCATTCCTGCACGGTAGCCGTCATCACTCATATCGTTCTCACTCGCCTTAATCTTTCCGTCATTCCTGCATGTATCTAATGGGAACCCATTCAACTTTTGATTTACCAAAGACACGAGTACAATCAAAATGAATGTAATGACGCAACGCAATGAGTCGTATCCGAGGAGGTAAGTAATGTCCGACATAGGTAAATCAATAACTCAATTCATTATTGAACAGCAACGTGTCCACAAAAACTCGACCGGTGAAATGTCGGGGCTTTTGAACGATATTGTTAGTGCGTGTAAAAAGATCTCACACCTGGTTAATCGTAGTGGCATTATCGGGATCGGTGGTGCGGCTGAATCTGAAAACGTACAAGGTGAAGTACAAAAGAAGCTTGATATCATCACCAACGATGTCATGGTCGATCATCTTAAATGGACGGGTCACCTTGCAGCCATGGCTTCGGAAGAAATTGAAGAAATCATTCAAATTCCTGCCAATATGCCTAAAGGTCAATATTTGATTGCCTTTGATCCCTTAGATGGTTCATCAAATATTGATATCAATCTATCAGTTGGCACAATTTTCTCTATATTACGCTGTCCAGAAGGCGTAACGAATCCCACCGTTGAAGATTTTATGCAAAAAGGATCTGAGCAAGTATGTGCTGGTTTTTGTGTTTATGGCCCAACAACGATGATGATCTTGACCACAGGACAAGGGGTTAATGGTTTCACGCTCGATCGTGATGTCGGTGAGTTCATTCTCACCCATCCCAATATGACTATTCCCGAAGATACGGCTGAGTTTGCCATCAATATGTCTAACCAACGGTTCTGGGAAGCACCGGTACAACGTTATATAGAAGAATGTGTTCAAGGCATGGATGGTAGCCGTGAAAAGAACTTCAATATGCGTTGGGTCGCATCAATGGTTGCTGAAGTTTATCGCGTGCTGACGCGCGGCGGTATTTTTCTGTACCCGCTCGATAGCAAACCAACTACCCAAGGTGGTAAATTACGTTTGTTGTATGAAGCTAATCCAATGAGCTTTATTGTTGAACAAGCAGGGGGTGTTAGCTCAACAGCTTATCAACGGATAATTGATATTAAACCTGAAGGCCTTCACCAGCGCGTACCGGTTATTTTAGGTTCAAAAAATGAAGTGGAACGCGTGATGCGTTATCACAAAGAAAAATAACGCCAATATTTTAGTCAATTATCTTTTTATACGAAATTTTTCCCGGTTAATAACAAGCTGTTTATCAAAGTAAGTACAGAGAATAAACCATGCCACGAATCCCACTACTAATAATTGCTCTGTTTTTCCTTACTGGTGGTATTGCACACTTTGTATATGTAGATTTTTTTATTTTAGCTATGCCTGACTACTTGAGTTTTCACAAAGAGTTAGTAATGAGTAGCGGGATATTTGAAATTTTAGGTGCAATAGGTATTTTAATACCAAAAACTCGAATTTTTGCTGCTTATGGATTGATTTTGTTAGTTATTGCTGTTTATCCCGCGAATATAAATATGGCGCTACATCCTGAAAAGTACCCAGATATGTCAGCGTTGTTGTTATATCTACGTTTACCATTTCAATTTCTATATGTTTGGTTTATCTGGCGGTCAATTGCGCCGGAGAGGTTACAAAATAAAAACGCAGTTTAATGTATCAAGGATATTTAGTAAGGCGATTAAGATGGAGCGTTTTCTACAAAAGCCGCTGGCATCCAACTACCAACCAACAACATTACTTACTGTATAACGCCTAACTGTATTGAATAGTCCATATACGTCAATAAAATCCTAATGCTCTGCGAGTTTGTAACCTGATATTAAATTAGATAGTTGACGTAAAAAGATCGTTAAGTTTAATACTAAACCTAAATTAAGGATGGGGCATAAAAATAGGCGGATAGGTGATTGGCGGCTTACTATCTGTTATTGCGGTGGGGAGGTTACTACTAAAATGTGTTTGACAGTGGTTGGGTTGCTGATTCATAAGAAATGAACAGTGTTTAAAACTATCTATTTTATAGCGATAAAACTATTAGCGTGCCTTAAATAGCACGCTAATACATTTCATTATCTGGCGTATAAATTAGCCGCGGCGAGATCTGCCGGCGCCGGCTTTATGGCCCTGAGCATTTTCACCAGAACGTTGTCCATCACGGTGACCAACATGAGGTCTTTTAGGCTTTTTATCTTTAGCTGGGCGAGTATTTAAACGTGTTTCATACAGTTTATTGACCGGTTCAAAACCTTCAATCACTTTACGTTCAAGTAGTTCGCCTATTACACGTTCGATATCAGATAATTGTTTGAGCTCATCTGCACTGACCAATGATACCGCTTGGCCGGTTGCACTAGCACGGCCAGTACGTCCTATACGATGTACATAGTCCTCAGGTACATCTGGTAAGTCGAAGTTGACGACGTGTGGCAGTTGATCAATATCTATACCGCGTGCGGCAATATCAGTAGCAACCAATACTTGGACTTTGCCTGATTTAAAATCAGCTAATGCTTTGGTACGGGCATTTTGACTTTTATTACCATGAATAGCGGCTGATTTTAGGCCGGTAGCATCAAGTAATTTAGTTATCTTATTGGCGCCATGTTTTGTTCGAGAAAACACTAAAACTTGATGCCAATTATTTTCCGTAATTAAATGAATCAATAAGGCTATTTTTTTCGACTTATCCACAGGATGAATGAACTGCTCTACCGATTTCACTGTAGTGTTGGCTGGGCTGACCGAGATCTCAACAGGATTATTCACTAAGCCTTTTGCAAGGTTACGGATTGGAGTTGAAAACGTTGCAGAAAACATCAAGTTTTGGCGGATTTTAGGTAAAACAGCCAATATTTTGCGAATATCGTTAATAAAGCCCATATCCAACATGCGATCGGCTTCATCTAACACCAAAATTTCAAGTTGATTAAACCGCACGGCATTTTGTTGGAATAAATCGAGTAAACGACCAGGTGTAGCAACCAGAATATCAACACCCTTACGTAGCTTCATCATTTGTGGGTTGATTTTCACACCACCAAAGACAATTGCTGAGCGTAGTGGTAAATTTTTGCCATACATGGCAACACTTTCTCCGACTTGTGCCGCCAATTCGCGGGTAGGGGTTAAAATTAAACAACGAACTTGATTGGGTTTAGCCTGTTCGCCTTTTGATAATAACTCTAAGATCGGCAAGGTAAAGCCTGCTGTTTTTCCGGTGCCTGTTTGGGCGGCAGCCATAACATCTTTACCTTCAAGTACGGCTGGTATTGCTTGTAGTTGGATAGCTGATGGTGTTTCGTAGCCTTTTTCTGCTACTGCTTTAAGAATGTGGGCAGATAAGCCCAGTGAGGCAAAGCTCATAGATTGTATATCTCTTTAATTGTTGAATTGGTAATCAACGCTTTTTAATGGTGTCCCATTTGATCAAATCATCATATAGAACCTGTTGTGTGGTTTATGGTTAGATTAACCACCTTATGTACTCACCGTTTTAATTGCGAGTGCATCTGTTTTGGGGATTTGGTTTTAGGCTTTCTTTAAGAATTTAGTGAGTAACACTATACGTGTGCCATTAACACGGCCTTCGATGTGTTCAGGGTTGTCAGTCAATGAAATGGCTTTTACTAAAGTGCCGCGTTTAGCTGTGAAGCCCGCGCCTTTAACATCAAGATCTTTAATAAGTGTCACGCTGTCACCAGCATTTAATGTCGCGCCATTACTGTCAACCGAGCTACTTTCAGCATTGGCTTCAGCTGTTGTCATGGCGGAGGCCCATATTTGCGTTTCTTCATCTAAATACAGCATATCAAGTAGATCTTGCGCCCAAACTTCAGTATTTAAGCGTTTAAGTTGACGCCATGCCATGACTTGAACGGCTGGAACGGTTGTCCACATGCTGTCATTTAAACAATGCCAGTGATTCGGATTAACGTTTTCTGGGTTTTCAATTTGATCAGTACAGGTATCACAAACAAGAACGCAATTATCAGCGTTGGCATCAGCCACAGGCGGCACTTCATACAGGGATAAATTTGATTCAGAGCTGCACAATTCACATTTTGAGGCGCTTCGCGCTAATAATGTTTGTTCAATAGTCATCATAAAACCTTGGTTGAGAAAGCTTGCTTCCATATATGAAAAGCACGCCTCATTTATTTGCGCCGTATTATCTCATATTGAGGAGGGTTACTGCGGCATAAAGCGCTTATAGCATCGTAGTTTATGCAGTCTTGTAAGCTAAGTGCTATTATTTAGATGTATTAACAGAACAACAATAAGGAGATAAAGATGAAAAATATTAAAGTAATAATTGCGGCATGCGCTGTCTTTCTGGTGCTCATTATTGTAGTGTTCTTACCTGCACTAAAGAGTGGTGATGAAGGTTACAAAACAAAACAAATCGCTGAACAACTAGCCCAACCAGCAGATGAAATGACTGAAGAGCTAGCTACAGCAGAGCTTGCTAGAGAAAAAGTGATTGATACTGCACCCGTTGATGAGACAGAAGATGCAGTGACCAAACAACAAACACCCTTAGTCACAATGGTGGATGATAAGGCTGAAGAAGTTGTTGTTGCTACTGAGTCAACGGTAAAAGAAGCTGTTTCAACGCTTGAAGCGACAGTAGCGGCAGACGAAACGGAAGTGATTGAACAACCAGCAATCCCGGTGACGGAAGCTCTCATGGCAACAGTTGAATCAACAAAAACAGCGTCGACGGCGGAAGGGCTTTATAGTGTTGTCGATGGCAACAAGCTGGATGCAAGCAGTTATGCGGGATTTAAATTATTCCGTAATTGGTGTGCACGTTGTCATGGTACTTATGGCCAAGGGATGGCGGGCCCAGATCTAGCTGAAAGTTTGAAGTTTATTTCAAAAGAACAATTTTACGATACGGTTAAAAATGGTAAATCTGGCAGGATCGGCAGCATGCCATCGTGGAACGCTAATGTTGAGGTTATGGAAAATCTTGATCAATTATATGCCTATTTAAAAGCACGTTCTGATGGTGCGATAGGTGTAGAAAAGCCCCAAAAACAATAAAATAATTTAAACCTAAGAAAAGATGGGGTCTTATTTGATGACTTCTTTTCTCAGCAACCAAAAGTAACGAAATCATGACTGAAAAAACATTCATTAAAGGTAAGGATAGCGACTTGGAAACAAGTATCGCCACCATGCAGACTAAATTAAAGTCCTTTGGCTTTGATATTCAAGAGGCATCATGGCTTAACCCCGTGAGTAATGTGTATTCGGTTCATATTCGTGATAAAAGTTGCCCGATCATGTTTACTAATGGCAAAGGTAGCACTAAAAAAGCATGTTTAGCTAGTGCTTTAGGTGAATATTTTGAGCGTTTAAGCTGTAACTACTTCTTTGCTGATTTTTACTTAGGCGATCAGCACTGCAATAATGATTTTGTACATTACCCGAATGAGCAATGGTTCGATTCAACGGGTGATGAAATGCCTGATGGCTTGATGGATGAGTCGTTATGGGCGCACTTTGATCCTGATGGTGAATTAACACCAGCCATGTTAGTTGATACTAATTCTGGCATTGGTGAGCGTGGTATTTGTGCGGCACCTTATCTTCGGCTAAGAGATGGCAAATCTATTTATATTCCGATTAATGTCATTGGCAATATTTTTGTTAGTAACGGCATGTCAGCAGGTAATACTAAAAACGAAGCACGTGTACAGGGTTTATCAGAAGTATTTGAACGCTATGTGAAAAATAGAATTATTGCCGAAGGGATCTGTTTACCCGAAGTGCCTGCCGAGGTTATCAATCGTTTCCCTCTAATCAAAGAAGCCATTGAAGAATTAGAGTCGCATGGTTACTCGCTTAAAGTCGCCGATGCTTCTTTGGGTGGCGAATATCCAGTAATGAGTGTGACGCTGATTAATCCTAAAGATGGTTCGGTATTTGCGTCTTTTGGTGCTCATCCTAGTTTTGAAGTTGCCTTAGAGCGAACTGTTACCGAGTTATTGCAGGGCCGTAGCTTAGATCAGTTAGATGTATTTCATCCGCCTACATTCGATCAAGATGAAGTCTCATCGCCCGCCAATTTAGAAATGCACTTTATTGATTCTAGTGGTTATATTTCAAACGACTTTTTCCGAAGCACGCCTGATTTTGAATTTAATGATTGGGAACATGACAGCAAAACCGCCGACGAATTTACCTATTTAACGAACAAAATCCATGAAATGGGCTTTGATATTTATATTGCTGACTATGAACATTTAGATGTCTATGCTTGCCGAATTTTAGTGCCAGGAATGTCAGACATTTATCCTGTTGATGAATTGGTTTGGGAAAACAATAATGAAGGTGCTTTATTCCGTGAAGATTTCTTAACGCTAAAAGATGGCGATGCCGAACAATGGCGAGACATATTGGAACGCTTGGAAGAGGGGGGGTATAACGATCAAACCCCAGTTGCACCGTTTATAGGTTTGGCCCCTGATCCAGCTACCTTGTGGTCTGAGATCCGCTTAGGTGAAATTAAAGCGATGTTATGTTTAGCGATGCAAGATGAAGAAGCAATGGATTGGATTGACTGGTGCCTAGCACTTGGTCAAGCGAGTGAAGCCAATATCCGTCATTATCGTTGTTTAAAAGCCTTGCTAGAAATTCAACAAGATGACGAACGTGAGTATGCTGAATATGAACACGGCTTAGCACTTATGTATGGCCAAGATAACGTCACCGATGGAATTGCCATTGTTGAAGGTAAAAAAGTTTTCCACAACTTGCATTGCCCTGGCTTGAGTTTGGAAGGTTTTGAACGCCATACAGCATTGTTAGCGGGCTATGAAAAGTTACAGCAAGCTAAAGCCAAAAATTGGAAGTAGGTAAATAAACCTCATGGGTCTGCCGTCACTATTTGATTGCCGCTAATGTTGGTTCTCATTGATGAGTATTTAAAATATTAGCTATGACCAAGAGTATTTAACGCTTATTCTTCCTCCCAATCGGAAAAGTAATTAATTCAATAAGCGGTTACCAAATGTGCCCGAAATTGCAAAAAATACAGGGGCTTAGACCTTTACTACTTCAGTGGCATTATTGCTTCTCCACTGCCAGTGAGCCTTTAAATGTCCAAAGTCAAACATTGGCTTTCAGCCACGGTGACAAATTCAGAACTCTTCTCATTGTTCGTCTGCGATTCGTTGTTGCATAGAACAATAGTATTTTACAATCAGAAGATATAATCAGTATTATAGGGATGCGCTAAAATAATTCTTCATTAAACTAACGAGCCGGCGGGTTCAAAGAGGAAATAAATATGAAAAAAGTATTAATACCCGTAACTAATCATGCGACGCTGGGTGAAACCGATCAAGAAAATGGCACTTATGCTCCGGAGTTAACTCATGCTGTACATGTGTTTATAGAAAATGGAGTGGAATATGATATAGCTTCAATCAACGGGGGTAAGGCACCTATTTATGGCACTGACATTGATGGTGATAAAATTAACGAAAGTATATTGAATGATAAAGCATTTCAAAACCGCATTAATAATACTATTCCAGTAGAACACCTTAATATTGAGAGTTACGATGCTATTTTTTATCCTGGTGGTTTCGGCTTGCTATCTGATCTAGCAACCAATGAGGACTTCGCTAAACTAAGTGCGGTGCACTATGAAAACGGCGGAATATTAGGAGCTGTTTGTCATGGCCCTGCAGGCTTTTT
The DNA here is from genome assembly GCA_030576275.1 of Pseudomonadota bacterium. GTDB lineage: Bacteria > Pseudomonadota > Gammaproteobacteria > Nitrosococcales > Methylophagaceae. The sequence goes on along the minus strand of JALIBN010000012.1, from coordinate 83,522 downwards.
ACCGATTACGCTAAGTTCTGGTGAAAAACTTCTGGCTAGCAAATCGGTTACGGGATTTACACGCGAAGAAGAGATAGATTATGGAACCATTAACGATATCCCATTTTTACTCGAAGAGTCGTTAACACGAATTGCAGGTCGCTATTCTAAAGTACAGCCTTGGGGCGAGTTTGTTATCGAGGATGGTCGGGTCATTACGGGGCAAAATCCAGGGAGTGCTCATGCCGTTGGCCAAGCTATTGTTAAGCAACTTAGCCAATAACTGATACTTGTCTATCGATAGCCCCAGTTTATTAACGTACTGGGGCTGCATCAATATCTTTGTCGTGACTAATATTTTGCAACAAAAAATCAAGCAGGTTATCTCAGTAAAAATGTTGTGTCTTCTGTTGACTGGGGGGGGAATGATGGCCTGGAGCCCATAAGTCTGGGGTGTACCCCTTTCCGTATTAATGATTTTTGAGACCATTATTAGAAGATATTCTCGTTTTTGACTATGACGTTTAGTATCAACCGGCTCCTATATTGGTCAAGGAAAAGCTAGTATTTACAAGTGACTTCAATCGAAATAGTCAGTAAATGATGTTACGTCTGCTCTAGTTGTACGGTAACTATTTACAAGGGCATTTTTGTCTTCATAGCCTAGGGCCATTCCACATAACAAGACTCTATTATCTAAGTAACCTAATTCTGATTTTATGATTTCAGGATAATCAGCAATAGATGCTTGTGGGCAAGTCGCCAATCCGAGATCGACAGCCGCTAACATAACTGATTGCAGGAACATGCCGTAATCCATATACGATCCGGTTTGCATATGCTCATCCATGAAAAAAAGTAACATCACGGGAGCATCAAATGCACGGTAGTTGGTAGCCCATTGCTCCATTTGGCGTTGCTTATCGGCACGCTCAATTTTCAGTGTTTGATACATCAGTAAGCCACAGTCTTTTCGGCGTGACTTGAAGGGCTCTATCCATTGCGTTGGGTAGTATTCATAGTCGGCTTTGCCTGTGTTGCCAGCACGAAAGGCGGTTTCTATTTTAGTTTGTAATGTTTTTTTGCTGTTGCCCGTTACTACCGCGACTTGCCAAGGCTGTGTGTTGACGCCTGAAGGCGCATGCCGAGCGGCATCAAGAATAGCGTGAATCATTTCTTTTTCAACGGGTTTGTCTAAATAGGCTCTAACGGCTTTTCGTTGTTTTAAGGTTTCAAATAGTTTCATCTTGTTATCAAATAATAGGTTGGGGGTTAGATTGAATTTACAGCGACCTTCATAATCATATTTTGCTTAATCTGGCACGCTAATTCTGAGCTGTTTGCCTTGTTGCATCAGATGTAAGTGTTTTAAGAAAGACATGCCTAATAGAATTTCATCGAACTCCATTCCAGAGCTAATGCTTGCCGGCACGTTTGTCATCACAATACCGCCTAAGGTTACTCTATCAATAGTAGTCGCATATGACTGGCTACTACCATTTGCTGTTTGCGACTGAAAGGCCCGACCTTTATTTAAATTTAATTGTTTTGCAATGTGCTCAGGTATGGCGACTAATGTAGCACCTGTATCTAACAGAAACTCTACTGGTTGATTGTTAATCTCGCCGCTTGCTACATAATGACCATAGCGATTTCTTTCTAGTACGACTTCTTTATTGCCCGCATCATTAAGGGTAATGGTTAGATCTTTATTAGGGTTGTTAATATTATCTAATAGGCCGTTAAAAAGAACTGTACACACGCCTAACAATACAATCCATATTAGGGTAATAACGGGTTTACTTAGTGTTGGTGGACCAGCGTTAGTTTTCATTGTGGAGTTTGCTCTTTAATAGCGGATGATAACAAAGCAGGCTTAATAACACGCTGACAAGCTTAATATAGCTAAAATATCTCGATAGTTATTGGCCATTGGTGAGGCCAAAACTGCCTTCTTCTTCAATATTTATATAAGGCATTAAGGTACCGACATCAAGGCGTGCTTTGAATAAGTAGTTCAGTTCATCACGTTGACCAGAGAATAGTTGATTGAGTAAACGTGCGCTACCAAATAAATCTGGACTGGCTTGAATGACAATATCCGCCGAGCTATAACCTTCTATCCGCGGCAAGTTAGGCTCGGCGCCACTTAAAATCCGATTACCTTCAACTTCAACCGAATAACTCATACCTACCAAAGGCAGTGCAGTGCGATTTGGATTGATGATCTGTAAGCCGATATTAAAGCGAGGTGCTAGCCCTGATGAATTAGGCGCTAAGGTGAACGAGGTAACATTGACTTGTGGTTTTTCGTAGTTAGGCGTCAAACCGGCACAGGCGGCAAGAAATATCATCAAAAATACGACGGATACGCATTTAAATAGGGTCAAATTGTTACTCCTGATTTTAGAATAGATAGTTAGTTTACCTGCTTTAGATGAACTGGCAGTTAATTAGTTCGGCAACAATAGCTAAACTGATCTCTACTGATTATGCTGTGTTTGGCCGTTTATTGAATACTTAGTGGCTGAATTTTAAACGCAAATCGTTCGTTAATTTTGAATAAAAGGTGCAACGCTTAGCTAAAAGTAAGACTATATTTATTGTATAAATTTGAGTGCAATCAACATGTTTTTGCTACAAGATGCTCTCATTAGAAGATTGAAAAAATTAACACTAACATCTTCGGATTAATTACTGTATTATTTCCGCTTCTTGTTAGGCTCTGAACGCTTAACAGGTTGGTGTGGAGCGGTAGTTCAGCTGGTTAGAATGCTGGCCTGTCACGCCGGAGGTCGCGGGTTCGAGTCCCGTCCGCTCCGCCATTAATTGATACAAAACAAGTGTTTGAACAATGACGTGTTTTGTTAATAAAATAACCCATCACTTGTATAAAAGTGATGGGTTTTTTTATGCCTGAAATTTACCATTTCTAATTTTAAGTCATCACCGATTGTTGTACTTCTCTTGATTTAAGTGAATGCAATAAATGATACATAATTGGTACAAGCAATAAACTGACGAACATCGAAAAGCTTAAGCCCCAGACGACAGTGATTGCTAGCGGTTGTAACATTTCCGCGCCTTCCCCCCAGCCCAAAGCCAGGGGTATCATGCCGACTACCGTACTGAGTGTCGTCATTAAGATGGGGCGAAGCCGTAAGCGAGCCGCCGCAACAATCGCGGATGTTATATCGTTTCCTTTTTCTCGCTCGATTTCAATATATTCAACCAGTAATATGGCGTTATTAACCACGATGCCAACCAACATGATCATGCCCAGCCAGACTGGCATCGAGAGTGGAAGTGCTAATACATCTATTGCTAAGGCAATGCCTATGGCAGTAAACGGCACGCTGAGAATAATAATCAATGGGTTGAGCAAGGATTCATATTGAATGGCCATCACTACAAAAACTAAAAATAGTGCAAGCAGTAACAGGAGTTCGGTTAATCTTTGCTGATCTTGTAGTGCTTTTTGAGAACCGCCATCGTAAAGGGTGTAACCCTTGGGTAATATTATCTGTGATCGAAGTTCCTTGAGTGAATTTAATGCTTCGCCGAGAGTAGTGCCATCACTAAGTGAAGCGGTCAGTTCAACAATACGCATTTGATTGTCGCGCAGGATGCTAATTGGCGATTTGAGTAATTCAATGTTCGCGACTGATCCTAGGTAAATAGGGGCCGTATTATCTTTGGCAGGAAATAATAAGATCGACTCCATATCTTGAGGGCTGGTTATCTCAGATTGAGGTAGTCGAAGGCGGATATCGTAGCTTTTGTCGTTATCGAGATAATCACTGACAATCACACCTTGCAATGCAATTTGGGTCGCTTGTTTTATATCTTGCAAGTTGACGCCTAAGCTGGCAGCTCGTTCTCGATCTAATGTCATCGCCAACTCGAACTGTTCATCTTCGGCTGAGTGCGTTACGTTACTAATACCAGGAATAAGGCGCATTTTGTCAGCGATATCGTCGGCTAGTAATTTAAGCTGAACATCATTAGCGCCTTGTAGGCGCAAGCTAATATCTTCATCGCCTCGGTTGGTGCGAATACCCCGAATACCGCGTTGTGACATCCTTACTTCAAAGCCTGCTAATTGTTGTTTGGCAATGAGTTTATCCATCCGTTTGATCCATTCGCCGCTACTAATAAGGCGTTCTGGCAGAGGTTTTAATTGCACGGTAATACTGGCTTGACTTGGCGTTTCTCGTTGCGAACGTCCGTAAACAGAGCCACCGACTAAGGTATAGAGTGTTTCAGTTTCAGCTTGGTCGGAAAACAAGCCTTCAATAAGCTGTGTTTTTTGATCCATTTTAGCCAATGACACCCCAGTATCTCCTGATATTCTAACGGTAATAAGGCCGTCATCTAAATTAGGCAACACGATGTGTTTGCCGCTTAGGAAAACAGGAATGCTAAACGCTAAGCCAGTAATAAAGCTGATTATCACTAACCAGCGAAACCTCAATAAGACAGCAATAATGCAGGCGTAAGTACGTTGCAAGGTATCAACAGTATGGTCAATGGTTTGTCTGATTCGGTTCGTTTTAATATTAGTCACTTTCGCGGCGTAAGCAGGGACTAAGGTGATAGCAATGATCATGGAGGCAAAAATGGCTACTGAAATCGTAAAGATCAATTCGCTAAACAGTAGGCCAGTAAGGCCGCCAATAAACAAGAATGGCAGAACGGCTGATAGATTTGTTGATGTGGAGGCGATAATGGCGCTGGTGACTTCGTTAGCACCTTCTGTGCTTGCGGTAAATGAATTGGCATTGTCACGTTGATGACGATAAATGTTTTCCAACATCACAATGGTGTTATCAACCAGCATACCCACGCCAAGCGCTAAACCACCTAGAGTCATAATGTTTAGTGTTAACCCCCCTAGCCCCATTAATACACAGGTAAACATGATTGCAATAGGGATGGCACTACCAATAATTAGTGTCCGACGTAAATTTCCGAGGAAAAGGTAGACTATCGCCATGGCTAAAAAGGCACCGGTAATGGCGGCAAGACTGGCATTTTTTAGGGATTGCAGAATATATATCGACTGATCGCTAACCGTGGTTAGCGTGACATCTTCTGGCAGAATATTTTGTGTTTTGAGCCAAGTAAGGCGCTCTTTGACGTCTTCAACGACAGCCGTGGTATTGGCGGTAGGTTGTTTTTGTATGGATAGTTTGACGCCACTTATGCCATCAGCACGAACCTTAACCCGTTCTTCTACATTGGTGTCGATGATTTGTGCTACATCACTTAAATAAACGGTATTACCGGCATTGTGAGCAATGGCTAGATTTTTAATGTCTTTGAGGGAGTTTAAACGACCGCTAATGCGTCCTGTAATTTCATGGGAGGGCATTTGCAAACGACCCATAGCTTCATCTTTATTCGATGTTTGCAGCGCATCAATAATGTCTTTATAACTTAGACCGATGCCAGCCAAACGTTGTTGGTCAGGAATAACTTGAATTTCGCGAATCAGCCCACCACCTACTTCGGCTGAAGCAACACCTGGCACATTTATAAACCACTTACTAAAAACATCATCCACCCAGCTCCGTAGTTCGGTATCGTCTCGTAACTCCGAACTAATAACAAATTCCATTACCGGAATTTGAGAGGGATCTAACTTGTAAATTGTCGGTGGATCGATGGTGTCGGGTAAAAAGCGTTTTGCCCTATCAAGTCGAGTGCTGGCATCACGTAGTGCGATATCAATATCTTTGCCATAATCAAATGAGAGATCAACTGTCGCTATACCGCGTTCAGTATGTGACTGAATGCCAATTAAGTCTTCAGTGATCGCCAGTTGTTCTTCTAATTGTCGAGTAATACTGTCTTCCAGTACTGATGCCGGTACGCCATTATCAATAATACGGACGCGAACCTCGGGATAGATAATTTCTGGTAAGAGGTCGATGGCTAGGCGGGTGAGGGTAAAAAGCCCGATGATCACTACCGTTAAGGCGATCATGCTGACGCCTATTGGGTGACGAATCGACCATGCTGCAATGCTACTTTTATTCATTCGGCGTTTGCTCTGCTAGCGCAGGAACATTTACTACGGTTACTTCTTTGTTGGCATGAAGATTAGTATAACCACGAACTACAATAGCCGCACCCTCGCTTAAGCCGCTGACAATCTCGACTTGATCATTTACATTTAAACCAGTGACTACGGGCGTTCTTTGTGCCTTTTGCTCACTATCTATAGTGAAGACATAATCACCCTGAGTTGAATGTCGAAGTGAGGTGAAAGGTATTAATAAGCGTTTAGCTTGTTCTGTTTTTAAGGTAACGCGAACCAATTGGCCTGGTCTAGCACCTGTCGGAACGGGTTTGAGGGTGATTTCAACGGTACCGGTACGAGTAAAAGGATCCAGATTGGGGTAGATCCGAGTAATTGTGCCGTGTAAAGGAGGCGCTATAATGCCTAAGGCATCAATCGAAAACCTTGGTTTATCGCCGACGTGCAATTTATTAATAAGTAATTCTGATACTGCGACTTCAGTAATTAGAGAGCTTTGGTCGGAAAGCGTCAATAAGTGGCTATAGCGTTCCGCAATATTACCTTGTTCACTATGTCGTTCGCTGACAATACCTGATATTGGTGCACGGATAACGGTGAAATCTATGCGGGTTAATAGCGCATGCTCATCTGCTTTAGCCACCGCAAGTTCTGTTTCCACCCTAGTGATCTCAGTTTGCGGTGTTAAACCTTTGGCGGCCAAGTTTTTAAAGCGCAACAGGTCTTGTTCTGCTTTGCGTCTTAATGCCTGAGTGCGTTCCAGTTGTGCCATTAGTAAGCGATCATCAAGTTTAGCGACGATATCGTCTTTTTTCACCCGATCATTTTCATAAAAGGGTAGAGCCGTAATTTGACCTTCTTCTTGATTGTAAATCTGGATTTCGCGTAGCGCTTTTAATGTACCGTTGCGTTGGCGTTCGATAGTTAAAGTCTGGCTTTGTGCTGTGATTATTTCAACGAGATGTGGTTTGGCCGTCTTTTCGATCGGAGCCGCTTGTTCAGTGCAAGCCGTAGTCATTGATATGGCAGCGGTTATAACTAATAAGAAGACATTAGGCATAGTCGATTTACTCAAAGGGCTTGCAATCAAAGCGGCAGAAAGTCTAACGTAAAAATTTCTTGATCCATCCATTATGCGGAGCCTTATTAAAAATGTTTTTAACATAGCTACCAGCATAATAGCCTAGACTTAATTGTTACTTACAAAACAAGTATCTCAGCGAGATTGATAGTCGTTATAGATGTTTGTTCTTTTGCTGCTAGCTTGTCCTGTTCGGTGTTGTAACCCCAATCGGCAAAATACAATTGCACCTTAGCTAAACGACTATCATCATTAACAATAATCAGTGTGGGAAGCCGATCTTCTACAAAGACAATTTGATGATCGAGATGACTTGCTGATAAATCGGCTAAAATTTGTTGCTTACTTAATTCGCGCTCTAGGCCGTAAATGTGTTTTTCAGGAAATATAATGTTATTTGCTTTAAGTATTTGGCTGACAAAACGCTCTTGTTTAGTGGTTATGATATACGTGAGCTGATGATCAATTTTGCGTAGCTTTTCAGCAATGCCCTCAAACAGCGGATTCATCATAATCCATTCATCAAGATGATCATGTATCCAGATGTCGCGGTGTTCGCCAAAGCGACGTTTAAGACCTGCTACGTTAAGCTCATCACGCCTGATGATGGTTTTAATCTGAATAGCAAATTGATCTAATAAAAGGCGAGGAGCGGTACCCTCAAAAAGCTTTCGCATTATTAGTATCGCTTCATAGCCTGTTTCCATGACTGGCCTAACTTGCCGAAATTTTTCTAGCATATCAACAGGTATTTCGGTCGGCATATCTGGCCAGAGTTGACTGGCTACTTTCCAGCCTGTCATTCCTGTTTCGATGGCGCTATCACAGATAACACCATCGAAATCAAGTGCGTAAAGTTTAGTCTTAGGCATGAAATTTATTTCAATATGCAGTGTTTGGCAAAATCTGACGCTTGGTTCGCCGACCAGTCACCTGATGGTGTTGCTTTCATGTCAGCGCACCATTGATCGCTACCTACTTCTGATGAGCAAGCCGTGATGGTTAATAGCAAAAATAATGCTATTGAGCCTGCAATCAATCTGTTTATAGCTATCATCTCGTGTTCTCGAAAAAGTGGTTTATCGGGTTACGCGAACTTCACCATTGAGCGTCATTAGGCGTACGCGGTCGCCAACTTGGAATGGATTATTAGGTTCATATTGTTGTACGACTGAAATGGTTTCCCCAGAATTTTTATGGATAACCAATTCTACGCCTTGTTTTTTGGTAATCGCTTCTTCGGCGGCACTACCCGCTAAGCCACCGGCAACGGCGCCAAGAACCCCAGCAATGATTGAGCCTTTACCTCCACCAACAGTGCTACCAGCGACACCACCAACTACGGCGCCAGCTGCTGTACCGATAGGGGTTTTAGTGCCTTCAATTATTACCATGCGCACGGCATCAACGGTGCCGTATTGTACGTTTTGTACTTGACGGGCATCGTCACGAGAATAAGTATCGCCTTGTAAGCTGCTTGCGCAACCGCTTAGTGCCAAGCTACTGGATATTATGCTTAATGCGGCTAATTTTTTAATATTCATTTGTGAGTCTCTTTATGACGTTTAGATAACTGTCAGTTAGACAGCAATACTGTGAATTTTATCCTGCTCATAGACCAGTTTGCCATCAAATATTGTGTGACTGACTTTGTTATTAAATAACCAGCCAGAAAATGGACTGTTTTTGCCTGCACTTACAAAGTAATTTGGTTGGCATTCATTGTAAATATTCGGGTTGAAAATACAAATGTCTGCTTGAGCGCCTACTTTTAGTTGGCCGGCATCAATGCCGAGAATGTCAGCAGGGTGAGATGTCAGGCTGGCTATGGCTTGATGTAGTGATATTTCCTCATCATCAACTAATTTCATGGTCAGTGCGAGTAATGTTTCTAGGCCTGAAATTCCTGGCGCTGTGTCTGCAAATGGGCCGAGTTTGGCATCATTGTCTAGTGGTTGATGATGGGAGCTTATCGCCGAAATGATGCCCTCACGTAGACCCTGCTGTAATTGTTCTCGATCACGAATACTGCGTAATGGTGGCATAACGTGACTAAGCGTGTCGTAATTGCCAATATCATGCTCACAAAGATGAAGATGATGAGCGCTGACATCAGCAGTGACTGCTAGGCCCTTGTTTTGTGCATCCTTAATCAGTAATACAGTTTTACCACAGGATATATTATGAAAGTGAGCGCGTACTCCAGTTAGTTCAATCAATAGGAGGTCGCGGGCTACAGCAATCGTTTCAGCTGTTTCTGGGATGCCAGTGAGTCCTAATCTGGCACTTATAGAGCCTTCATGGACACAGCCATTACCTTGAAGCCAAGGATCGACAGAATTGATAAATAACGTTAGATCCAGTGTCGCTGCGTATTCCATCGCTCGGCGTAAAATAAGACTGTTTTTAATTGGCGCTAGACCATTGCTTACACCTATACAGCCCGCCATTTTGAGCGCCGCCATTTCAGTCAGTAATTCACCTTGTAATCTTTGTGTCAACGCACCGATGGTGTAAACCATGGCTCGACCCGCTTTTTTAGCGCGATCTTCAATTAGCTCTACGACGGCAGGCGTGTCAATTACTGGATCCGTGTCAGGAGGGACGCAAAGTGAGGTTATACCGCCGGCTACCGCAGCGAGTGTTTCACTTTCAATTGTTGCTGTATGTTCTTGCCCAGGTTCGCGAAGACGGGCATTTAAATCAACTAATCCTGGGCAGACAATTAAACCTGTGGCATCAATTGTTTGGTCAGCTACGAAGCCATCAAGATGAGTGCTGATAGCGACAATTTTGCCATCACGGATAAAGATATCTTGTTGGGCATCAATTTGGCTTGCAGGATCTATTACACGACCATTTTTTATGTGAAGATTCATGCCGTCACCTCATAAAGTTCTGCTTGTGAACCGAGTGTCATTGACATGATTGCCATTCGTACGGCGATGCCATGTGTAACTTGTTCTAAGATAACAGATTGTGGGCCATCAGCTACTGCAGACGCGATTTCAACGCCACGGTTAATTGGACCTGGATGCATTACTATCGCATCCGGTTTAGCTAGGCTTAATTTTCGTTCGGTTAAACCATAACATTGATAATATTCTTTAGAGCTAGGCAAAAGTGCACCCTGCATTCTTTCATTCTGTAATCTGAGAGTAATTACTACGTCTACGTCTTTTAATCCGGCGTTCATATCATGGTAAACATGTACGCCTAGCGTTTTACAGTCGGTGGGTAACAAGGTTTTGGGGGCAATAACTCGAATTTCGCCTACACCAAGAGTGGCTAAAGCTTGAATTTGAGAGCGAGCAACACGGGAATGTAATATGTCACCAATGATAGCAACGCGAAGGTCTGGGAAATGCTGTTTGTGACGACGAATGGTGAACATATCCAACATGGCTTGGGTTGGATGAGCATGGCAGCCATCGCCGGCATTAATCACACTGACATGTGGGGCAACATGTTGTGCGATAAACTCAGCCGCACCGCTCTGATGGTGGCGAACAACAAACATATCACTATGCATAGCTTCTAAGTTATGTAGAGTGTCACGAAGGCTTTCACCTTTTGAAGCTGATGAGGTATTAATATTTAGGCTGATGACATCAGCAGAGAGGCGCTTTGCCGCTAGTTCAAAAGTGGTGCGGGTACGTGTGCTATTTTCAAAAAATAGATTCACAATCGTTTTGCCACGTAATAGTGGCACCTTTTTAACTTGTTGATGAGAAATGCTAGAAAACTGCTCAGCGCGGTCCATTATTTCTGTTAATAAGGGGCGTTTTAGCCCTTCAATGCTGAGAAAATGATGGAGGCGTCCGCTTTCGGTAAGTTGATTATGCGACATCACTTTCCCCTGCTTTTTCTGTCGACAGTGTTAATGTTAAGCCATTGTTATTGTTTAGTTTAATGTGTTCATTCTCGGTCATGGTGAGTGACTGACCTATAATGTCAGCCTGTATCGGCAACTCACGACCATTTCGCTCTATCAGTACCGCGAGGGTGACACTTGCTGGTCTGCCATAATCAAAAATTTCGTTAAGTGCTGCACGGATAGTTCGACCACTATATAAAACATCATCCACCAACAATAAATGACGGTCATCTACGGCAAAAGGCAGATCTGAAGGCGTTACTTGTGGATGCATGCCAATACGGGTGAAGTCATCTCGATAATAGGCAATATTGAGCGTTCCTAGAGGTGCGTCAAAGAAATCAGCGCCTAAAATTTCTGCGAGTTGCTTTGCGACCCAAACGCCACCAGTGTGAATGCCTATTAGTAAAGGCTTTTTGCCCTCTAGTGCTTGGTTTATTTCGTCCGCCATAGCAAGAAGCAAGGTTCGGATGTCAGTGTTCGTTGCAGGTATTGTCATTGTTGATTCAACCATGATTGAAGAATAAGTTGTGCAGAGATGCGATCAACATCACCCCGTCGTTTGGATTGCATTTTGTCACGAATGCCTAGTTGTTCCAATGCCTCATAGGTGCTTAGTCGTTCATCTTGCCATTCAACCGGAAGTTGAAAGCGGCCATTGAGTCTATTGCCAAACTTTCGGCATGCTGCCGTCATATCTTGCTCAGTGCCATCCATGTTAAGTGGGAGGCCAACGATTAACAGCTGAGGCTTCCATTGTTCGATTACTTTTTTTATGTCATTCCAATCGGGAATGCCATCACGCGCTTTAATAACAGCAATTCCGCTAGCACTGCCAGTGAGCTCTTGGCCAACAGCTACACCAATATTTTTTAGTCCAAAGTCAAAACCAAGTAGTGTGCGAGGAGTGGTCATGCATGTCCCATTGAAAGTGTCATAAGATTCATATCAACGCCTAATAACTTACCTGCCGCTAACCAGCGTTGATCGGCAGGAGTCTTAAATAAGATGTCCTTGTTTGCAGGTACTGTGAGCCAGCTATTGTCGGCTAATTCCTGTTCTAGTTGACCGGTTTCCCAGCCAGCGTAACCGAGCGTGATTAAAAAGTTGTCTGGACCAGCGGGCGTGCCAACGGATTCTAAAATATCAGTCGAGGTTGTTAGGTATAACTCATCATCTAATGCTTTAGTACTTATCCATTGATGATGACTGTCATGAATAATCATGCCTTGCTCTTTTTGTACTGGACCGCCAAATAATACCGAGGTAGTTTTGGTGATGGGTGAAAGATTGTCTATCTCCAAATGCGTAAAGAGTTCCTCGAGCATGATTTGAGTGGGACGATTAATGATCAGTCCCATGGCGCCATCTTCATTATGCTCACAAATATATATTACCGATCGATAGAAAAATGAATCTATCAATGTCGGCATAGCAATAAGGAAATGATGTTGTAATGATTGTTCCATAAGCATTAGAAGAAAGTAAATCCTACTTGGAATAAACGTTCAACTTCTTTGACGTAACGTTTATGTATTAGGAATAAAATGACATGATCTTCCGCCTCGATCACGCTGTCATGGTGAGTGATTATTACCTGTTCACCTCGGACAATGGCGCCAATCGTTGTGCCTGGCGGTAGCTTGATTTCATCAATACGACGACCTACAACTAGCGATGAGTTTTTATCACCATGAGCGATCGCTTCCATTGCTTCAGCTGCGCCACGTCGTAGAGAGTGTACCGCTACAATGTCGCCACGGCGAATATGTGCCAACAGACTGCCAATGGTTGCTTGTTGTGGTGATAGCGCGATATCAATACTGCTACTTTCAATTAAATCAACGTATGCCGCACGGTTAATTAATGATAATACCTTTCGAGCACCTAAGCGTTTTGCGAGCATCGCTGACAGAATATTCGCTTCATCGTCATTAGTAAGTGCACAGAATAAATCGACTTTATCGATATCTTCTTCTTGTAGTAATTCTTCATTTGCTACGTCGCCCAATAAAACGATTGTATTTGACAGTTCTTCTGATAAGAATTCTGCGCGTTTTGGATTAGATTCAATGACCTTGACCTGATAATCATTTTCTAGTGCTTTGGCGAGTCGTTCGCCTATATGGCCGCCACCGGCAAGCATAATACGTTTATAGGGTTTATCCATTCGACGAAGTTCACTCATTACGGAATGAATATCATTTTTGGCGGCTATAAAAAAGACTTCGTCATCTGCTTCAATAACAGTTTTTCCTTTAGGAATGATCGGATAACCATTTCTAAATATAGCGGCGACACGTGTCGGAGTTTTTGGAATATGAATGCGTAGATCGGATAAGGGGCTACCAACAAGTGGGCCGCCGTGAAAGGCTTTCATGGCAACTAGCTGGACTTTACCTTCAGCAAAATCAAGAACCTGTAGTGCGTTGGGGTGATTAATTAATCTTTCAATATAATCAGTAACAATTTGTTCTGGGCTGATCAGCATATCAATTGCGATAGCATCATTGCCAAACAGTTCCGGCTTGGATAGGTATTCTGTGCTTCGAATTCTGGCGATCTTTGTCGGCGTTTTATAGAGACTATGACAAATTTGGCAGGCGATCATATTCGTTTCATCACTGTTGGTGACGGCTAAAATCAGGTCAGCATCCGCGGCACCTGCCTGCGCTAGTATATCCGGATGAGAAGCATGGCCTTGAATGGTCCGAATATCGTAGTGATCTTGTAGTTTTAGTAATAGCTCACTATTTGAGTCAACGACAGTAATATCATCATTTTCACTTACAAGAGATGCTGCTACGGAAGCGCCAACTTGTCCGGCTCCGAGAATAAGAATTTTCATATTACTACCTTAAACCTGTTTACTATCAATATCTAACGAGCGAAGCTTGCGATATAGATGAGTGCGTTCCATGCCTGCAAGCTTTGCTGCTTTACCTACATTACCTTCTGTTTCTTGTAATTTGTGTAATAAATAAATGCGTTCAAATTGTTCTCTTGCCTCACGTAGAGGTAAGTCGTAATTAATGCTGTTTAATTCGTTGGCCTGAGTTTGTTGTTCAGAGGTCTCGCGTAAAGTTTGATCCACTTCCGTAACGTCAATATCATCTAATTCGCCAAGTACCAATAAACGTTGAATAACATTTTTCAGCTCAAGCACGTTACCTTGCCATGGATGATTGCGTAAGCGGTTTTGTGCTGCAACGGTAAAGTGGCGGTAGGGCATGTCTGATTCGGTGGTTTGCTCATCGACAAAGTGATGAATCAATTCAGGAATATCTTCGATATGATCACGTAAGGCTGGAATTGCAAGCGTAATGCTGTTGAGCTGGTATAACAAGCCTTCAGAAAAACTACCATTGTTAACGGCCAAGTCTAAAGAATATTGGGTGGCACAAATTAATTGGCAATCAGCGAGCTTCTGGGTATTAAGCAGGTGAGAGAGGAGTGCTTGAGCTGCGGTTGGTAACAGTGAGAGATCGTTAATAAACAAGCAATTATTATGGGCTAGTGAAGTGAGCTTAAGGCTGTCTGTTGGAAAACTAGCTGGCGTTATTTCAATAAATTTACCTGAAGAAAACTTGCCTAAGCTGTGTAAGTAGTGAGCATAACAGTGCTTACCCGTGCCACCTTCGCCTTGCAATAAAATGGGCATGTCATGTTGTGCCACACGCTGAGATTGCTCTCGTAACAGTGTTATTTGAGGGCTTTTTCCTACAGGAGCTTGAGCATAGTGTTGTCTAATAGCGGCTTTTTTGTTACTGCTTTCAAGAGCAAGCTCAATACTACGCAGTAGTTTTGCCATTGATAGCGGTTTTTCAATAAAATCATAGGCGCCAAGGCGAGTCGCTTCTACAGCTGTTTCAATTGTGCCATGTCCCGACATCATAACGATGGTTATGCTCGGATCTTGCTGTTTAAATTCTTTGAGTAGACTAATGCCATCAACGTCAGGCATCCAAATATCGAGCAAGATAAGGTTGGGTGAGTTCGAAGAAAAAGCTGCGCGGGCATCAGTGCCATCGCCAGCAATAACAACACGGTAACCCTCATCCTCAAGAATGTCTTTAACAAGCTCCCGAATATCAGGCTCATCATCAACAACCAAAATTAACGGTTTGTCTTGACTCACGGTATAGCACCCTCCAAAGGTAATCGTATGATTATACTCGCTCCAGAAGGAGTGAGGTTTTCAGCCCAAACGTGACCGCCATGTTCTTCAACAATCTTTTGAACGATGGCAAGGCCGAGTCCTGTGCCTTTTGTTTTATTGCTAGCATATGGTTCAAACAGCTTATTTTCCATATTGGCGGGAATGCCTGGCCCATGATCAGTGATACTAATTTCAAGCCATGGAATATTATCCTGTGTTACGGCCTGATAGCTGACGATGATATCAACCGCTAAATGAGCATCTTCACTGGCTTCGATCGCATTCTTAAGCAAATTATGCAGTATTTGTCTGAAGCGAACACTATCAATATTGAGAGAGATGTCTTGCGGGCTTTTTAATAAGATGAACTGATGACTGGTATTGCTTTGATAGAGAGCAAGTACTTCACTTATAAGCTTACCTATAGGCTGTATTTTTAATTGTAGGCCTGGGTTCCGCGCATAATCAGAAAAATCATTCACCATATTTTTCATGGCTTCAACTTGTTGTACGATGGTATTAGTGAGCTTGGTTAAAGTGCTGGATTGATCGGCGGGTAGCATCGGCAAATATTTATGCTGTAAACGTTCAGCAGAAAGTTGGATCGGTGTAAGGGGGTTTTTTATTTCATGCGCCAAACGCCTTGCAACCTCGCCCCAAGCGGCATTTCGTTGTGCTTGTAATAGCGTGGTGACATCATCAAAAATAATCACCCAACCATTATTATTAGGCAGTGGAGTGCCCCGACACATCAGGGTTTGCATAGATTTTTTCTTTTGTAGCTCAATCTGTTGTTGCCAACTTTCACCTTGTGCTATTTTTTGCTCGATAAGCTGGGTAAAAATAAGTAAGTGCGGGGCCTGAGAGGCAAGTCTGTCGACGGTACTTTCTAGCCGTTGTTGCAGATTAAGGTGCAATATTTTGCTACTAGCGATATTGGCTGTACGTAAAAACAGCCTGTTATCTATCGTAATTACACCACTGGATAAACTCCCTAATACGGTGGTGAGATAGTTGGTTTGTTGTTCTAATAAGCGGTGACTCTGTTCCGTCGCATTGCGTGACGATGTTAGTCGTTGGGTCATTTGGTTAAATGAACGAACTAAGAAACCGATTTCATCATGTCCAGAGACATCGAGTTGTGTATCGTAATTACCTGATGCGACGGATTGTGTTCCTGCCGCAAGCGCCTGTAAGGGTTCTACTATCCGGCGGGAGATCCAAATGGCGAACCAGATTGAAGTTAGTATGGTAAGTAATACAATCAGACTCAGTGTCAGTGTGAAGACGCTGATCAGTGGTTTCCGTAGATAACTGAGCTCTTTGTAATCGGTATAGGCTTCTTGAACAGTTTTACCTAGTTCGCTAAGGCGATCATTAACCGGAAATATAACTTGTAAAAAGCGCGTCTGAAGTATGCCTTGTTTCGGTGGCAGCAGAACGGCAGCTCTTAGTTGTAAATTATCTTGTTCAGGATCTAGCGATATATAAGCATCTTGTGTTTCTAGTTGGTGAAAAATCGTTTCGCTGGGGCGACTGGGGATAAATATTACGGTGTTTTCCATGCTTGACGTAATCAGTTGGCCATCCATTGTCCACAGACTAAGCTCTATCGCGCCACTGAGTTTTGATAACTCACGTAAGTTATGGTTAACATCTTGTTGTGGTAACTCATTTAACAATCCCGCCATCATTCGGGTCTGCCTTAGCAGGGTCCGCATACGAATGCCGAAAGCTGAACGACTTAATTCTAGCGAGTCATTAAGGGCTTGCTCGACTTTGACATCAAACCAACTATTAATGCCGCGATGCAAAAAGTGCATAGAAAAACTATAAACAACGGTTGTTGATACTAGAATGAGTAATACAAATAAACTTACAAGGCGAACCGTCAGTCTCGATCCCGCCTGGTTACTTTTGAAATCACGGTAAAGTCGAAATAGGCTACGACTTAAGATTGCCATTAACAAAAGTAGGGTGGCGATACCCAGTCCAAAAATGATTAAAAATAAGTCATTAAATCTCGAACTGTCTTGAGTGGCGGCACTGAGCAAATAAGCCAGCGGCAGTAATAAGGCTGCTAGTGAAAAATAGGGTGCCGTGCCAGAGCTAAAACGTTTGATAAAGTCTAATGCCACTGTGCTGGTGTCCACGGGCTGGTGAGATGCCATTTACTTGAAATGATTGCACCCGGACGCATTGGCGTGGGTAATGCGTATAAATCAATGCCGCTTCGAAGTAGAAATGTCAGGTCATTGGTGTTGACCAGGTGTTCTGGAGGTAATGTGAAATTTTGGACTTTTCCTAAGGCGTGTAGGGTGCCTTCAAGCGAGGGAAAGTGGCTCTCTTTTCCGGTGGCGAGGTCTTGTAAAATATATTGTTGGGCTAAGGCATGGTAGCGTAATTCATAGCGGATTTTAGTCTGCCATAGCGTTTCTTCCCACTGCCAATATTCTCCCAACAGGGGGGTGATATCGAGGAGCTTAAACTCTTGGAAAAAAATGATGGGTATGCCGTTATCAAGTGCTTCAATCACTCGCGGAGTTAGTGGATAGTTTATTGTTGCATTGAGTACATGACCATTGCCGATTTTAGAGATGTGGGCAGAGGGTATGTCGAATGTGGTTGCCCTAACAGCATTAATACTGCTCAGAAAGAACAGTAGTGCGAGGAACCCATAAATTTTAGCGATGACTGAGGCTGGCATAATAAAAACCATCTAACATGTTGTCACCAGGCAAACGTTGATAACCAAATGATCGACGTTCAGCTGGGCTGGGTGAGATTGCATTTTCCTTCGCTTCTGGATGATGCTGTAAAAAAATTGCTACTTGTTCTTCGTTTTCTTGTTTCAGTGCTGAGCAAGTAGTGTAAATCAATACGCCGTCAGGTTTAAGTAGCGGCCATAATTTATTGAGTAATTGCTGTTGTTGCTCGGCAAGCGTGGCAATATCATCTGGTCTGCGAAGTAGCTTGATATCTGGGTGTCGACGAATTACGCCGGTTCCGGAACAGGGTGCATCGATTAAAATTCGGTCAAAGAGTTGGCCATCCCACCAGTTAGCTACATCAACCGCATCTGATGCGATTAATTCGGCATTAAGCTTCAGACGATCGGTATTTTGTTTGATTTGTAGCAATCTACGCGGGTCAATATCTAGGGCGACCATGTGATTATCGGGAAATTGTTCCAATATGTGACAGGTTTTACCGCCTGGTGCAGCACAAGCATCGAGGATCCGTAAATTGGGTTTTAAGTCGAGTAATTCAGCGACCAATTGTGCGGCACCATCTTGGACAGACGCATCACCATCAGCAAATCCAGGCAATTGAAATACATCACAAGGTGTATCTAATAATACCCCCTCTGAGCAGAATTCAATGGCACTGGCATCAATTTTCGCTTGAGCCAAACTGGCCAAATAGTCTTGGCGTGACCCATGTTGTTTGTTAACGCGTAACATCATCGGAGGCTGGAGATTATTTGCTTCTAATATAGCTGGCCATTGTTCAGGCCAATCTTGTTTAAAGCGTTGAATTAGCCAATCGGGATGGGCGTATTGAGCCGATTCTTGTTGTAAAATTTCAATTTCAATTTGTTCATGCTGACGCTGATAATTGCGTAACGAGGCATTTAGTAATCCGGTCGCCCAAGGTTTACCTAAGGTTTTGCAAGCATTGACTGTTTCTGAGATCGCGGCATGTGAGGGCACTCGCATATTACGCAGTTGATAGATGCCACAGAGTAGGAGTGCTGCAATATCGGCATCCTTGGCGCGTAATGATTTGGTGAGTAAGCTTTGGCTGATCGCTTCCAATTGTGGCTGCCAGCGAATGACACCATAACAAAGCTGTTGGCATAAACTACGGTCATTGTCCGGCAGAGAGGTTAATGCGGCGGTTAACACACCATTAAGTGAGTGTTTTTTCTGAATAACCTCCGCGATTACGCGAGCAGCGCTGGCACGGGCGGTGTGTTTTTGAGGTTTAGCCAAAATGCTCACCCGCCATTATTGTATTTGCATTCAAAAAGTCAGCAACGGGCATGGCGCGTTTCCCTGGTAGTTGAATTTGCTTTAGACGTATTACGCCATTACCGGTTGCAACATCAATGCTGTCTTTGTTTACGATGATAATTTCACCCGGAGCAACTGAACTTTTTTCATTAACTAGGGATGCCGACCAAATCCTAAAGACCTGATCTTGCCAGTTTGTTTGTGCCACAGGCCACGGATTAAACGCTTGTATTTGACGAACAAGTTGGTCAGCAGACTGTTGCCAATCAATTTCGGCTTCTGGTTTTAGTAATTTGGCGGCATAGCATGTCAATTCATCATTTTGGGCTTGAGCCTTGCTTTGAAGTTCGACGATGTTTGGTAGGGCGGCTAATAGCGTGTCAGCCCCTAAAACAGCGAGTCGATCATGTAACGTTTGCGCTGTATCATCAATATTAATCGGGCAACTTGCTCGCGACAATACTGGGCCAGTATCCAAGCCTGCTTCCATTTGCATAATACAAACGCCAGTTTCTGTATCTCCTGCAAGAATTGCCCGTTGAATGGGGGCTGCTCCACGCCAGCGAGGCAGTAAAGAGGCGTGAACATTAATACAGCCTAAGGAGGGCGTATCAAGCACTGATGGCGGCAATAATAAGCCATAAGCGACGACGATCATGAGGTCAGCTTGATAATTGGCTAATATTTGTTTCGCTTCATCTTCTTTGAAATTCAGAGGTTGTTCGACAGGAATATCATGTTCTAGGGCTAATTGTTTTACTGGGCTAGCTGTCAATTTTCGGCCGCGGCCTGAAGGACGATCTGGCTGGGTATAAACAGCACAAATTTCATGATTTGTGCTTAATAGGGCTTTGAGTGTTTCTGCTGCAAAGTCAGGGGTTCCAGCAAAAATGATGCGCATCGTTATCCTAGCGTTGTTGTTTGAATTGTTTTTCTAAACGTTTTTTAATGCGTTGCCGTTTTAAATTACTAAGATAATCAACAAATAACTTGCCATCCAGATGATCAATTTCATGCTGAATACACGTCGCTAATAACTCATCGGCATCTAGCTCAAAGGCGACACCATCCAGATTGAGAGCCTTAACTCGCACCGTGTCAGCTCGCGTAACCAATTCATAAGCCTCTGGTACGGATAGACAACCTTCCTCGTGCTCACGTTCACCTTGTTTATTGATAATTTCAGGGTTGATGAAAATTAGAGGTGATGATTTGTCTTCTGAGACATCAATAACAACAATACGTTTTTGCACATTAACTTGATTGGCCGCCAAGCCCACTCCAGGTGCGTCATACATCGTTTCTAGCATGTCTTCTGCTAGTTGACGAATTTTGGCTGTTATTTCGGTAACCGCTGTCGCTTTTTTGCGTAAGCGTTGATCGGGAAAATGAAGTATTTCAAGTAGCGCCATAAATAAACCTATAAGATTAAACAATTGACCAAAACGGGTCATTTAATCGGATAACTATTACGAGACTCTTTGAAAAGAGCTATCTTTTCCGCCGTGCCCTGACTAAAAATACTTATCCTATATAGAGCTCATTGTAACTGACTGGTGGGGGAAGAGAAATCTTTCAAGTTGAGATTGTTGTTTCGTTGGTCTTTAAGACTATTTTTGCTATAAAAAACACTCTGCAAAATGATGCAACAGAACGAGCTAAGCCCTTAGCCATCGCAACTAAGGTGATCTGTTGCATCAATTATTAGCAGATAACGCTATTTTAAGCTGGAAAAATAAGCCGCTATGTCTTCAATGTCAGCATCTGATAAATTAGCGGCTTGCATTTGCATAATTGCCGCCATTCCACCATTGCGTTGTTTACCGCGGTAAGCTGTTAAAGCCGAGATTAGATAAGCTTCATTTTGACCTGCAAGGTTAGGATACATGCCCATAACAGCGATACCATCTGCACCATGACAGCTTGCGCATAATGCTGTTTTGGCTTTTCCTGCTGTCACATCACCTGCTGCAAAGGCCGAATTTGCGCTAACTAGTGCTGTTAGCGCGACTAAAGGAAAAATAAGACGTTTCATATGGCAATATCCTGAATATTCAAAGTGAAGTGAGCTACAATAGTAAATGTTTAATAAGCTTATAACATGAGGGCTATTAAGCGGCAAGTACTTAGTTGCCAAGGTGGCATCCTATATAGATATCGAGCATCAATAATCATCGAATTTATTAAGGATAAGAGTATTTAGATTGATCAAATTTAGTCATGAAGCTTGATTCCTCTTCGCGCTTATAACACACTATGATTTTAGTGTTGTCTGTGCTTATCAAGATTTAAGACAATTATTTAGTTATCCATGAGGATATTTTGATGATTCGCTACTTTTATTTAAGTGTTTTGTTTGTATTGTTTAGTTTGCCTTTGTTTGCAAAGGATGTGATGTTGAATGCTAACCATCCGCAAAATTACGAGGTTGTTAAGGGCGATACCTTGTGGGATATTTCTGCTAAATTTTTAGAAAAACCTTGGCTATGGCCGGAAATCTGGCAGGTTAATCCACAGATCTCAAACCCACATTTAATTTATCCTGGCGATTTGATATCACTGAGTTACGTTAATGGCCAGCCCGTATTGACATTAAGCCGTGGGTCAACAGCTTACAAAATGTCACCTGAGGCACGGGAAATAAAATTAGAACAAGCTATTTCAACTATTCCTCGCTCTGCAATTGCCGCCTTTTTATCAAAACCACTTGTAGTGGGTGAAGAAACCTTAAATAACGCACCTTATATTGTTGCAAGTACTGATGAGCGCTTAATTTTGGGTGCTGGCGATAGAGCCTATGTGCGCGGTATTGATGGTGACGAAATTGACCAGTTCAGTGTCTTTCGTGGTGGTAAGGTGTACACCGATCCTGAAACTGCTGAAGTGCTAGGTTATGAAGCTATTTATACCGCTGACGCTTTATTAGAGACAGCAAGTGATGTCTCTACAGTAATGTTACGTAACACTAATCGTGAGGTTTTAGCCGGAGATAGATTGTTGCCGGTTGATGATGGCGAGAATGAAATGAACTTTTTCCCTCATTCGCCAGAACAAGCCGTCAATGGTCGTATTATTTCAGTATTTGATGGCGTGTCACAGGTAGGACAATATCAGATAGTTGTACTAAACCGTGGTTCAAGAGAGTCCATAGAGGTTGGCCATGTATTAGAAGTAATGCGCGCTGGTCAAATAGTGAAGGACACCGTTACACCTGATCGGCATGATACTGTGACCTTGCCTGACGAATCTGCTGGGGTGGCAATGGTTTTCAAAGTATTTGAAAAAGTAAGTTATGCACTGGTGATGAAAGCAAGTCGTGCTATTCATCTCAATGACAAAGTGAGTGCAATAGAATAAAGCGTGTTTTCATTGATGATAATGCGAGCCGTACAATGACTCCCTATCAACAATTGTTCAGCAATCAGGGCTTAAACCGAGGGTGCTTAAGCTGAATAGATTTTCTAATGAGCAACGACCTTTGGCATGTTGGTTAGCGCTACACCGAACCCCTGGCATTGGGCCGGTAACATTTGCTCGTTTACTTACGCAATTTACCGACCCAGAAGCCGTTTTTGCTAAGCCAAATACGGCAGAAAATATTTCTGCCCGAACTCGCAGTGCCTTGCTGGAACCAGATTGGGATCAGATCGAGCAAGACTTAGCTTGGTTTGATGAACCTGATCGGCACATTATCACCTTGCAGGATACGCGCTATCCAGCGTTGCTTAAGCAGATTGCTGATCCTCCTAGTCTGTTATTTGTCCAAGGTGATGTGGACTTAGTGTCTCAATGGCAGATTGCCATGGTGGGCAGTCGTAATCCATCGGCCTCAGGACGAGATACGGCATACGAATTTGCTCGTTATATGGCGCAGGTGGGTCTAACGGTCACCAGTGGTCTAGCAATGGGAATAGATGCAGCGGCGCATCAGGGTGCTTTGGCAGGGCAAGGTAAAACAATTGCCGTTATCGGCACGGGCTTAGATCGTGTCTATCCTGCGAAACATCGCGATCTGGCTCATGATATTGCTTCAGCTGGCGCCATCGTGTCGGAGTTCGCTTTGGGAACGGCGCCACGCGCTGAAAACTTTCCGCGACGAAATCGAATCATTAGTGGCCTATCTTTAGGAACGTTGGTGGTCGAGGCGGCTTTGCAGAGTGGCTCATTGATTACAGCGCGAATGGCTTTAGAACAAGGTAGAGAAGTATTTGCTATTCCAGGCTCTATTCACAATCCCTTAGCGCGCGGCTGTCACCAGTTGATTCGTGATGGTGCAAAACTAGTCGAAACAGCACAAGATATTTTAGAAGAGCTAGGTCCATTGGCTGGTGTTCAAGGCGAAGAAAAAGCTAATATTGACTTAGTCGAGCCAGAGATAACATTAGATGATGATTATCTGCTTTTGCTAAACCACTTGGGCTACGACCCAATACAAATTGATCTTTTGATAGAACGCTGTAGATTGACGGCGGATGTTGTTTCCTCCATGCTGTTATTATTAGAACTACAAGGTCAGGTTGAATCATTGCCTGGTGGCCGCTATGTCCGCAGTGGTAATTAACCTCCCTTAATATAGAGACTCTTAGAGGAATTAAATGAAAGAAGATGTATTTGATGTGTTGCTGTATTTGTTCGAAAACTATATTGACACAGATGACTCAAATAAACCTGATAAAGACGCTTTAGAGACTGAACTAGAGGGTGTTGGTTTTCCTCATCTCGAAATTCATAAGGCCTTTGATTGGTTAGAAAGCATGACGGTGATTGAAGATGAGTCTTCAAATGAAGGTGAAGAGCATAAGTCTGAATTGGCTATGCGATTCTATACTGAACAAGAATTATTACGGCTCGATGTGCAATGTCGAGGATACTTGTTGTTTTTAGAGCAAGTAGGAGTGCTTGATGGTGAAACTCGCGAAGTGGTCATCGAGCGAGTTATGGCATTAGATACTGACGAAATTGATTTAGATCAAATGAAATGGGTAGTGTTGATGGTGCTGTTTTATCAGCCAGGCCGCGAAGCTGCATATGCGTGGATGGAAGACTTGGTATTTGAAGATTTGGAGGCAGTTATTCACTAAAAATGATAGTGATAACTATCGTAAATACTGTCCGTGTAGAATAGCTTACATGGTTCGATACTGTTCATTTTGGTGCTGTAAAATATGGGAAAAAAATTAGTCATTGTTGAGTCGCCCGCGAAGGCAAAAACGATCCAGAAATATTTAGGTAAAGACGTTGAAGTCTTGGCGTCTTATGGTCATGTTCGTGATTTATTGCCTAAAGAAGGCGCTGTTGATACTGCCAATGATTTTGCTATGAAGTATCAAATTATTGATCGTAATAGTAAACATCTCGATGCCATTGCTAAGGCAATGAAGAAGGCCGATGTATTATATCTCGCGACGGATCCGGATCGCGAGGGAGAAGCGATTTCATGGCATTTATTAGAGTTACTAAAAAAACGCGGCGTATTGAAGGATAAAGAAACACATCGCGTAGTATTCCATGAAATAACCAAGCAAGCGGTAAATGATGCGGTTGCTCATCCTCGTGAATTATCGATGGACATGGTCAACGCCCAGCAAGCCCGTCGAGCACTTGATTATCTGGTAGGTTTTACCTTATCGCCACTGTTATGGAAAAAAGTTCGCCGCGGTTTATCCGCAGGTCGAGTTCAAAGTCCTGCGCTGAGAATGATAGTTGAACGTGAACTAGAAATTGAAGCATTCATCCCGCAAGAATACTGGTCAATTGAAGCAGATGCCGCATTTGAAAAACAAAATTTTGATGGCAAATTAACATACTATAAAGATAAAAAACTATCGCAATTTACGGTTAATAATGGCGAACAATCAGCTGAAGTAGTGGCTACGCTGAATAAAGCGGCCAAAGGTCAATTGCTTGTTACCAAGGTGGACAAAAAACAACGCAAACGTAATCCAGCCGCGCCATTTACTACCTCAACATTACAACAAGAAGCATCGCGGAAATTAGGTTTTGGTGCGCAACGTACGATGAGCGTTGCCCAGCAATTATATGAAGGTACTGATACCGGTGATGGCGCGGTAGGTTTAATCACCTATATGCGTACCGATTCGGTGACTTTAGCCAATGAAGCCGTTGAAGAATTGCGAGCCTTTATTGCTGATAAATATGGCGCTAAAGCGGTACCTGCTTCTCCACAAGAATATAAAACTAAGTCTAAAAATGCTCAAGAGGCCCATGAGGCGGTTCGTCCTACATCGGTATTGCGCACACCTGAATCGCTCACCAAATATCTTTCTAGTGATCAGTTAAAACTCTACACCTTAATTTGGCAGCGAACTGTTGCTTGTCAAATGGTTCATGCCACAATGAATACTGTCGCCATTGATTTGGCCTGTGGTAAAGGGAACACCTTCCGCGCCAATGGTTCGACCGTGGTTAATCCTGGGTTTATGAGTGTCTATCTTGAAGGTCAGGATGATGCGGCTAAGTCAGATAAAGATGAACGTATTTTGCCGATAATGGAGGTCGGTGATGTAGTTGAGCTCATTGCAATTCGACCTGAGCAACATTTTACTGAGCCACCCCCACGTTTCAGTGAAGCGAGTTTAGTTCGCTCTTTAGAAGAGCATGACATTGGTCGCCCTTCTACTTATGCCAGTATTATTTCAACGTTATTACAGCGTGAATATGTTGAGCTTGAGAAAAAACGTTTTCATCCAACGGATGTAGGTCGTGTAGTGGGTAAATTTCTGGCAGAACATTTCACCAAATATGTTGATTATGATTTCACTGCCAAATTAGAAGATGAGCTCGATGCGGTCGCTCGCGGTGAAAAAGAATGGGTACCATTATTACGCAACTTTTGGGGGCCGTTCAAAGAACAGGTCGAAACCAAAGATAAAGAAGTACAGCGTAGTGATGTTACTCAAGAATTGTTGGATGAAGACTGCCCGAAATGTGGTAAAAAACTATCGAGCCGTTTAGGGCGTAGTGGTCGTTTTATTGGCTGTACTGCTTATCCGGAATGTGATTACACGCGCAATATTAATGGTGAAGAGACCTCGAATGAGCCAGAAGTTGTGGCTGATCGCAAATGCCCGAAATGTGAGTCTGATTTATGGGTGAGAACAGGTAAATACGGCAAGTTTATTGGCTGTAGTAGCTATCCAAAATGTAAGCATATCGAATCATTAGAGCAACCTACAAATACTGGTGTGACTTGTCCACAGTGTAACAAAGGTGAAATTCTTACCCGTAAATCTCGTCGTGGCAAAATATTCTATTCTTGTTCAGATTATCCTGATTGCGATTATGCCTTATGGAATGAGCCACTGAAAGAGGAATGTCCTACTTGTAAATGGCCTATTTTGACGGTTAAAACGACAAAAAGTCGCGGGACTGAAAAAGTTTGCCCACAAAAAGAATGTGACTTTACGGAAAAAGTGGAATCGGCATAAGGTCATTATCTACTAATAGTTATATTATTTAAGTTGTAAAAAAGTGCGTTCATATTAATGAACGCACTTTTTTTATGTCTGATTATTATTAGATTTAATCTACCGCTTCATTGGGTTTTAATAGGTTTTTAATTTTTACACCTAGGATAGCTAATACCGCAAAATAAATTACCGCCGAACTTGCGATTAAGCCAAATAAAATGCCAAATCGTTGTCTAGCAGCCCAGCTTAGCCAATCACTTGTTACCGGCGTTAATAACATCAATAAGACAAGCAAACTGGCATTGGCCACAAGCAGTTTGATGATAAATCGTCCCCAGCCAGCAACGGGAACATACACCCCTAATTTACGTAAGCCGATAAATAATAGGCCAGCATTAAGAATGGCTGATAATGAGGTGGCTAAGGCTAGCCCGACATGGGCGAACTGTAGCATTAAGATGATATTGAGCACCATATTGGTCACCATCGCGATAATACCAATTTTAACCGGTGTTTTAGTATCTTGCCGTGCATAATAACCAGGCGCCAATACTTTAATAAAAATGAACGGCAGTAAACCTAGGCCATAAGCCATTAAGCTGAGTGATGCTTTATGGGCATCTAACGCTGTGAACTCACCATATTGGAACAGGGTTAGGAGTAGTGGCTCTGCTAGCCAAATAAGTCCTATGGCGGCTGGTGTACCGATAACAAATACCCAGCGTAGCGCCCAATCAATAGTGTGTGAGAATTCGGCTTTGGAAGCTGAAGCATGTTTTTTCGAGAGGCTAGGTAAAATGACGGTTGATAGCGCAATGCCTAATACGCCCAAAGGGAACTCAACCAAGCGATCAGAATAATACAGCCATGAAATACTGCCCGTTACTAAGAATGAAGCCAATACGGTATCAAGCAATAAGTTTATTTGAGCAACCGACACCCCAAACATCGCCGGAATCATTAATTTCAAGATTTTTTTTACACCACTGTCTTTCCAACCCCAACGTGGCTTTGGTAGATGTTTTATGTTTATTAAAAAAGGAATTTGAAAAAGTAATTGAACAAAGCCGCCAATAAAAACCCCCCATGCTAATGCCGTAACGGGTTCATCAAGTTGCGGTGATAACCATAAAGCGCAACCAATCAATGATAAATTAAGAAATACAGGTGTGAGAGCGGGTACGGCGAACTTGCCAAAACTATTCAAAATAGACCCAGCTAGAGCGGTGAGCGAAATAAAAAATAAATAAGGAAAAGTGATTTTAAGTAAGTCGCCAGCTAATGCTATTTTATCGGGACTGGCAACAAAACCAGGGGCAAATACGATGATTAGTAGTGGGGCGGCTAAAATGCCGATGGCAGTGATAATAAATAAGATGCCAGCGAGAGTTCCACTGGTATTAGCTATCAGCTCTTTGAGGTCGCGATCGCCCCTATTGCGATATTCTGCCAGCACCGGAATAAAAGCTTGTGAGAAGGCACCTTCGGCAAATAAGCGTCGTAAAAAATTGGGAATCTTGAATGCGACGAAAAATACGTCAGCACCCAAGCCTGCGCCAAATAATCTAGCGATTACAATATCACGAACAAAACCAAGGATCCGCGATAGAAAAGTCATGATGCTGACGATAGCCGTTGACTTAAATAGTTTTTCGCTCATTCATAAATCCATGATTAATGGTACGATTTGACCTTTTCATATCAACTACAAGAAGACTGAACTATGGCCAAACGGTGTAAAGGGCTTAATTCTAAGTGTTTTTTGATTACTTATCTCATGATTGTGGGATTTTTATTAGTATTATGGATGAACCGCTTACCATTGATGCATGAAGATCAACGAGAAATACCTGTAGCAATGCAGGACTATATCGCATCTCCTCCTCGTCCATTACCTGAATTTTCATTAAATACGGATAATAAATTGGCGCTTACCAATAATTGGTTTGATGGCAAATGGAGCTTAGTATATTTTTCACATAGCCATTGTATGCCAGAGTGTCAGCCAGCATTGCAAGCAATGAAGCACATTAAATCTGCCTTTGCGAATGTTGATTTTCAGTTTTTAGTGATCGGGATAGACACTGAGCATGAAACCGCAGATGATTTAAGTGACTTTTTAAATCAACAGAAACTTGATTTCAAAGCCGCCACTGCATCACCAAAAATCATCGACGAATTAGCGAGTAGCTTTATTACCTTGTTTCTACAAACTGACTATGCCGATGGTAGCTATCAAATTGAACAAGAACATCATTTATTTGTCGTTGATCCTAAAGGGCGAGTGTATGCGACCTTTAAACCTCCTTTCAACAATGCTTTGATTCAATCAGAATTTCTTAAACTACGATATTTTTATGCGCGGAGTGAGTAACATCACCTAGAACTAGCGTGCTACTCAATTGTTTCGTCTGATAGCTGTTGCAAGATAGAGGTTTTAGTTTATTACTGATGCCGCATATGGCTAATATCTTAGGGTTAGGCTTCTGCTATTGCCCGGCCAATACTAAAATAGTTGAGACCATGACGCTTCACTTCATTCGGGTTATAAAGGTTACGACCGTCGAAGATCGCTGCATCGGCTAATTTTTGTTTTAACAGTGAAAAATCAGGACTCCAGAAATTTTTCCATTCAGTCACTATACATAGGGCGTTGCTACCATCGAGGGTTAAGTCTTGGCTGTCAAATAAGGTCAAACCAGCTAAATGAGTATAAATTTTTCGTGCTCCCCCTAATGCCTCGGGATCATAAGCACGTACATAGGCGCCGGCGTTGATTAAGGATTCTAACAATACACGGCTGGGCGCCTTACGCATATCATCCGTTTTGGGTTTGAAGGCTAAGCACCACAACGCAAAAGTCATACCTTTAATATCGCTATTATAATGGGCAATGATTTTATTAAATAACACCTGTTTTTGGCGCTGGTTGATGTTTTCAACGGCAGTGAGTAATTCTGCCTTATAGCCAATTTCATGGGCTGTTCTTTCCAGCGCTTTGACGTCTTTAGGAAAACAGGAACCACCATAGCCACAGCCAGGATAAATAAAGTGATAACCGATATGGTTATCAGAGCCTATGCCTTGACGGACCTGTTCTATATCCGCTCCTAGGCGTTCAGCTAGGTGCGATAAATCATTCATAAAGCTTATTTTGGTCGCTAACATGGCATTGTCTGGATATTTAGTTAGTTCTGCAGAACGAATATCCATGGCGATAATGCGATCATGATTTCTATTAAAGGGGCATATAAAGCTTTAAGCAATTCGGTCGTACGTGGATTATCCGAACCAATTATTATCCGGTCGGTTTCATGAAATCATTGATAGCTGACCCTTCTTTTAAAAATTCCGGATTGGAAACAACATCAAATTCATAGGGCTGGCTTCGGGTTTCTAAAATTGCTGATATCGTTGATTTAACCTTATCTGCAGTGCCAACGGGGATGGTAGATTTATCAATAATAATGTGATGACCATCCATGTGTTGTGCAATCGACTCGGCGACAGCCAGCACATATTGCAGATCAGCACTGCCATCTTCGTCTGGTGGCGTGCCAACAGCAATAAATTGAAACAAACCATGCTGAACTGCCTCAGCGACATCAGAGGTAAAACGTAATCGACCGGTAGCAATATTATCCTGTACCAATTGCTCTAAGCCAGGTTCATATATTGGGATACGCTCCTGTTTTAGATGCTCGATTTTATCTGTATGAATATCCATGCAGACAACTTCGTTGCCTACTTCTGCCAAACAAGTGGCTGTGACTAAGCCAACATAACCGCTTCCATATATGCTAATTTTCATCTGCCAGACACCTAGTGACTATTGAATAATGTCAGGCTAATAAACTTATATGACAGGGTGACGGCGATTTAAAGTTAGTTTGATGACAAAAGATAAGCAACTAAATATTTCAATAAATTTGTTCGTTGATGAACGTGACCAAAAGTTTGTATCGCTTAGATTAGCCAACAAAAAAAGCCCCGATCAAATAAATGATCGGGGCTTTTGAAGTGTCTAGCTAAGCAGTACAGTTATCGATGTCCATCTGCAAACTGACAATATTGATCTAACTAGATATCGATGGCGACAAACCTAGAATCATCATCAACTTAGTTATTTTCAGTTATAAGCTCTTCTTTTAAATACTTATCAGAAGATTTAACTGTCTTTTTACTACTAGCATGTATGAAATAAAGAGCAATACCCAAGCAGACTACGGCGCCAATTCTGCTAAGTGAGAAATCAATGGCATCATTACCAAGCCAGCCATAATTATCAATCAGCATACTCATTAGTAACTGACCAAAAATAACAGCAACAGTCGCAACTGCAGTGCCCACTTTTTGAACGGCCAGAACCATGATTACGATATAAGGCACGCCACACATTGCACCCAATAATTGCCATTTTGGAACATCAAATAAAGTCATTGATTGTGCTGGTTCAAAGTAAAAAATAAGTAACCCTGTAATCAATGCTCCTAAAGAGAAGGTTAGAAATGCGGTTTTAAATACGCCAACTTTACTACCTAATTGCCCATTTATTGCGGCCTGAATGCTCAGGGTCGCTCCGCCAATTACAGCTAATATTATCATTAAAAAAGTCATCATTTCTCCTTAACCTCGTGCCATGAGAACGAGTGCCGCCACTATAAATAGCAGTGCAATAATGCGTTTGCTATCAATTCGACGATAATTTGTACCAAATAAACCGTAGTGATCAATGATAAGACTTTTGGAAACTTGCCCAGCAAGAATACCAATCATTGTCATCGCTATACCTATAGTTGGAGTCGCAATAGTCAGTATCACGACATAGATAGGGCCGAGCACTCCGCCAAGGAGCGTCCAAGAGGGTTGTGCAAAAAATGATGGGCTGTTTCGTGGGCTGAAAAAAAGCATCAAAATAAATGTTAAAGCGGCGCCAACACCAAAGATACTAAACGTTGCCCATAGCTTACCTACTCCTTCACCTAGCGGTCCCAATAAGCCAGCTTCAACAGAAAGCCCCATACCGCCCATAACAATAAATAAAATCAAAAAAAACTGCATACATAGATTCCTAATAACCAATAAGAAAATGATACGCTAGTTATTCAAATCAAAAAATGGGACAATCCAATAAATACTTATGCAGGATTTGCACAAATGAATGATGTTGATTCAATCAATATTAGGGCTTTAAAATTTTTTATCGGGGTGTTTGACAGTAAAAGTTTTTCTGTTGTCGCCCGTCAAGAAGGCGTATCTCCTTCTATGATTTCTAGGGTAATCCAGCAGCTAGAAGACTCTCTTGGCCAGCAACTTTTTTATCGAAATACTAGAGCTATCATCCCCACTGAGGCCGGAAGAATTTTCAATGATTATGCTCACTCTATTACTGAACAATTGGGTGAAGTAAGAAATGAATTACAAGATAGAGCAAGAGAGCCCCAAGGGATCATAAGAATTAATGCGCCTGTTTTTTTTGGTCAGAAACATATTGCACCTTGGCTTTCTGGATTTCTAATGCAGTATCCAAAGGTTCAGATTGAGTTGACACAAACCGATGAATATATTGACCCTCATATTGATGCGGCCGACATTATTTTCCGTATTGGCTCGCTCACAGATTCATCACTCCATGCAAGGAAAATAGGGACTCAAACATATCACCTAGCGGCGACTCCAGAATACCTATCACGTCATGGCATGCCTAAAAGCCCATCAGATCTCAATAATCATCAATGCCTTGTGTATAGTGGTTACTCAGGCCAAAATCGATGGTTATTCAAAAGTAGCAAGAGCTCATGGGCACACCACGTGGTTTCACCGGTTCTTGTGTCAAACAATGCAGAGACTTTGCTAATTTCAGCATTGAATGACATGGGAATGGTGCTGTTTCCAGATTGGCTAATAGGTGATCATTTAAAAAAAGGGCAACTTATTTCATTGCTAAGTAACTACGAACCCACCATAAAAACAGGGCCACAAGACATTACGGCAATTTATCCCAATTCTCGACGCCCACCATTAAATGCTCGAGCTGTTATTGACTATTTTGTTGAAGTTTATGGAAGCCCACCATATTGGAAATATCAAGGTTGATAGTCATTTCGTTATCTAAATTAAATAACAGAACGATAAAAATCCACGTATAACAATATATTTAAAATACAGTAATCTAAAACAAAAAAGGCTCAAAGCGTGAGCTTTGAGCCTTTTTCTTACTATCTTAACCTCAAGCTTTCCTACTCGGATTGAATTGGACTGCCTAAGGTTATTTTTTTACTAGGTTTAGCGTGGCTTACATCATGCCGCCCATACCACCCATTCCGCCCATATCAGGCATTGCAGCTGAACCTGATTGTGGTGCTTCTGAAATCATAGCTTCAGTTGTTAACATCAAACCAGCAACTGAACCGGCATTTTGCAATGCAGTACGTGTTACTTTAGTTGGATCAAGGATACCCATAGCGATCATGTCGCCATATTCACCTGTTGCCGCGTTGTAACCGTAGTTGCCTTTGCCAGCCGCTACATTGTTCAATACAACGGAGGCTTCGTCACCAGCGTTGGTTACGATTTGGCGTAAAGGCTCTTCCATTGCACGACGCAATAAAGTGATACCAACATTTTGGTCATAATTGTCACCTTTTAATTCGCCCAAGCTACCTTCAGCACGAACAAGTGCAACACCACCACCTGCAACAACACCTTCTTCAACCGCTGCGCGAGTAGCATGCAAAGCATCTTCAACGCGGGCTTTTTTCTCTTTCATTTCCATTTCAGTTGCTGCGCCAACTTTAATAACGGCAACACCGCCCGCTAATTTAGCGACACGCTCTTGCAATTTTTCTTTGTCGTAGTCTGAGCTAGAGCTTTCGATTTGTGAACGAACTTGTTCAACACGAGCTGTGATGTCAGTTGCTTTACCAGCACCATCAATAATGATGGTGTTTTCTTTGCTGATAGAGATTTTCTTGGCTTGGCCTAGGTCATCTAAGGTTACTTTCTCAAGGCTTAAACCAACTTCTTCAGAAATAACTGTACCACCAGTCAATACTGCAATGTCTTCTAACATTGCTTTACGACGGTCACCAAAACCTGGCGCTTTAACTGCGCAGACTTTAACAATACCGCGCATGCTGTTGACTACAAGTGTTGCTAAGGCTTCGCCTTCAACATCTTCACAAACGATCAATAAAGGACGGCTTGCTTTAGCAACGCCTTCCAATACTGGAAGTAATTCACGGATGTTTGAGATTTTTTTGTCGAATAACAAGATATATGGGCTTTCTAGTTCAGCCGTCATCGTTTGTTGATCACTAACGAAGTATGGTGATAAGTAACCACGGTCAAACTGCATACCTTCAACTACGTCTAACTCGTTTTCGAAACCAGAACCATCTTCAACAGTGATAACGCCTTCTTTACCAACTTTTTGCATTGCTTCAGCAATAATTCTACCGACTGATAAGTCAGAGTTTGCTGAAATTGTGCCTACTTGGGCAATGGCTTTATCGTCATTACAAGGGGAAGACATACGTTTTAGTTCTTCAACCGCTGCAGTAACGGCTTTATCAATACCGCGTTTTAGATCCATTGGGTTCATACCAGCAGCAACCGCTTTCATACCTTCACGTAAGATAGCTTGAGCTAAAACCGTTGCTGTTGTTGTACCATCACCGGCAGCATCAGAAGTGTTAGATGCCACTTCTTTAACCATTTGTGCGCCCATGTTTTCGAATTTATTTTCTAATTCGATTTCTTTAGCAACAGAAACACCATCTTTAGTAATCGTTGGTGAGCCGTAGCTTTTATCTAAAATTACGTTACGGCCTTTAGGACCTAATGTAACTTTTACCGCATCAGCTAAGATGTTCACGCCATTGATCATTAATTGGCGAGCATCAGCTCCAAATTTGACTTCTTTAGCAGCCATGTTTATTCCTCTTTAGTATTCTGTAAATCTTAAACCAACCTATATATGGGTTTGATTTAAGTTGTCTTGATGTCATTCCCGTAGCATTTAAGTGGTAGTCCAAAGTGCTAAATACGAGAAGATTCTTTAGCACGGAACCCCGTTAAACCGCCTTAGGGAGTGACGATGTTTTTATAGTTGCTTAAGCTTCGATTACCGCAACGATGTCATCTTCACGCATGACTAATAATTCTTCGCCATCGACTTTGATTTCTGTACCGGCATATTTGCCGAATAAAACCTTGTCGCCAACTTTAACATCCATTGCACGAACATCACCAGAATCAGTGATTTTGCCATGACCGGCTGCAACAATGATGCCTTGTGCTGGTTTTTCAGCGGCACTACCAGGAAGCACGATACCGCCAGCGCTCATTGTTTCTTCTTCTGTACGACGTACAACAACACGATCATGAAGGGGACGAATATTCATCTATATAACCTCAAAAATGTCTAACAAAAATAATTACGAACCCCAAAGATGGGGTTGTAAATATAAACTTCAAGTGCTGAGATACGAAATTTATTTGAGATATTTATCTGAGTCTTCGTCAACAATCTCACCTTCGATAATGGTTGATTCACTGTGACCACTCCGGGTACGCGTTGTTTGCCGGCGATATAAAAACTGACTGTTTTTCAATAACCGCTTGATTAGTGATTGCCTGATGACTGGAATTAATAAAACAAAGCCTAGTGCATCTGTAAAAAAACCTGGGGTGAGTAATAAGACGCCACTAATTGCCAATGTTACGCCTTCTAACATCGCAACAGCTGGAACCTCCCCTTTGTTTATGGATAGTTGCGCACGTTGTAATGTACTTAAACCTTGTACGCGTAATAAGCTAGCTCCCAGTACTGCTGTACCCACCACTGCAAATATTGTCCAGCCTGCACCAATAATCGAACCGACTTTAATTAAGAAATAAATCTCAATCAGTGGCACTAGTAGAAATAAAATAAATAAAGAGCGAAACATTCTTTTTCCTTTCAGGATGACAAAGCGTTTAAGGCAACACTGGGGATCACACTAGCATTATGACCGCTCGCACTCAGAGCTATTCGGTGTTGATTCATTACCTTAATAGATTGTGGCAGTTAACGCTATTTTCAAGGAGCAATTAAACGCGTCAATAATGTTGCAATAAAACTACAATAATTAAATTGTGTCTCACAATCGCAAATAATTTCATTACCGTAATATTTTTGAAATATTTAATCGTTATTCTAAGCCAACTCGGACAGCGTTCCGGACAGATTTTTTTTATAATTAACCAAGAGGAAATCCCCTTGAAACTTAAAACATCTTCACTTTTAATTGCTGGTGCATTATTTGGCGCCGCAGTATTACCGGCACAAGCAAATAACGATGCAATGATGGACTTACTTAAGGTTCTACGTGACCAAGGTACTATCACTTCTGAAAACTATGAATTATTAAGTAATGCTTCTAAAGCAGATGCTGAAGTCGTTGAAGCAGTAAAAAATGATTTAGCAGCAGCAAAATCAGATATGCCTAAAATTACTACGGAAGGCAAAATTAAAATTGAAAGCCAAGATGGTAACTGGTCTTTCCAACCTATCGGTCGTGTAATGTGGGATGCCGTTGATACTGATTCAGATGGTGGAGCAGCAGACGTTAAAGGTACCGAATTACGCCGCGCACGTTTAGGTTTCGAAGGTTCGGTCTATGATTGGGGTTACAAATTTGAAGCTGACTTCGCGGGTGGTGATACATCAGTTAAAGATGCATATATCAGTTACGGGACTAAAATTGGTGATATGAAAGCCGGTGTAAAATTAGGTCAATCTCATATCCCATTTGGCTTAAACACAAAAATCAGCTCTAAATACATGACTTTCATGGATCGTCCAATGTTTGCTGACAGTTCCGTTTCTCCTGCGCGTTCAAGTGGTGCCGTCGCATCGTTAGCTGCAAAAGATTATTCATGGTCTTTAGCTGCCGGTTTACAAAGCGGAGGGTTTAGCAGTGATAATGGTGGTGATTTATACGAAGTAAACGGCAGCACATTTGCTGTGCGTGGTTCATTCTTACCATTTATGCAAGATAAAAATCACCTAGTTCAAATCGGTGCAGCATTCTTAAATCAAGGCGGCGGTGATAAATTTGATTTCAAACCTGATTTAGTAAGCCATGAAGATACATACAAACCAGTTTCATTAAGTAGCTCAGCTACAGAATTTGATGGTGCTAATGCATTCACAATTGATGCATTAGCAGTATACGGTTCATTCCACGCAATGGCTGAATACTTAGACCATACAGTCGAGCAAGAAAATACTGGTGATATCGACACAACAGCCTTCGCAGTTGAAGCAGGTTATTTCTTAACAGGTGAATCTTTAAAATGGAAAAATGGTTACACATCTGGAATCACACCCAAATCATCTAGCGGTGCATGGCAAGTTGCGGCTCGTTTCGAAACACTTGAAATCGATCCAAGTTTAGCTTCTGAAAGTGAATACGATAAATTCACTGTCGGTGTTAACTACTATCCAACATCAAACATTCGTTTAATGTTGAACTACGACCAAGTTACAGATCTTACTGTAAATGGTGCCGGTTCAGCCATCGAACCATCTGCACTTAAATTCCGTGCACAAGCTTACTGGTAAGCCGTTACTT
The DNA here is from genome assembly GCA_030576275.1 of Pseudomonadota bacterium. Lineage (GTDB taxonomy): Bacteria > Pseudomonadota > Gammaproteobacteria > Nitrosococcales > Methylophagaceae. The sequence goes on along the minus strand of JALIBN010000012.1, from coordinate 46,318 downwards.
AAGCTAAAAAGTTGCAGTTAATTTCGTAACGCTAAAAGCCTCACCTGATTTTTTTGGGTGGGGCTTTTTTTTGAAATAAATAATTGAAAATCGGACTAAGTCATGACTAAAGATGAATATACTCAATTTCAGTCGTTGGATGATATATTGCAGAATGCCAGGCTGACGCCGATGTTTCAACCCATTGTGTCAATTAAAGAAAACAATATATATGGTTATGAGGCGCTGATCCGAGGGCCCTCGGATAGCCCATTACATTCTCCGATAAATTTATTTGATGCCGCTAGTCGACATGGTCGCCTTGCTGAGCTTGATTTATTGTGTCGAGAAGTGGCGATTACTCAATTTGGCTTATTTGAATTGTATGAACTTATAGATTTTAATACGATTAAAAGTGCCGGATATAGCTATAGAGACGGAGCGGGAAAAGCCTACGATACATACAAATTGCTGACTAAAAAGCCTGATGGCAAGAGCTCATCACCCTTGCGGTTGCCAAAATAAGTTATGTGCTAATTTTTAAGGTTTTACAGCCTTAATTTATTTGCTCTAGTACATAACTAACACGTTGTTTAACTTTTTCTCGTGCTTCACGAAACTCAGCTTGAATTTGTTCATCTGAGCCTCTCTTTTTGGCAGGATCAGACAGTGGCAAATGTAATTTAACAGTGTGGGGATTGATGATAGGGCATTGTTCTTCGGCGTTATCACATAAGGTGACCAGTAAATCTGCCCATTCCAGCATTTCGCCATTAACGCGAATGGATTCTTGCTCAGTTATATCAATGCCTACTTCAGCCATGGCATTAATCGCGCGTTCATTTTGACCATGTGCTTCAATACCTGCAGATATAACTTCTACGTGGTTTCCAGCCAACTCTTTTGTCCAACCTTCAGCCATTTGTGAGCGGCATGCATTCCCTGTGCACAAAAAAAGGATTCTCATCTTTTCCATTTATTTTATTACCTTTCATATTAACTGCTGGAAAGGTAACAAGTTAATGTTACAGCGTGATGAAATAGACGACAATTTTTGTTGATCGTCACTGAGTAAATTGACGGCTTTATATTTGCTTGTTAGCAAATATAAAGTTTGTTTAAGTAAGATTATTTATTTAACAATTATATTTTTGTATCGGCTGTTAGCACTAAGCCTTGTTAAAAAAAAGCTCAAAATCACCTGTCATATAGATGATCTGTTGCCGCTTATGGTGGGCTAGTCGAACAATTTATTTTGACGTAATAGCCTTCATTACGGCATCATCTGATAAAATATACTATTAACTCTATGATATAGCAGGTTTATCGTGAAAAAGATGCTTCTAAGCATGCTCCTAGTACTCCCTTTACTTAGTCCAATACTTAGTTTCGCCGGCGCGACTCGTTATGTGTCTGACGAACTTGAAATAACCATGCGAAGTGGCCAGGGCGTAAAATTCGGCATTCGCAAAATGCTAACAAGTGGCGCTAAGTTGGAGGTTCTCGAAACCGATCCTGCTGGCTATTCTAAAGTTCGAACGGACCAAGGCGTTGACGGTTGGGTGCTTTCACGCTATCTATCAAATACTCCCAGTGCACGAGATCGTATTGCCGCTAGTGAGCAGCAAGTCGTGAATTTGCAATTGGAAGTCGCAAAATATAAAGAAGAATTGAATAATTTAACCGCTCGAAATAGCGATGCTGACGGTGAAAATATGTCGTTGAAAGAAACGGCGCAACGTTTAAGCACCGAGCTGGATGACCTGCGAAAAACGGCCTCAAATGCCGTTGGTTTGGATAATGAAAATCGGCAATTAAAAGAGAAGTTTCAACAGCTCGATCATGATATGCAATTACTCATAATAGAAAATAGTGCCTTGAAAGATAACGATGCAAAAAGCTGGTTTTTAATCGGTGCGGCAGTGTTGTTTGGCGGATTGTTACTTGGCTTGATTTTGCCTCGACTACGTTTTCAGAAAAAAGATAGCTGGAATAATTTTTAAGCGCGACCATTCTTCTGCTTAGCTTTTCTCCAAAATGAGAGGTCGTGTTAGCTGCTCTGCGGGCACGTCTTTTTTGTCTCTGACGTTTACAACTTTAGAGCCATAATCACATTAAAGATTGTACATTCATAAATCTGTATATATAGTTTTACAGTTATATATGATTTTGGATATAGTCTTATGGATCTGCAAGCTGATGATTTTTATTCCGCCTTATCGCACCCCATGCGATTGCGTGCCTTGCTATTACTCAAGCAAGAGGGTGAGTTGTGCGTTTGTGAACTGACACATGCCCTAGCCTTAGCGCAGCCTGTTATCTCCCGTCACCTTGGTCAGCTCAAAGAAGCAGGGCTATTATTATCCCGTCGCCAAGGCTTATGGGTGTATTACCGAGTCAGTGACCGCTTGCCGGAATGGGTAACACAGGTTATTCAAACTACCATTACCGGTGTGTCTACGACATCGCCTTATCAAGATGATCGGCAGGCTTTACAGGCTATGTTAGACCGCCCGAATCAAACTTGCTGTTAATAATGGGAATTAAAAAATGACAATACGTGTCGGTATCAATGGTTTTGGTCGTATGGGCAAGCTCGCTTTGCAGGCGGGATGGAATAGTGACGAGCTCGAGTTTGTGCATATTAATGAAACAAAAGGCGATGCCGCTTGTCATGCCCACTTATTACAATTTGACTCGGTACATGGCCGTTGGGGACAAGATAAAGTCATCTCAAGCACTGATACTCAGATAAGTATTGATGACAGCCGCATAAGCTTTAGCCAAGATAGCACACCCGAGGGAGTCAATTGGGCGGATTACAAGATTGATCTTCTGCTGGAGTGTTCTGGAAAATTCAAAACAGCCGAACAGTTACAAACATATTTTGATCAAGGTATTAAAAAAATAGTGGTTTCTGCGCCTTGTCCTGATCCAGCACTTAATCTGGTCTATGGCGTCAACCATGAACGGTACGATCCAGCACTGCATCATATTGTGACGGCAGCATCGTGTACGACTAATTGTCTAGCGCCGATAGTGAAAGTTATGCACGAATCTTTAGGGATTAAACATGGTTCGATGACCACCATTCACAACATCACTAATACCCAAACAATTGTCGATAAAGGTCACAAAGATTTACGTCGTGCTCGTGCGAGTGGTCAATCGCTAATTCCCACAACCACAGGTTCGGCTAAGGCTATTACGAAAATATTCCCTGAATTGGAAGGTAAATTGAATGGTTTAGCGGTACGTGTACCTTTATTGAATGGTTCACTTACCGACTTTGTGTTTGAGTCCAATACAGCAACAGATGCTGAACAGGTAAATGCCTTATTTAAAGCCGCCGCCGAAAGTTCATTAAAGGATGTATTGGGTTATGAAACACGACCATTAGTGTCTGCTGATTACACCAATGATCCTCGTTCAGCGATTATTGATGCGCCTTCCACCATGGTCATTAATGGCACGCAAGTGAAGATCTTGGCGTGGTATGACAATGAATGGGGTTATGTTAATCGAATGATTGATATCGCCAATATGATTGCTCGGACGATGTAGTTGTGAATGCCGCGGTTAATAATTTACGCAATTATGCCGTAATCACCGGCGGATATTGGGCTTTTACACTAACTGATGGTGCAATTAGAATGCTGGTGGTGCTATATTTTCATCAGCTTGGTTACACGCCATTTGCGATTGCCAGCTTGTTTTTGTTTTATGAGTTTTTTGGGATTATCACTAATTTAGTCGGTGGTTGGTTAGGCGCTCGCTTTGGCCTTAATACGACGATGCATGTCGGCATGTTATTACAGGTCTTTGCTTTGTTAATGCTGACGGTGCCTACGGAATATCTGACGATCATATATGTGATGGCCGCTCAAGCGTTATCCGGCATTGCCAAAGATCTGAATAAAATGAGTGCCAAGGCCAGCGTTAAATTATTTGTGCCGACCGCAACGGACAATACAACTTCAAACCTATTATTCAAATGGATTGCCATATTAACCGGTTCGAAAAATACTCTGAAAGGCGTGGGGTTTTTCTTAGGTGGTTTATTGTTATCGGTTTATGGGTTTAACGGCGCTTTATATGTATTGTCCGGTTGTTTATTTCTTGTTTTACTACTGACCTGGTTTCTATTGCCAAGTGATCTAGGTAAACCAAAAACTAAAGCTAAGTTCTCACAAATATTTGCTAATGACCCAGCAATTAATTGGTTATCTGCCGCTCGGTTTTTTTTATTTGGTTCGCGCGATGTGTGGTTTGTTGTTGGACTACCGGTATATTTAACATCAAGCTTAGGCTGGGATTTTGCACAGGTAGGTACTTTTTTTGCTTTGTGGATTATTGGCTATGGTGTGCTACAAGCCGCGACCCCAAAACTGCTCAAAAATACGCCGCGTGGACACTCACCAGATGGCAAAACAGCTCAAGGACTAGCGGTACTTTTAATGCTGTTGCCTGTAATAATGGCTTTTGCACTTTATCAACAACTTGATCCAGCCAATGTCATTATTATTGGTTTAAGCCTGTTTGCAATTATCTTTGCCTTGAATTCTGCCGTACATTCTTACCTCATCGTTGAATGGTCAGACCATTACGAGGTGGCAATGAATGTGGGGTTTTATTATATGGCCAATGCTGGTGGACGCTTAACGGGCACTATTTTATCTGGTTTGATTTATCAGCAATATAGTTTGATCGGATGCTTAATTACTTCTTCTTTGTTTGTAGGGGCCGCCGCATTGTTGTCGACTAAACTACCTCGTCATGCCTAATGCTGATGCTGTAGTGGATAGTTCTAAATGGAGGTTATTCAATGGGTATTTTTGAACGCTATTTATCGGTATGGGTAGGGCTGTGCATTCTTATTGGTGTGATGATGGGCAGTCTGTTCCCTGCTTTTTTTGGCTTAATCGCTGAGCTTGAATTCGCCCATGTTAATTTGATTATCGCAGTCTTTATCTGGTTGATGATTTACCCGATGATGGTGCAAATTGATTTCCATGCCATCAAAAATGTTGGCAAACAACCCAAAGGCATCGTGCTGACTGTCATCGTTAACTGGTTTATTAAACCCTTCACCATGGCATTACTGGGTTGGTTGTTTTTCAGATTGATATTTGCCGATTTAGTTTCCCCTGAAACGGCGAATCAGTATATTGCCGGTATGATTTTGCTGGGTGTGGCACCCTGCACGGCGATGGTATTTATCTGGAGTCAGTTAACCAAAGGCGACCCTAATTACACCTTAGTTCAAGTTTCAATTAACGACATTATTATGATCTTCGCCTTTGCACCTATCGCCGCATTTTTATTGGGCGTCAGCGATATCGTTGTACCTTGGCAAACGCTACTCATTTCAGTGGTGTTATATGTGGTATTACCGTTGATTGCAGGAGTCTTGACTCGAAATAGTTTAAATAAAAATGGTCAAGGCCATCGTTTACAATCATTTTTAAACACCATAAAACCTTGGTCAATCTTGGGATTATTGGCAACCGTGATTTTATTATTTGGCTTTCAAGCTGAAGTCATTATTGAGCAACCAGAAACTATCTTGTTGATTGCTATTCCATTACTTATTCAGACTTACGGGATTTTTGCTATTACCTATCTGGCAGCAAAACGCTTGAAGCTGGCTCATAATATCGCCGCCCCAGCATCAATGATTGGTGCATCTAACTTCTTTGAACTGGCTGTTGCCGTTGCAATTTCACTGTTTGGCCTGCATTCAGGCGCGGCTCTAGCAACAGTAGTTGGTGTGTTAGTGGAGGTCCCAGTGATGTTGTCGCTGGTCTATTTTGCCAATCGGACTCGTCATTGGTTTAAATAAGGTTCAAATTAAGAGCGATTAAGGTTCAGCCACTTGATTTCGGTTTTGTAGTTAGAGGGTTGTCGCTGCCGCTTGGGCGTTCATTTTTTGCGTGGCCAAAAAACGAACCAAAAAAGGCCAATCCCATACTAGCCCTAACGGGTTCCCTGCGCTTCTCAGAACTGAATGAAATACTACGCAACTCGCTTCGCTCAAACACCGTAGTATTTGATCATTCATTTCTTCCGATGCTCGGCTTCGTATAAGGGCATCCATGGGTATTTGATTGAAACTCAATGAGATAAGCCTTATCTTTATCCCATGTTATCTCCGCCATTAGAAAATTATAGGCCTAGCCATCTCAAGGACTCTTTTTCTAGACTCTTCATCGATCAATATATCATTAGCGTAATTCTCGATAATCCCACTTATTTCTCTTAAATGAGGCATCAAAAGCGCTTTGTCTTTTGCTCTAATATCATAGTGGTTTATCGTTCTCAGTAATGCTACCGAAGCACTGTTTAAACTCTTGTTATATCTTGGGGTTGGGCTGTCGTGTGGCGTTGCGAGCCCTAATTTCTGAATGACTTCTTGGACCACATCACCTTGGTATTTAAATGCTAAAACGTTATTTTTACCAAACAATGATTGGCATTCGGTGATGAAGCCTTGATAGTTTAAATGTTGAGAAAACCATTTGATATCTAACATGTCAGCAAAGGATAAGTTTTTGCCATAACACGGGTTATTTTCAACTTGTGGGTTGCGAATACATTGTTTGTAATAGTCTTCAATAAATTCGAGTGGTTCACGAAACCATGCCCATATTTCAATATTGAAGCACTTACCCAGCTCACATAACAATTCTTTTGATTGGTCAGGAAAATCCCACCAGTAATTATAAATACCTTCAGATGATAGGATGATAGTGTGAGTGTCTTCTTTAACTTGCGAGATTATGTTCTTAAAGTTTTCTAGGAAGTTTTCCAAGTGCGTTGTAACTAAGTTTTTCTCAAACCATTGGTGTTTAGGTGCGTTGGAATTATTTAATTTTTTATGATTATGGGGATAAAGAATCCCTTTTCTTCTGAGCTTGCCTTGCTTTTTGTCGAGGTAGATTTGAATGCTCGTTGTGCCCGTTTTGGGTGTGCCAGCATGAATGATTAGCTTTAGCTTCTGAACTTTACGTTGCTCTAGTGATTGCTCAAATGGCTTTAATAGATCAGCCAATTCGTTAGCAAAATGAATATTTGATTTTTCCATTTTCGGTATATAAAAACCTCTAATTTGAAGCTGAATGCTACTTAGCGTATTTAGTGAGAAAACTATCTAGTTGATTGGCGAAGGCTTGGCGATCAGCCTGACTTAATGGTGCTGGGCCACCGGTATTAACGCCGTTATCACGTAAGGTTTCCATTAAATCTCTCATGCTGAGTCGAGCTTTTATATTATCCGTGGTGTATAACTCACCACGCGGATTGAGGGCATGTGCGCCTTTATCGATGACTTCCGATGCCAGTGGAATATCGCCGGTTATTACTAAGTCACCGGCGGAGAGCCTTTGTACTATTTCATTATCGGCGACATCAAAGCCTTGGGTAACATGCACAAAAGTAACATAACTAGATGGTGGGATCCGCATGCTGTGATTTGCAACTAGCGTCATATTAACTTTGGTGCGCTCGGCTGCTCGAAATAAAATGTCTTTAATCACACCCGGACAGGCGTCAGCATCTACCCATATTTTCATTTTAGTTTGTTCTCGTTTTAATGTTATCTGTAGGTACTAATTTTTACAACTTACTCAGATACCTTGCCGCGTAACGCTTTATTTTTACCATGCAAGGTTTTACGATCCATCCGTCTTCGTTGTGACCCTTTGGTGGCCTTGGTGGCTCGTCGAGCTTTTTGCACAATGACTGCTGATTTGATCATCTCTACTAATCGATCAAGCGCTTCTTGTCGGTTTTTTTCTTGGGTACGAAATTTTTGTGCTTTGAGGATAATAACGCCATCTTTACTGATTCTTTGACCACGCAGGCCTAATAACCGTTCTTTATAAAAATCGGGTAAGGATGAGGCTTTGATATCAAACCGTAGATGAATCGCTGAAGAAACCTTATTTACATTCTGTCCACCGGCTCCTTGAGCGCGGATGGCAGTGAGTTCTATCTCATCATCTGGTAATGAAACGCTGGTTGAGATTGTTAACAAAGTGACTTTATCCTCGAGATTGTGTTCTTTACTGTCTATTTACATGCTTAATGGCGACATCAAATATAGTGATGCGCCTTGTTCTTGTGCTGCTGTACTAGTGCGATAGGATTATGTTTATAAAAAGTTATATTAACGGAATAGAGTGGCCTGATGTTTATGATTGTAGCCTTGAACGAAGTATTATTTTTGCTTATTGATCATGGCCAATCTGTTATTGTAGTCGATAATTATTTTAGATACGCGAGTTGGACTCTTTCTGCCTATTGTACTGGGCTTTAATGAATTGCCAAGCCGGGATATTAGCCGTGACAAAATCCGCGATTAGGTCTGAAGTTGAAACAGTAACACCCTCAAGCTTTTAGCTCGGCAAGAAGCAGACTTTATGGCCGACCTTGAAGTTGATCAATGCCTGATATAAGTATTAACGGACTTCCATATTAAAAATAAAATCACCAGCCCACATCTGACGATTATCGTGGCCTTATTATCGATGCTGGCACCTTTTAGCATCGATGCTTATTTGCCTGCTTTTCCTGGTATCGAAGCCGAATTTGGTGTTGGGCGAGCAATACTTTCACAAAGCTTGGGCGCCTATTTGGCGGCGTTTGCTATCTCAACGTTATTTTGGGGTCCGCTGTCGGATCGCATCGGACGTCGCCTTGTTATTCTGGCGAGTTCGGTACTCTATGTTTTGGCCTCTGCAGGCTGTGCTTTAGCTGAAGATATTGATACCTTCCTACTACTTCGCATTTTGCAGGGCTTGGCGGCGAGTGGAGGTTTGGTTGCTGGTCGAGCCATGATCCGAGATGCCTATTCTGCAGAAGATGCACATAAAGCAATGTCCCATGTCATGCTGATGTTTGCTATCGCACCAGCGGTTGCACCGCTCGTTGGCGCTTGGTTATACGACGTTTCGGGCTGGCATAGTATTTTCTGGTTTTTGACGAGTTTAGGAGGGCTAGTAATTGCGCTCGTTATTTTTGTCGAGGAAACCTTGAGTTATTCGCGACGACAGTCAGCACATCCTCTTACTGTTATTAAAGTTTATGCTCGGATGTTAGTGCATGGTCGATTTCTAGGGCTGGTATTTACGGTCTCTTTTGCCTTCGCAGGTTTATTCCTTTATATCGCTGGCGCACCCACCGTTATCTATGACTTTTTAGGGCTGGATCGTCATGACTTTAGTCTGCAATTTATGCCAATGGTTGGCGGCATGATGGTGGGCTCTTATATCAGTAGCCGGCTGGCACATTACTGGCCAACGAAACGAACAATAAATGTAGGGCTTGGGGTTATGGCGATAGCAGTTACTATTAATATAATTCAAGCCTCGCTATTTGAAGCGCAGATTATGACGGTTATTCCACCCTTGGTACTGTATTCATTAGGAATGGCGATCATCATGCCTGCAGTGACTATTTTGGCTTTAGACTGCTTTCCAGATAACCGTGGTGCGGCAGCGGCGATGCAAAGTTTTATCCAAATGTCGATTTGTGCGGCTGTCGCGAGCGTCGCCGTGCCGCTATTGAATGCACAATGGTTATATTTCGTATTGGGACAGATGGTGTTTCTATTGATTGCTTTGGTATTACGGTTTAGTGTTCGATTGAAATAAGGAATAATAGTGATAAAAGTATGGTTGATAACTAACTGATTTTTGGATGAAATTGAAATGAAACTTATGATGAGTTTGTTGGCCGGTTGCTGGGGGATCTTTTCCATGCAGTTTGCTATAGCAACAAATATTGACCAATGTCTGCAAGAGCAGCTGGCGATGTCAGCAGATACGGTCACGATTGGAGAATTAAAATCACGTTGTGATAAGTTAAGAATTAAACGTTCTAGTGATGCCAATACGGCGGAAATTGCCTTGCCGGATGAAGATGGCATGGTCACTGTTGAATCGGCATTAGCCCGTCGATTATCATTTGAATCAGAGAACAACAATCCATTTTCATTACATCCACACAAGCCTAATTATATTATCATCAGTAATAATCTGGCATCACCACACGAGGCGCCCTTCAAAGAAGCGTTTCCCGATAAGAACGTGCATTTTCAACCATGGGAAACCAAATTTCAACTTAGTCTGAAAGTGCCACTAGCACGTGGTTTATTTAATGGTCAGGGTGACCTTTACGCGGCTTATACCAACCGATCTTTCTGGCAACAATTTAATAAAGCGGGCTCTTCACCTTTTCGGGAGTCGAACCACGAGCCAGAAATGTGGTTATCATTTAGAAATGACACGACTATTTTTGGCTTCCATAACTCTGTTGTCCGTACTGGGATAGTCCACCAATCAAATGGTCAAGCAGGTACTTTATCGCGAAGCTGGAATAGGGTGTATGCCGATTTTATCTTTGAAAAAGGCAACTGGTTTTTTTCTGCAAAACCATGGTGGCGAATTCCTGAAAAATTGGAAGATGACAATAATCCAGATATCGATGATTATTTAGGTAACTTTGAGTTTATTGGTTTATATAAAAGAGGAAACCAAAACTTTGATTTCATGATTAGAGATAACTTAAGTACGAGCGATAATCATGGTGCGTTTCAATTAAACTGGAGTTTCCCTTTATCAAACAACGTAAGGGGCTATGTTCAATGGTTTAATGGCTATGGTGAAAGCCTTATTGATTACGACGCCTACTCGAATAGTATCGGTTTTGGTGTCCAATTAACGGATTGGTTGTAAATAAATTAAGTAATTTCTTGATGTTTTATTTATGGCATCGTAAAATGCCCTACTTAGTATGGCTATATAGCTCAGTTGGTTAGAGCACATCACTCATAATGATGGGGTCCCTAGTTCGAATCTAGGTATAGCCACCACTAATTTACCCGCAATGGGTAAGGGTTTAAACTCTACAATCCTCTTGTAGTTGTATCACAACATCAATTTAGAAATTAACTTCCTGTTCATCATCTTGTCTAATGACGCCTGACAAGTTTAGAACGTTTATCTGACGTCTGAATTTAGCTCATCCGCATCAACCATCATTTTTCTTCCTGCATAATCTCTTGCAAACTGCCAAGCTATACGACCAGAACGAGTTCCTCGTCCTGTCGCCCACTGGATGGCTTCAAAACGAATCTTCTCATCATCACAAAGCTTAATACCAAAACTGTTTAGCCAATGGCTGACTGCATCTAGATATTGATCTTGATTAAAGCTGTAGAACGTAAGCTGTAGACCAAAACGATCCGAGAGAGAGATTTTTTCTTCTACGGCATCACCTGGATGTATTTCACCTTGATTATCATTTCTGTGTTCAAAGTTGTCACTCATACGCTCAGTGATCATGTGCCTTCTATTTGATGTGGCATAAACGAGTACATTTTCTAGTGAGCCGACAATAGAACCATCCAGAACGGTTTTTAAGCCTTTATAGCTATTCTCGCCTTCTTCAAAGGAAAGATCATCACAAAATATCAAATATTTCTCTTTGTTATTTCTAATCAGGTTAAGAATATCGGGGAGATCATTGAGGTGCTCTTTTTCAACTTCAATAAGGCGTAGCCCTTGGTTGTGAAATGCCTCGAGACACGCTCGTACTAATGAAGACTTACCGGTTCCTCTAGCGCCCGTCATTAGTACATTATTTTCTGGGAAACCGTTAACAAACTGACGTGTATTGTTATACAATTGATCAATCTGCTTATCGATATTTCTGAGATTGGAGAATGAAATGAGTTGAGGTGACAATACGGGTACTAAAGCCCCCCGTATAAACATCCCTTGACTATATTGCCAGCGATAAGCAAGGGCATCTGGTAATAATGATTGGGTTTGCCTTTGGTCATCAGGTAAAAAGCTATCAAGTGTTTTTGAGAGACGATCCATCGCTTGAATCAATCCAGAGTCGCAACTCTTGGATAATTTATCATTCATATTCTGTTCCAACTAAATTTTATCGATTACTACAATAGAGGTAGACGCAACTCAAGCAAGATATTGTTGAGTCCTGAAGTCTCTAGTAATTACATAAAAGAGTCGAATGTTTTTATACTCTGAGCATGGATAATATGTGACTCAGCATAGTCTTTCTAGCTTTAAATCTCATTCAGTAACCTGTATATTATTGAATACATGGACGTTTAGTCCGGCGCCATTCTGAATCAGACTAAATGAAACATCACTCATAATGATGGGATCCTTAGCTCGACCCTAGGCATAACCATCCGTTAAAGAGTAATACAATCTAACGAAGCCATAAAGCCCCACCAAGTCTGGGGAGGCGAATGTTTGAGCCTTAGGATTTACCAATTATAAAGTGATATTCGCTAAGCAGCTTGGCGCGGTGATATTCATAATGTTCGGATAAAGTCTCAGTGAAATCATCTTCAAAGAATTACGATGTCATTATCTTAGGTGCCGGTGCATCGGGATTACTTTGCGCGTTTACCGCTGCGCAACGTGGGCGACGGGTATTGGTGCTGGAAAAAGCCAATAAGATAGGCAAGAAAATTTTAATGTCAGGTGGTGGCCGCTGTAATTTCACCAACCATTTTGTTGAAGCGGATAATTTTATTTCAGCTAACCCGCATTTTTGTAAAGCGGCATTAAAACGCTATAGTCAGTGGGATTTTATCGCCATGGTTGAACGCTATGGCATCGAGTATGAAGAGCGCCTACACAGTCAGTTATTCTGTAAAAATTCGGCGAAAGAAATTTTGGCTATGTTGTTGGAGGAATGCGAGTCAGCTGGTGTCGAGATTAAAACGGATTGTGAAATCAACACGATCAAATCATTAGCGACTAATGACTCGTCAGATTCAAATAAAAATCAAACTCAACATAAGCACAATCGTTATCGTCTAAATTTTACGCAGGCCAGTAGTAAACTTAGTATCGAATGTCAGTCGCTGGTGGTGGCAACGGGCGCGCTGTCGATTCCTTCTTTGGGCGGAAGTGGAATTGGTTACGACATTGCCAAGCAATTTTCTTTAGCCCTCACTGAGCGACAAGCAGGCTTAGTTCCCTTTATGTTTAGCGATGCTATGAAGCTTGTCTGTGAGCGCTTAGCCGGACTAGCTTTAGAAGTTGTCGTGAGCTGTAATGGTCGAGAATTTAGTGAAAACATGTTATTTACCCATCGTGGAATCAGTGGCCCAGTTATTTTACAAATCTCTAATTACTGGTCGCCGGGCGATGAGGTGGCGATCAATTTAATGCCTTATCTTGATGCGGCAAAATGGTTACTTGAAGTGAAACAGCAACATGGCAAAAGTTTGTTAAAAACCATTTTAGGTCATAAATTGTCTAAGACTCTAGTTAATGAATTACAAACTTTGTGGTGGGCTGGATCTTCAAACCTAGCATTGGCCGAATTCAACGATAAACAATTAATAACGATTGGTGAGCATATTAATAATTGGATAGTAAAACCCTCGGCGACTGAAGGTTATCGTACGGCAGAAGTCACTTTGGGCGGCGTTGATACTGACGGCATTAGTTCGAAAACGATGGAGGTCAAGCAACAAGCAGGGCTTTATTTTATCGGCGAAGTGCTTGATGTCACTGGTCATCTAGGCGGCTATAATTTTCAATGGGCATGGTCCTCCGGTTACAGTGCAGGCTTATTTGTTTAACCATTGGTTGCTATATAAATACGACATCTGTCTAGCCATGTTAAAATTGCGCAATTAAAACTTTTCACTTATAAGCAAGCGACACAATCATGTTACGACTCACTGAAGTTAAATTACCGCTACATCACACAGAAGATGAACTGCCTGCAGCCATCGTCGAAACCCTCGGCATTAAAAGGGATGAATTGCTGAGCTTTTCTATCTTTAAGCGTAGTTATGATGCACGGAAAAAATCAAATATCCTGCTGATCTATCATTTGGATGTGACGTTATCAGATGAGAATGAAAAGGCAGTATTGGAAAAGTTTGCCAAGCAATCTTTCGTCAACGTGACCCCTGACACGTCATACAAGTTTGTGGCACAAGCGCCTGCTGATTTTCCTGCAGAGAACCAAGAGCGTCCTATTATTATTGGTTTTGGACCTTGCGGCATCTTAGCCGCCTTAGTATTAGCGCAAATGGGTTTAAAGCCGATTGTCTTAGAGCGTGGCCAAGCCGTTAAGCCGCGTACACAAGACACTTGGGATTTTTGGAAAAATGGTAAGTTAAAAACAGAATCCAATGTTCAGTTCGGTGAGGGTGGCGCAGGTACGTTTTCTGACGGAAAACTCTATAGTCAGGTTAAAGATAAACAATTTTTAGGCCGTAAAGTATTAAACGAATTTGTTAAGGCCGGCGCACCAGAAGAAATTCTAATGGTCAGCAAGCCGCATATTGGTACCTTCAAGCTGGTTAAAATGGTCGAAAATATGCGTAACGAAATTATTAGCCTTGGCGGTGAAATTCGTTTTGAGAGTAAAGTAGAAAGCATTCAGCGAGAGCTCGATGGTGACACGCCTAATAACAGCGGCAAAATTACTGGTGTAACCCTGAGTAATGGAGAAACATTGCAGGGCGAGCATATTATCTTAGCGGTTGGCCATAGTGCGCGTGATACCTTCGAAATGTTATTAGAATATGGTGTATTTATCGAACCAAAATCATTTTCGATTGGTTTCCGTATTGAGCATCCGCAGTCGGTGATTGATAAGGCGCGTTATGGTGAAGAAGCTGGTAACCCTATTTTAGGTGCCGCCGATTATTCATTAGTTCACCATTGTAAAAATGGCCGTAGTGTTTATAGCTTTTGCATGTGTCCTGGAGGAACTGTAGTAGCAGCTTCATCAGAAGAGGGCGGAGTAGTCACTAATGGAATGTCACAGTATTCACGTAATGAACGTAATGCCAATGCGGCAATTGTGGTGGGTATTGACCCTGAAGTTGATTTCCCTGGTTACCCATTAGCGGGTATTGATTTGCAGCGTGACTTAGAAAAATTAGCCTATGAAGTGGGTGGCGGTAACTTCATGGCACCAGCTCAATTAGTCGGTGATTTTTTGAAAAACAAGCCTTCAACAGAATTGGGTACTGTGACCCCTTCTTATAAACCAGGTGTAGCCTTGGGCGATTTAACTCAAGTTTTACCGTCATATGCTATTGCAGCCATTCGTGAAGCGATTCCGAAGTTTGATGACAAGATCAGAGGCTTTGCAATGGCGGATGCTATTTTGACGGGTGTAGAAACACGCACATCGGCGCCTATTTGTATCCAACGTGGTAAAAATTTCCAAAGCATTAATACCCGTGGTTTATATCCTGCAGGAGAGGGTGCAGGTTACGCTGGTGGTATTTTCTCTGCGGCGATCGATGGTATTAAAGTCGCTCAAGCAGTGGCCTTGGATATTCTAGGTACTAAACCGGTATAAGCTACCTTATGTTAAAGCGGTTTTAGACTGCGATGTTAATGGTGTTGACAACGTTTCCTAACGGTTGTAGAAGGGCTTGTATTAATTGGCACAGGAATAAGCAATAATGAGCTTTATTAATCACGCCGAACAAAATCTGCATTATGATCAGCAGATTGAGGCTATAGAAAATGAGATTCGGACACTGCAAGTCACTATGCCAATAGGTGATATTGAGTCGATGCCGGAAGCGTTAGCAGCATCACTTGATGAGCTGTTTATCAACTTACATACCGTCATCGCTTTGAAATGTGTTTCGACGATTGATCCTCAAAATACGCTTATCGTTGATGCCATACAACATCAGCAAGCACTTAAGGTCTTAGACGTCGGCAAGTTGATTCAGCTTATGTCTGACCAAATTGAATTATTACAAGAAGCCTTAGTGCAGTTTGATCGCGATACCCAATCTACTGCCATGATGAAACAAGCGATTGCCGAGTTTTTTATCGCACGCCAAGTTTTAGTTGATACGGCCATTAGTGATAGTTCTGAAGCCGACAATTTTTGTCAATGCAGTAGCTGTCTGCAATCAACATATCATCAATTTACCGCTGGATTTGATTATGTCTGCACACAATGCGAGACACCTTTTTTCAAATAGACAGTTTTAAGATTCATCCGCTTCACGCAAGCGTGCTTGTTTCTCATCTTCTTCGGCTAAGATAGATTGGATTTCTAACATCACAGCATCAACATCTGCTACTTCAGTACTTTCTGCATAAAGGCCTGTTAATTCGACATCGGGTGTTAATTTGCCATCTTCATATAATGCCCAGATTTCTTTAGCATATTGAGTGTTAATAAGTTCGGGCGCGAACTGACTGTAGTAGCGAGCCATATTATTAACGTCACGCGTTAACATGGCTTGAGCATTATTATTTGCTGCGGCATCAACGGCCTGTGGAAGATCAATAATCACCGGACCATATTCGTCTACCAGTACATTAAATTCCGATAGATCACCATGAACCACGCCAGCACAAAGCATGCGAACTACATCACGCATGACTAAAGCATGATCTTCTACCGCTTGTTCGGCTGACATAGAGACATCATTCAATCGTGGTGCAACTTCACCCGACTCATCGGTGATTAGCTCCATAATCAACACGCCATTTAAGCAATCATAGGGTTGTGGTACGCGAACTCCTGCACCCGCTAACAGATATAGCGCATCTACTTCAGCATTTTGCCACGTTTCTTCTTGTTGCTTTCGACCAAATTTAGAACCTTTTTCCATCGCACGGGCTCGGCGACTATTACGTACTTTACGACCTTCTTGGTATTGCACTGCCTGTTTGAAATTACGCTTTGCCGCTTCTTTATAGACTTTAGCGCAACGGATATCATTACCGCAGCGCACAACATAGACATCTGCTTCTTTGCCGCTCATTAAGCGGCGAATGACTTCATCTACTAAGCCATCATCTACCAAGGGCTGGAGTCGATTGGGTGTTTTCATATTATGCCTATAGTTTGAGGAACCAATTATAGAACTTAGTCTAAATAGTTAGATGTGATGTCGTAGTAAAAAGAGAGTCGAGTTTATTTATCATGTTGTTGTATCCACTCTTGGGCTAATTGTTCAGCATCATTGATTTGAGATGGCTGCATTTTTTTCAATAACTCTTTTTTGTTGTGGTCAAGATCCTTGCAACCATTGTTTTCAGCCAGTAACCACCACTTATAGGCCATCACATAATCCTGCATCACTGCTAAACCTTGGTAATACATATTACCAAGATTGCTTTGTGCATCAGCATGTCCTTGTACTGCAGCGAGAGTCATCCATTTTAGGGCTTGTGTATGATTTTGTTCAATACCATTGCCCAGTTTATACATGATGGCAAGATTGAACTGGGCCACGTCATAATCCTGTTCAGCGGCGCGGCGATACCATTTTACAGCTTCGGTATAATCTTTATTAACGCCTTGACCGTTGAGATAAAGAAAGCCTAAGGTATTTTGTGCAATGATATGACCTTGCTCAGCTGCTTTTTTACATTTTTGGACATAGTCTTGTTGGGATAGTTGTTCTTTAACAGCCACGAGGTCTCCTTAATTCGAATCTAATTAACATGCAATCATGTTAGAGGTTATAGCTCATTTTCACCTGCTAACGAAGCTAGCTGATCTGCTTGATATTCATTAATTAGCGGTTCAATAACTTGGTCTAGGTCGCCACCCATAATTTCAGCTAGCTTGTATAAGGTCAGGTTGATGCGATGATCGGTTACCCGGCCTTGTGGGTAGTTGTAAGTGCGGATCCGTTCACTACGATCACCACTACCGACTAATGATTTACGCGTTTCTGCTTGTTCTGCATCTTGTTTTTCATGTCTGGCTGCCATGATGCGAGCTTTCAGGACTGACATCGCCGTAGCACGGTTTTTATGCTGTGAGCGTTCTTCCTGACACTCGACGATGGTGCCGGTTGGAATGTGCGTGATTCGAATAGCGGAATCGGTAGTATTAACATGTTGCCCACCGGCACCTTGCGAGCGGAAAGTATCGACTTTCAAATCCGCTGGATTAATTTCAATTTCATCAATCTCATCAGCTTCTGGCATCACGGCGATCGTGCAGGCAGAAGTATGGATACGTCCCTGTGATTCAGTTTCTGGAACACGTTGTACACGGTGAGCACCAGACTCAAATTTGAGCCGTGAATAGGCGCCATCACCGACGATACGAAGAATTACTTCTTTATAGCCACCATGATCACCTTCTTGGGCATTGATGATTTCTACATTCCAACGTTTGGATTCAGCATAGCGAGTGTACATACGATACAAATCACCAGAAAAAAGAGCCGCTTCATCACCACCCGTACCTGCACGGACTTCAAGGAAGATATTTCGCTGATCGTTGGGATCTTTAGGTAATAAGAGTTTTTGCAAGGTGAGCTCGAGCACTTTTTCGTCGGCTTCCGCTTCCGCAAGTTCCTCTTTAGCCATTTCTCGCATTTCAGCATCATCTTCTTGCATCATACTTTTAGCATCAATAATAGCTTTTAAAGACATTTTATAGGCAGTGAAGTTTTGCACTACAGGCTCTAATTGCGCATATTCTTGGGATAGTGTGCGAAATTTATTTTGATCGGCCATAGTTTGAGGGTCGGATAATAAACCGCTAATTTCTTCTTGGCGTTCAATTAAGCTTTCTAGCTTATTTTTTATGGAGTCTTTCACGGTAAATCCTTAATATTGAAGAGGCTACGCGCTGCTTCAATTAAATTGTTGTCGGTATCAAAGCCCGATTGACGTAGCTGTCTACTTGGCTCATGTAATAACTTATTGGTTAGTGTTCTAGCCAGATCATTTAATACGGCCTCAACGGGTAGACCTTGTTCTAGTTGTTTTTTAGCTTTTTCAAGTAAGTGTTCACTTTCGAGCTCAGCTTTTTCACGAATGGCTCTAATTACTGGTACCGCATCTTGTGTGCGTAACCAAGCAAGGAAGTGTTCGACTTGATTATCGATAATTTCTTCTGCTTGCACTGCCGCTTCGCGTCGCGATTGCAGGTTTTCTTCAATGATGCCCTGTAAATCATCAACACAATAAAGATAGATATCCTCTAAATTACCCACTTCAGGCTCGATGTCACGCGGCACGGCAATATCGACCATAAAGATAGGTCGGCGTTTGCGTTTTTTTAGTGCTCGTTCAACCGTGCCTTTACCTAGTATCGGCAGTTGACTTGCTGTTGAGCTAATTACAATATCTGCCTCGGCTAAGTGGTTTGGCATTTCACTTAAACTAATAGCATAACCACCAAGCTGCTTTGCTAAATCGTGGGCGCGCTCGATTGTACGGTTGGCGATAATAATACGACCAACTCCGTTATCATGCAGGTGACGGGCTACTAATTCAATAGTTTCACCAGCGCCAATTAATAATGCTGTGGAATCTGCTAAATTAGTGAAAATTTGTTTGGCGAGGCTGACGGCTGCAAAGGCGACAGATACAGGGCTATCACCAATCGCAGTATCGGTGCGGACTTGTTTGGCAACGGTAAATGCATGTTGAAATAATCTCCCTAACATTTTGCCTAATGTTTCAGCGTTAAGCGCATCACTATAAGCGGTTTTAATCTGTCCGAGAATTTGTGATTCACCCAGTACCATCGAATCTAGGCCGCAGGCAACACGTAATAAATGTCGCATCGCGTCGTTTCCTTGATGGCAATACAGATGTTCGTTTAATGAATCTTCCGCTTGTAAATGAAACTCATGCAACCACTTATTAATAAGAAACTGGCAATCATCATCAATATAACAATAAATTTCAGTGCGGTTACAGGTCGACAAAATGACCGCTTCAAGGACATAAGGCTGCTGTTTGAGCGAAGCTAGGGCCGCAGGTAGCACATCGGCATTAAACGCAATATTTTCACGAATGCTTACAGGTGCAGTGTTGTGGTTGATGCCGTAGGTTACAAATTGCATATTTTTTGGTGATAAGTCATCGTTAAATGCTGGTAAACTCTACAACCGTTAATTAATATTTTGGGGGCAGATTGTTTAAATCAATGTGCCATTCTACCAAAATCAATCGTTCAGGTTGTTTTATTATGGATTTATTATCATTGCATTGGCTTCGTTCAGTGTCATCTTTTCAACGAAGCGTGGTTTTCGCTTCATCAGTATTATTGGTAGCGTGCGCTGTTACGCCTGCTCAACCAATAGAAGTCGCGTCGCCGCAACTCGCTCCTACAGAAGAATTACCCATAGACCAGCCCTCCTTACCGTTAAGTGCAGAGCTGGTCTATGATATTTTGACAGCTGAGATAGCGGGTCAAAGGGGGGAGATAGGCATAGCGGCAGACCTGTATAACAATGCGGCAAATCTAGTTGATTCTCCCGCAGTGGCTGCGCGCGCAACACAAATTGCCAATTTCACCCGTAGTCAACCGCGAATCAATCGCGCATTAAAGAGGTGGATTGAGGTTGATCCGACTAATGCCGATATTTATATCATGCAAGTGCCTTTTCTAGTGTTGAAAGGTGATTATGATGGCATTATCAAAGATGTAAATACGGCATTAGCGTTGGCTCCTGAACAATCGCAAACTTATTTGGCGCGGGTGTCTGAAACTTTGATTGAACTTGCACAACCAGAACAAGCAATAAGTGTGCTGGAGCAATTAAAAGCCTATAAAGATAATGAACCGGAAGCCGTTTTTGCTTATGCGCGGATGGCGGCATTTTATAAGCATTACGATAGTGCGCTACTTCATGCTGATAAAGTGCTCGAAGAACAATCTACGCGCGAAGACGCGCTTATTTTAAAAGCAGAAATATTACAAAGAATGGGCAAAGGAACAACGGCCATTGCCTTGCTGAAAAAACTGGCCACCCATAAAGACGCTAGTGAAAATATACGTTTCTCGTATGCAAAACTACTGGGTGAAAATAATAAAACGGCCGAGGCTCGCACTATATTTTTGCAGCTTAATAGTGACTTTCCAGAGAACGAAGAAGTTATCTTTGCCTTAGGTTTAATAGCCATTCAAGAGCAAGAAGGCATAGAGGCTAAGCGTTACTTCAGTCAATTGATCGCATTAGGAGATAACGGCAAACAAGCGTCGTATTTCATGGGTTTGGCAGAAGAAATAAATCATAACAATGAATCCGCAATGATTTGGTTTGAATCTGTACCTGCAGATAGTCCACGTTTTGAGGCTGCTCAGTCGAGCTATATCAATCTATTAGCGGATAGCGGTCAAATGAATAAGGTTAGGTTGCACTTACAATTACTACGCAAAGAACAGCCAACCAAAGCGCTACAATATTACTTATTTGAAACAGC
Organism: Pseudomonadota bacterium; assembly: GCA_030576275.1. Taxonomy (GTDB): domain Bacteria; phylum Pseudomonadota; class Gammaproteobacteria; order Nitrosococcales; family Methylophagaceae. The sequence goes on along the minus strand of JALIBN010000012.1, from coordinate 25,109 downwards.
ATTTTTAAGAGAGCGTGCTCAAGATCAAGCGGCATTTGATTTATACAACGAGGCCATAAAGCAATTTCCAGGACAAACAGAATTGCTTTATGGGCGAGCTATGGTTGCCGAGCCACTGAATTATTTAAGTGTTTTGGAAGAGGACCTACGCGCTATTTTAGAAAAAGAGCCTAACAATAGTCATGCCTTAAATGCGCTAGGTTACACCTTGACTGATCGAACAGACCGTCATCAAGAAGCGCTAGTATTGATAAGTAAAGCGGTTGAGCTAAGCCCGAATGATGCTTTTTATTTGGATAGCTTGGCCTGGGCGCATTATCATTTAGGCGATTTGGTTCAAGCAGAACTGCTTATCAAACAGGCTGTTGCAATTCAAGCCGATCCAGAGTTTTTAGCTCATTTAGGTGAGATTTTATGGCAACAAGGCAAATACTTAGAAGCAAAAAAAGCGTGGAATGATGGCTTGAAAAAAGATGCTACCAATAAGCTGATCTTAAATACGATGTCTCGATTTGGCCTGTGAGATTATTAATGAGATTAGTGGCCGTTATTGCTCTCTCGTTGATTGCTACAGCCTGCGCACCTCTCTGGCAACAACGACCAGCCAGTGAGCCCGATTTATTATGGCAGTTGCGGCATAAGGCTTTAGTTAAGTTTGATCAGTGGCAACTACAAGGACGCACAGCGATTACACAAGGCAAAGAAGGGTGGAATGCCGGCTTACGTTGGCAAGAAAACCACGGTGCTTATCAAATCAAGATAGAAGGCCCTTTTTCTCAAGGGGGCGTCACCCTTGATGGTGATGACCGTCAAGCGGTGTTAACCATGACCAATGGCCAGAAAATATCAGCGACTGATCCCGAAGTATTAATAAAAGAAGCCCTTGGCATCCAGCTACCCGTTAGTGCATTACGAGATTGGGTGCGCGGAATTCCATATTCTTCAATCAAAGTTGATCGATTAGAGTTAGATGCGCAAGGGCAAGTAACGCATCTTGTTCAGCAAGACTGGGATATTAGCTTATTAAAATATGTGCCCTTTGGAAACTATTCTCTGCCCACTAAGATCTTTATTAAGAATCAAGATCTTAGTCTTCGACTCGCTGTTACCAGATGGAATCATATCGAGTGACCGCTTGGCCATCACCTGCAAAATTAAATCTTTTTTTGCATATTACCTGCCGCCGCAGTGATGGCTATCATGAGTTACAAACGGTATTTCAGTTTTTAGATTATGGCGATACCTTGTCTTTTGAGCCTACTCATACGCCCAATATTCAATTATTGACGCAAATAGAGGGCGTTGAGCATGATAGTAATTTAATCGTTCGCGCGGCAAGGGCATTACAGCAACATGCGGGCATTACTAAAGGCGCCCTAATTTCTTTAAATAAACGTCTACCTATGGGTGGTGGTTTAGGCGGTGGAAGCTCCAATGCCGCCACCACATTAGTCGCGCTTAATCAGCTATGGGATTGTCAGTTATCAAATGATGAATTAGCGAGAATTGGCTTGGAATTAGGCGCAGATGTTCCCGTTTTTATTCATGGTCAGGCTGCTTGGGCTGAAGGCGTGGGTGAAAAATTAAGTCCGATTTCACCAGTTGAGCCCTGGTATATGGTCATTGTCCCGCCATGTCAGGTGTCAACTAGTGAAATATTTTCTACAACGGAGTTGACGAGAGACTGTGAACCAATCACAATATCGCGCTTCCTTTCGGGGGAAGGCAGAAATGTCTGTGAAGATGTAGTGAAAGACCATTATCCAGCTGTGGCCGAATCATTATCTTGGTTAGCGCAGTACGGCCAAGCAAGAATGACTGGGACGGGAGGATGTGTTTTTGTTGCTGTTAACAGTCAACAGCAAGCGCAAAAAATAATGGATGACTTGCCAGAATCATGGCAAGGATTTGTGGCAAAAGGGTATAATATCTCGCCACTAAAGTTACATTTAACTGAAGGCTTCAAAAAAAAGAAGTCATAATGTGGCTGCAAATGTTAGAATGATTTTTTTACAGTTGGGGTATCGCCAAGCGGTAAGGCACAAGGTTTTGATCCTTGCATTCCCAGGTTCGAATCCTGGTACCCCAGCCATTCTCTTTTGACAGAACATTCGGCATTATAAACTGTGACAAAAAATAGACTCCTCAAGTTACAAGAACGCACCGCTGATAACAGCATGATGGTTTTTAGCGGCAACGCTCATCCAGTCCTCGCACAAAGTATCGCTCAATTTCTTAATGTACCGCTTGGTAAAGCCACGGTCGAAAAGTTTAGTGATGGTGAGATCATGGTCGAAATTCTTGATCATGTTCGTGGTAAAGATGTGTTCATTGTGCAGCCAACATCTCGCCCTACCAATGATAATCTGATGGAGCTGATGGTAATGACAGATGCTATCCGTCGCTCATCCGCAAAACGAATTACTCTGGTTATCCCTTATTTTGGCTATTCTCGCCAAGATCGCAGACCACGCTCTGCTCGTGTGGCGATTAGCGCTAAAGTAGTGGCTAATATGTTGACTGGCGTTGGTGCAGATCGTGTACTAACGGTTGATTTACATGCTGATCAAATCCAAGGCTTCTTCGACTGTCCAGTAGATAATGTATATGCCTCACCGGTATTGCTAGGCGATATCTGGAAGCATAAATACAACGATTTAGTGGTTGTTTCACCTGATGTCGGTGGCGTAGTGCGTGCAAGAGCACTCGCAAAACATTTAGGTGTTGAACTGGCCATTATCGATAAACGTCGTCCTAAAGCCAATGTTGCCAAAGTAATGAATATTATTGGTGAGGTTGAAGGTCGGGCATGTATCTTGATTGATGATATGGTCGATACTGCGGGCACTTTGTGCGCAGCGGCTGAAGCGTTGAAAAAACAGGGTGCGACACATGTAGTTGCTTATTGTACTCACGCCGTTTTATCTGGAGCCGCGATTGATAATCTTGAAGCGTCGGTATTAGATGAACTGATTGTTACAGACACCATCCCACTACAAGAAAATGCCCGAAATTGTAAGACTATTCGCCAGTTAAGTATTGCTGAAATGCTAGCTGAAGCGATGTATAGAATAAGTAACGAGGAATCTGTTAGCTCCTTGTATATGGATTAACCACGCTAAAAATAATTGTTTAGCGGGTTGCAAAGAGCAGTTTATGTTCTTTATATGCTGACCCTGGTCGCGGGGAGGCAAAGCGCCGCCGTAAGGCGGTATTTTTAATGGACAAATTATTTTTGTTCATGATTTTGGAGAAAACAATGAAAAATTTATTTGAAGTTCAAGCTGAACTACGTACTGACTTAGGGAAGGGTGCGAGCCGCCGTCTTCGTCATGCGGGTAATGTTCCAGCGATTGTATACGGATCTGAAGAAGCACCGATTTCGATTACCGTAGAGCACAACAAGTTTTTACGTCACCTTGCTGAAGATGCATTCTATTCTCACATTTTGACACTAAATGTTGATGGTAAAAAACAACAAGTTGTTTTGAAAGACTTACAACGTCATCCTGCAAGTGATGTAAAAATTATGCATGCAGATTTCTTACGTGTTAGTGCAAATCATGCATTAACAATGAATATACCACTGCATTTCATTGGTGAAGATGTTGCTCCTGGTGTTAAATCGGGCGGTTTAATTGCTCACTTAATGTCAGAGGTTGAAGTCTCTTGTTTACCAAAAGATTTACCTGAGTCTATCGACATTGATCTATCTAAACTGGATATGGATGAAGCAATTCATTTATCTGAACTTGTATTACCAGCTGGTGTAACACTAAACGCTTTATCTCATAACCAAGATGAAGAGTTAGAAGAAGGCGAACGTTCTTCTTATGACCAAGCTGTTGTTAGTATTCATGCTCCTCGTGGCCCTGCTGCAGATGTTGATGAAGACCAAGATGAAGATGAAGCGGTTGACACTGCTGAAGCAGAGTAATACTTTTCAGTAGTAATAATTGAGGAGCGTGAGTGGCTAACTGGTTAATCGCTGGATTGGGCAATCCCGGTCCTCAATATGAACACACCCGACATAATGTTGGCTTTTGGTGGCTGGACCAGCTGGCACATGATTTATCGGCAACGTTTTTCGTTGACAGTAAATTTAATGGCCAGTTGGCTCAGTGCCAATTTTCTGAACATAAACTATTTCTGCTCAAACCACTAGTATTTATGAATCGCAGTGGGCAATCAGTAGCAGCATTAGCCAATTTTTACAAAATCCCCTTAACGAATACACTGATCATTCATGACGAGCTTGACTTGGCTACTGGTATTGCTCGCTTAAAACGCGGTGGCGGCCATGGCGGTCATAATGGCTTGCGTGACATTATTACCCAAACAGGAAGTAAGGATTTTTTGCGCTGTCGCTTAGGTATTGATCATCCCGGAGACAGTCGTCACGTCGCCGATTATGTATTGAGTAAACCGTCGCAGCCAGATCGCCAACTTATTCTCACGGCAATAGATAATTCGCTAAGGGTTCTGCCAGATATAGTATCAGGCAATTTAGACAAAGCCATGAACTGGCTACATTCACAATAGGAAATATCATGGGATTTAAATGCGGCATAGTAGGCCTGCCCAATGTTGGTAAATCAACCTTATTTAATGCGCTGACAGAAGCTGGTATTGATGCACAAAACTATCCGTTTTGTACGATTGAACCTAATGTTGGCATTGTGCCTGTACCTGATCCGCGGATGGATGCATTAGCGATTTTTGTTAAACCTGAACGGATATTGCCAACGACCATGGAGTTTGTAGATATCGCTGGTTTAGTTGCTGGCGCATCAAAAGGTGAAGGTCTAGGTAATAAGTTCCTTGCCAACATCCGTGAAACAGATGCTATTGCCCATGTTGTACGTTGTTTTGAAGATGACAATGTTATTCACGTGGCGAACAAGGTCTCTCCACTTGATGACGTTGAAGTCATTAATACAGAGTTGTGCCTCGCTGATTTAGAAAGCGTCGAAAAAGCAATTACTAAGACCACTCGTGATGCAAAAGGTGGCGATAAAACAGCGAAAGCTCGACTTGAATTATTAACTGAAATTTGTGAAGTGCTTAACCAAGGTCAGTTGGTCAGAACGATGACCTTAGATGCTGAGCAAATGGTATTGTTGAACGAGGTTCACCTGATCACTATCAAGCCAACGATGTATATTGCGAATGTCGCGGAAGATGGCTTTGAAAATAATCCACTGTTGGACGCTTTGACCGCATACGCAGCAAAAGAAGGCGCACCTATAGTTAGTATTTGTGCCGCCATAGAATCTGAGATAGCCGAACTGGATGATGAAGAAAAAAATGAGTTTTTAGCTGAACTTGGTCAAGATGAGCCTGGTTTAAACCGAGTGATTCGCAGCGGTTATTCTTTATTGGGATTACAAACCTATTTCACTGCTGGCGTTAAAGAAGTGCGCGCTTGGACGGTACGTGTTGGTGCTACTGCACCACAAGGTGCCGGCGTTATTCATACCGACTTTGAAAAAGGCTTTATTCGAGCTGAAGTTATTGGTTATGAGGACTATATTCACAATAAAGGTGAGCAAGGCGCAAAAGATGCCGGTAAATGGCGTTTAGAGGGTAAAGATTACATTATCAAAGATGGTGATGTAATGCATTTCCGTTTTAATGTTTAATTAAGGCCTTACTTTTACAGCATAAAATCTAAGTCCGGACGGGATCTTTTATCCCGTCCTTTAGTAAGATTTAAAGGCTGATATTCTTGTTTAAGTCGAGTATTCTGAAAAATTAAAACCGCCCAAAACCACCAATTACACTAAAAACGATCGTGCCGATAATCGATATAATGATAAAAGCAGGAATCGAAGCGATAGATGCCTTCACCATAAAAATGACCATAGACCAAAAAGGCATTTTTATATCGGTGATGTGAACTTGAGTCGGGTTGTTATCTTCCATCGATATATCCTCTTAATTGCATTAGTTATTAAATCTGTTCGATCTATGCCCAAGTGATTTTTTAATTTAGTCCGCTTTCAAGTTTTCAAAGGATTGGACTGCAATGGTTGCCGCTTGTTCAATGCTAGTGGCGAGCACATTGAAGTGACCCATTTTTCGACCAGGGCGCGCTTCTTTCTTACCATATAAATGTAGTTTGTTATTCGGTCTCGACAGCAATGTATCCCAATGCGGCACGCTACTTCCCCAGATATCGCCGAGAATATTTATCATCACTACGGGGGATTTAAGTTCACAGTTGCCAGACGGTAAGCCGCATAACATACGTACTTGTTGTTCAAATTGTGATGTTTCACAGGCATCAAGAGTGAAATGGCCTGAGTTATGTGGCCGAGGTGCTATTTCATTAGCGATTACATCGCCTTCTTGAGAAATGAAAAACTCTACAGCCATGATGCCAACATAACCTAAGCCTTCAGCGATTTTATCAGCCATTTGAATAGCTGTCTGTGCCTGTTGTACGGGTACACTACTCGGAACCGTTGTCGCGTGCAAAATACCATTGATATGTACGTTTTCAGCTAAAGGAAAGTTTGTAATATTACCTGATTGACCTCGCGCTAACACCGTAGAAACTTCTCGTTCAAGGTTGATGCGCTGTTCTAGCACACATTCAACTTCACCTAACGCTTGGAATGCTTGGCGTACAGCTTCAATTGTTTCACAGACGACTTGGCCTTTACCATCGTAACCAAAGTTAGCCACTTTTAAGATAGCGGGCAGTTGAAAACTGTCAGCAATCGCATCAATATCATTTATTGAACGAATGGCGGCAAATGGTGCAACAGGAATACCAAGTGAGGCAATAAATTGTTTTTCTACGATTCGATTTTGAGTGGTTGCCAGCGCTTGTGATGATGGGTGAACAACGGTTTGAGCTTCTAGAAAAGACAAGGTTGTAGCAGGAATATTTTCAAATTCGGTGGTGACGGCATCGCATAGTTCAGCCAGTTGTTGCAATGCGGTTTCATCGGTGTATTTTGCACAGATATGCTGGTCAGCAATAATGCCTGCAGGACTATTGGCATCAGGATCTAATACGATGACGTTATAGCCCATAGTTTGAGCCGCGGTGGTAAACATACGGCCTAATTGGCCGCCGCCGAGCATGCCGAGAGTTGCGCCAGGTAATATCATAGTTGTGAGTCTTTAGTTTAAGTAAGGCGTTATTGCGGAGGAAGCGTCATATTTAAAACCGCTTTATGTTGATCTTTGCGGAATTGTTCGAGTTTTGTAGCGAGATCGCTATCAGTTGTTGCTAATTGTGCGATAGCAAATAATGCGGCATTAGCAGCGCCTGCTTCTCCAATTGCAAAAGTTGCAACAGGAATACCTTTTGGCATTTGCACTATCGATAATAAGGAGTCTTGTCCTTTTAGATAGCGTGATGGTACTGGTACGCCCAACACTGGTAGTATGGTATTTGCCGCTAACATACCCGGTAAATGAGCCGCACCACCTGCGCCAGCAATAATGCAGGAGATGCCTCTATCTTTAGCTGTGACAGCATATTCCGTGAGTACATCAGGTGTGCGATGTGCGGAAACGACTTTGGCTTCATAAGAAATGCCAAAGGCTTCAAGTTGCTCAACTGCTTTTTGCATTACAGGCCAGTCACTATTACTTCCCATGACAACGCCAATTACCGGTTTATCCATGATTTTTCCATTATATTTCTTTAAAGCAACATAACATTTTAGCTATTTTATTGAAATTAGGGAAGTTTGTAGGGGATATCAAGCATGTAAAAAATCGTCTAGTGATTGAATGGTGTTAGATCAATAGCTATAATAGGGTATCCAATTTGCCGTCTTTTATTTCTAAAGGCAGTGCTCCTCATCTATATTTTGGGTGACGAGGAGACAGGCGCTAACTGTCATTTGAAGGTACGGACGTGAGTCAGCCAACAGAATTAACACAAGGCCTTTATCGGCCAGAATTTGAAAAAGATAACTGCGGCTTCGGTCTGATCGCTCAGATGGATGGCAAGCCTAGTCATTGGTTAGTTGAAACTGCGATTGAAGCATTAGGTAATCTAACGCATCGTGGTGCAATTGGTGCCGATGGTAAGACGGGTGACGGCTGTGGTCTTTTGATGAAAAAGCCCGATGGGTTTTTCCGTGCGATTGCCGCTGAGCTTGGTTTTGCGCTAGCTGATAATTATGCCGTGGGTATGGTATTTTTATCTCAAGATGCCTTAAAGGCCGAAACTAATCAGGCGATTGTTACGCAACAACTGACGGCGCAAGGCCTTGAAGTATTAGGCTGGCGAGATGTGCCCGTCGATGCTGAAGTCGCATGTGGCGAGACCGCCTTGGCATTATTGCCGATAATGCGTCAGGTATTTGTGAATGCGGGTGCGGAGATGGATGTGGCGGCATTTGAACGTCACTTATATATTGCACGTCGTTTGGCTGAAAAAGCTGTGACGAATGACGATGCTTTTTATATTCCAACCTTGTCATCACAAGTTGTGTCGTACAAAGGTTTGGTTATGCCTTCGTATCTACCTATCTTTTATAAAGATCTGAAAGATAAACGTATGGAGACCGCTATCTGTGTGTTTCATCAGCGTTTTTCTACCAATACGTGGCCACAATGGAAATTGGCACAACCTTTCCGTTATTTAGCTCACAATGGTGAAATTAACACAGTGCAAGGTAACCGTAACTGGGCTTTGGCTCGTGGTGCCAAATTTGCTACGTCATTGATCGACAATATGGATGATATTCGTCCACTTGTTGGCGTGACAGGATCAGATTCATCGAGCATGGATAATATGTTGGAAGCCTTAATGGCCGGTGGCGTCAACATGTTCCGAGCGATGCGTTTGTTAGTGCCTGCGGCATGGCAGAATGACAACACCATGGATAAAGACCTGAAAGCCTTTTATGACTACAATTCTATGCACATGGAGCCTTGGGATGGTCCCGCTGGCGTAGTATTAACCAATGGTCGATATGCTGCTTGTACTTTAGATCGTAATGGTCTGCGTCCAGCACGTTATATCATCACTAAAGATCGTCATATTACGATTGCTTCTGAAGTCGGTGTCTATAAATATAAACCTGAAGATGTTGTCGCTAAAGGTCGTTTAAAACCAGGACAAATGTTGGCGGTCGATACTTCTACAGGTGAGTTCTTATTGCCTGAAGACATTAATAATGCATTGAAAAAAGCGCAGCCTTACCGCGAATGGATCGAAACACATCTGCAACGCTTAGAAGACAAGGCTGATGATGAAACCTTGCCTACACTTGAAGGTGGTGACCTTACTACTTACGAAAAATTGTTCCAAATAAGCTATGAAGAGCGCGATCAAGTTATTCGTGTTTTAGGTGAGTCTGGACAAGAAGCGATGGGTTCAATGGGTGATGACACCCCGTTTGCGGTTATGTCACAACGTGAACGTTCATTGTTTGATTATTTCCGCCAACAGTTTGCACAGGTGACCAATCCACCGATTGATCCACTACGCGAAAATATTGTGATGTCATTGGAAACCTGTTTTGGCCAAGAACGTAATCTGTTTGAAGAAGCGGCCGATCACGCCCAACGCGTCGTGGTTAATTCGCCAGTATTGTCTGAAAGCCGCTTCCACCAATTAATTACATTAGGTGAAAGTAATAGCGAATACAAAACAGTCACTATTTCATTGGCTTATTCAGCATCAATAGGTTTGGAAGCGGCAATTGATGCTGTTGTCGAACAGGCTGAACAAGCAGTGCGTGATGGCGTGGTTATTGTGATATTGAGTGATCGCGGCGTAACAAAAGAACAATTACCGGTTCACGCTTTATTAGCGACTGGCGCGGTGCATCAGCATTTAATTAAAGCGGGTTTACGTTGCAATGCCAATATTGTGGTTGAAACAGCAACGGCACGTGATTCACATCACTTTGCGGTATTGATAGGCAACGGTGCAACCGCTGTTTATCCTTATTTAGCTTACGCCACATTGAATGATTTGATTGGCACCGGTGAAATTCAAGAATTATCACGTCCTGAAGTGTGTAAACGTTACCGCAAAGGTATCGATAAAGGCTTATTCAAGATTATTTCGAAAATGGGTATTTCCACCATAGCAAGCTATCGTGGTGGTCAGTTGTATGAAATTATCGGATTAAATGAAGCCGTAGTGGATAAGTGCTTTACTGCTACGACTAGCCGTATCAGTGGCACGGGCTTTGAAGAACTGCAGGCTGAGCAACAATCAGTCGCAGATCGTGCTTGGAATAATCGCAAAAAACGCGAGCAAGGCGGTTTATTGAAATTTGTTCACGGCGGCGAATATCATGCTTACAACCCAGATATTATTGGTACGCTACAAAAAGCAGTACAAGGTGGTAATTATGATGATTATAAAACCTATGCAGCTTTAGTTAATGAGCGTCCTGCGATGGTATTGCGTGATTTATTGGGGCTTAAAGCTGCTGATGTACCGCTAGTATTAGAACAAGTTGAGCCGATAGCTAAAATCTTGTCCCGTTTTGATAGTGCCGGTATGTCTTTAGGTGCCTTATCACCAGAAGCGCATGAAGCAATGGCAACGGCGATGAACCGCTTAGGTGGGCGGTCTAATTCTGGTGAGGGTGGTGAAGATCCTGCTCGTTATGGAACGGAACGTGTTTCTAAAATCAAGCAAGTTGCTTCGGGTCGTTTTGGTGTAACGCCAAACTATTTGGTTAATGCTGAAGTTTTACAGATCAAAGTAGCCCAAGGTGCTAAACCAGGTGAAGGAGGTCAATTACCAGGTGGTAAGGTTAATCAAATGATTGCTACTTTGCGTCATTCGGTTCCTGGCGTTACCCTGATTTCACCGCCGCCGCATCATGATATTTATTCAATCGAAGATTTAGCACAGCTAATTTTTGATTTGAAACAAGTGAATCCTGCCGCGTTAATCTCAGTGAAATTAGTTTCTGAAGCCGGAGTAGGTACGATTGCTGCTGGTGTAGCTAAAGCCTATGCTGATTTAATTACTATTTCAGGCTATGACGGTGGTACGGCGGCAAGCCCATTGTCATCAGTTAAATATGCTGGTGGCCCTTGGGAGTTAGGCTTGAGTGAAACACATCAGACGCTACGTGCTAATGATTTGCGTGACAAAGTTCGCCTGCAAACAGATGGTGGTTTAAAAACAGGGCTTGATGTTATTAAGGCCGCAATCTTAGGCGCTGAAAGTTTTGGCTTTGGTACTGGTCCAATGGTGGCCTTAGGCTGTAAATTCTTGCGAATTTGTCACTTAAATAACTGTGCAACCGGTGTTGCAACTCAAAATGATGCCTTACGCAGCAAACACTTTATTGGATTGCCTCAAATGGTGATGAACTACTTCCAGTTTGTTGCCCGTGAAACACAAGAATGGTTAGCCATTCTTGGTGTGAGCAGTATGGCGGAGTTGATTGGTCGTACTGATCTGCTTGAAATCTTGCCTGGTATCACCGATAAACAACGCAAACTTGATCTTACGCCATTATTATCAAACGCAGGTGTTGCTAGCGATAAACCACAATATTGCGTAGCGCCAAAAAATACGCCTTATGACAAAGGCGAATTAGCGGAACAAATGATCGTTGACATGAAAGATGCCATTGCCAATAAAACAGGCGGATTCTTTGAGTATGATATTCGTAATATTAACCGTTCTATTGGCGCACGTATTTCGGGCGAAATTGCCCGTCATCACGGCAACTATGGCATGAGTGATGCGCCTATAAGAATGCAACTTAAAGGTTCGGCAGGCCAAAGCTTTGGCGTGTGGAACGCGGGTGGTTTAGAAATGCGCTTAGAAGGTGATGCCAATGATTATGTTGGTAAAGGTATGGCGGCGGGCAAGCTCGTTATCTACCCATCACCAGAAAGTCATTTTGCAACGCAACAAGCGAGCATTATGGGTAATACCTGTTTATATGGTGCGACTGGCGGTAAATTATATGCTGCGGGTATGGCTGGCGAACGCTTTGCTGTTCGTAACTCGGGTGCAACGGCAATAGTTGAAGGCATTGGAGACCACGGTTGTGAATATATGACTGGTGGTGTTGTTGCGGTATTAGGTGAGTCTGGCTTGAACTTCGGTGCTGGAATGACTGGTGGTTTTGCTTACGTACTTGATGTCGAAGATACCTTTGACAAACGTTATAACCCTGAACTAGTTGAATTGATTCGAATGAATAACAGTGACTTATCTGAACATGTCTTGCATTTGAAAGGTTTGATTGAAGATCACGTCCGTGAAACAGGCAGTGACTGGGGTAACCAATTGTTAGATATGTTCGAGCAACGCTTGCAACAATTCTGGTTGGTTAAACCGAAAGCGGCAGCGCTAGCAACCTTGCTGTCGTCCTCACCAAGCAAAGCAGCATAAAACACCTGTAAGAATGGGCAAATAAATATTATGGCTAATAAAAATACGTTTCAATTTCTAGAAGTAGGTCGACACGATCCAAAAAAGTTTGAGGCAAAAAATCGCATTAAAGGTTTTGGTGAAATCTACGAAAGCTTCCAACAGCCGCAGGCTGCAGAGCAATCAGAACGCTGTTTAGAGTGTGGTAATCCATACTGTGAATGGAAGTGTCCAGTACACAACTATATTCCAAACTGGTTGAAATTAGTCAGTGAGGGCAATATATGGGAAGCGGCAGAGTTGGCACATCAAACTAATACATTGCCCGAGGTTTGTGGACGAGTATGCCCACAAGATCGCTTATGTGAAGGTGCGTGTACCTTAAACGATGGTTTTGGTGCGGTGACGATTGGTTCGGTTGAAAAATATATTACGGATACTGCGCTCGAACAAGGCTGGCGTCCAGATATGTCGGGGGTAAAACCAACAGGCAAGCGTGTGGCGATTATTGGCGCGGGTCCTGCAGGCTTAGGCTGTGCAGATATTTTAGTGCGCGGCGGTGTTACACCGGTGGTCTATGATAAACACCCTGAAATTGGCGGTTTATTAACCTTCGGTATTCCTGAATTCAAGCTTGAAAAAGAAGTCGTTACACGGCGCCGTGAAATATTGGAAGGCATGGGTGTTGAATTTGTATTGAATACAGACATCGGTAGTGATATTCAATTCCAGACTTTGCTTGATGAGTACGATGCTGTGTTCCTCGGTATGGGTACATACACCTTCATGAAAGGTGGATTTCCAGGAGAAGACATGCCTGGTGTTTATGAAGCGTTGCCTTACTTAGTAGCCAATAACAAACAGTTGTTAGATTTAAACCCAGAAAATTACGTTGATCTTGCAGGTAAAAATGTAATTGTGTTAGGTGGTGGTGATACAGCAATGGATTGTAATCGTACTGCGATTCGTCAAGGGGCTACTAGCGTGCAATGTGCCTATCGTCGCGATGAAGAAAATATGCCGGGCTCACGACGTGAAGTGAATAACGCACGCGAAGAAGGGGTTGAGTTCTTATGGAATCGTCAACCGATAGAAGTTGTGGGTAATGGTAAAGTTGAAGGCATTAAAGTAATTACTACCGCCTTAGGCGAGCCAGATGAACGTGGCCGTCGTAGTCCGCAACCTGTAGCTGGTAGTGAAGAAATTATTCCTGCCGATGCAATCGTTATTGCTTTTGGTTTTCGTCCAAGTCCTGCGCCATGGTTTGCTGAATTTGGTGTAGATGTCGATGATGGCGGCCGTGTAATCGCGGCAGAAAATGGTAAATGTGCATTCCAAACTAGCAATGAAAAAATCTTTGCCGGCGGTGATATGGTTCGCGGCTCAGATCTTGTAGTTACCGCCGTTTGGGAAGGTCGCCAAGCAGGCGAAGGTATACTTGATTATTTAAATATTTAGTTATTAGGCCGCGCCTAGAATTCAGAACAAAAAACGTCGAAGGATTACAGTGCCAGAATTAAAAAATGATCGCTATTTACGAGCTTTACAACGTCAACCAGTAGATAAAACGCCAGTATGGGTTATGCGACAAGCAGGTCGTTATTTGCCTGAGTACCGTGAAGTACGAGCGAAAGCGGGCGATTTTATGACCTTGTGTACTACGCCAGAACTAGCCGCCGAAGTGACAATGCAGCCGCTACGGCGTTTTGATTTAGATGCGGCGATTATCTTTTCAGATATTCTGACTATTCCAGATGCAATGGGACTGGGTTTACATTTTGTTGCTGGCGAAGGTCCTAAATTCACTAATATTATTAAGTCAGCGGCTGATATTGCTAAGCTTGGCGTGCCAGATATGGAAGATAATCTGGGTTATGTGATGGATGCGATTCGTTTAGCCAGGCGTGAAATTGACGGTAAAGTACCACTAATTGGTTTTAGTGGTAGTCCATGGACCTTAGCGTGTTACATGGTGGAAGGTAGTTCGAGTAAAGATTTTGCCAAAGTCAAAGGCATGATGTTTGATGCACCAAAGCAAATGCATGCCTTACTGAATGTATTAGCTGATTCAGTTACAGCATATTTGAATGCTCAGATCGCTGCTGGCGCTCAAGCAATCATGTTATTTGATACTTGGGGTGGCGCATTGAGTACTGAAAATTATCAAGAATTTTCTCTCGCCTATATGCAAAAAATCATCTCTGGATTAACTCGTGAAAGTGAAGGTCGTATAGTGCCTGTTACGATGTTTACTAAAGGCGGTGGTCAATGGTTAGAACTGATGGCACAAACTGGCGTTGATGCTATTGGTCTTGATTGGACAACTGATCTTGGTCTAGCACGACAACGTGTTGGCGATAAAGTGACCTTGCAAGGTAATATGGATCCTTGCGTGCTTTATGCTTCTGCTGATCGTGTAGAACAAGAAGTCGCCAGTGTACTAGCTCGCTTTGGCAAGGGTGAAACAGGCCATGTCTTTAATTTGGGTCATGGTATTCATCCAACGATTGCGCCTGAAAAGATGGAAAGGTTAGTTAACTCGGTACATACGTTGAGTGAACCATACCACCAAAAATAGGCGTTGCCTGCCAGAAGAGATTTAACCATTGTAGTAGGTATGAAAGGGTAGACATTTCAGTAGTCATATATTTATATGAGATTACATGTCTCTGTATAAGGGTGAATCCAAATACGAGTAATGTCTTATTTCCTTTATTAAGCCGCAGTGGTTCACTGTGAAAGTGAAACGTGAATATTATTTCTACTCTCATTTCAACGCCGCGGTAAATATCAATCTTGAATATGAACACCACAAACTTGACCTATTTAACCAATAAAAATCTATTGATAGGCTTTTTTTTGGCGATATTCGGCACTTTGCTGTTTTCGCTAAAATCAATATTTATCAAATTTTTGTATCAACAAGGCCTAGATGCTAACGCAGTATTAGTTCTGCGTATGACTTTAGCGTTGCCGATTTATCTAATGATCTTGATATGGTTATTACGATATGAAAAAAAATCATCGTCACTTAATTTTGCCACCTTAAGATCTATATTTCTGCTGGGATTTTTAGGTTATTACCTCGCCTCATTATTGGATTTAATGGGACTTGAGTTGATCAGTGCTCAGCTCGAAAGATTGAGCTTGTTTACCTACCCTTTCATGGTTGCAGTGATCGGTTATTTTTTATTCAATGAAGGCCTAACTCGCCGCCTTGTTTTAGCATTAATAATTACTTACTCAGGACTTTTTGTCGTAATGGGACAAGAGTTGCAACTAACAGGCAATAATGTCGTTCAGGGTGTTAGCTTGGTTTTAGCTTCGGCTTTAAGTTTTGCTTTCTACGTCTTGTTGAGCCGCTCTTTCATTAAGCAGTTAGGCAGTAGGTTATTTACCAGTATTGCGATGATTGCTTCCAGCATTTTTGGCTTGATTCATGGCATAGTTATTATAGATTTTGCTCAACTAACAATAACGAACTCAGCTTGGTTGTGGCTTATTATGCTTGTTATCTTTAGTACCGTGATTCCGAGTTTTATGATGACTGAGGCAATACATCGTATTGGCCCCGCCCAAACGGGTATCGTTGGGATGTTAGGGCCGATATTTACCATTGGTTTGGCCGTTTATCTGCTAGGTGAGCCATTTACTTTCATGATCGCTATCGGCGTTTTATTGGTGATTGTTGGAGTTATGAGCCTTATGTTGAACAAGAGATAAGTATAGAGTCAGAACCTTAACTTAATCGCGGCGGTCTGTTTTACGTGCTTCCTCAATTAACTGTCGGGCAAAACGCTTAACCTGTAAATCATATAAAGCAAGCTGGCCACCTGTTCTAATTGCGCTAGATGCAAGACCACCAATGACCATTAGTAATAATACGGCGATTATCCATGCTAAAAAGTATGTAAGACGTAATGACTCAGTGCTGGTTTCAGATTTTTGTAGGGGTTGTTGGGTAACAGCCTCACTGTTGTTTACTTTGGGGTGCGGTGTAAACTTGGCAAGCATTACATCGAGGTGTGAGCCTTGTTCAATGGCGTCAGCAAAGCGTTCAATATTTTGGGGTTCTTTATAGAGCTCCCAGGCTTGGAAAATCACCTTAATACCAACGAACAATCCAATAAGTAACATCACCAGGCCGAGTAATCTTACTACGATAGATAAAAAATCTGTTGTATCTTGTGCTGAGTTATCCATAAATGAATAGCCTTTCTAGTAGTCGGGAGCCTAAAATAATATGTCGGTAAATAGATTGCAAGCAGACAATAAAAAAGGGCGACTCGAATTACGAGTCGCCCACATTTTAAACTAACTAAGAAAAGGTTTACTTAGTATTACTAGTGAACTCTGGATATGCTTCCATACCACATTCACTTAAATCAACACCTTCGTACTCTTCTTCTGCAGTGACGCGGATACCCATCACCATTTTGATTACTAACCAGACTACAAAACTTGTTACAAAGACCCAAGTAAAGATAGTTGCGGCACCAATCAATTGCGCTGTAAAGCTCGCATCAGGGTTAGTTAATGGAACTGCTAATAGACCCCATAAACCAACTACACCGTGAACCGAGATAGCACCTACAGGATCATCAAGTTTCATTTTGTCCAAGGTTACGATTGATAACACTACCAACGCACCACCGACAGCACCAATCATTGTTGCCACTAATGGCGTTGGTGTATCTGGACCCGCTGTAATAGCTACCAGACCAGCTAGTGCACCATTTAATATCATGGTTAAATCAGCTTTACCAAACATTAACTTAGCAACGATAAGTGCAGCAATAACACCACCTGCCGCTGCAGCATTTGTGTTTAGAAATACCATTGCTACTGCGTTTGAGCTGGCCATGTCGCCAAGTTTTAGTACAGAACCACCATTAAAGCCGAACCAACCCATCCATAAGATGAACGTACCTAGTGTAGCCATTGGTAAGTTAGCGCCTTGAATTGGACGAATTTCACCATTAGGGCCATATTTACCAATGCGTGCACCAAGTAAGATTACACCTGCTAATGCTGCTGATGCACCGGCCATGTGGACAATGCCTGAACCAGCGAAATCTAGGAAGCCAAGGTCACCTAAGTTGTACATGCCAAATACGTCACCGCCGCCCCAAGTCCATAAGCCTTCCATTGGGTAAATGAATGCCGTCATTACTACTGCAAAAGCAGCAAATGCCCATAACTTCATTCGTTCAGCAACCGCACCTGAAACAATCGACATCGCTGTCGCCACAAATACTACTTGGAAGAAGAAATCCGATGCTGCTGAGTAAACAGAGCCACCATCAAAACCTGCTTCAGCTGATGCGGCTAGAGCATCGGCTGTTAAATTGTCACCACCGGCAATGCCTTCTAAGAAGATACCACCGCCATACATGATGTCATAACCAACCACCATATAAGCCGTACACGCAATTGCGAATAATAAAACATTTTTCGTTAAAATTTCAGTGGTATTCTTTGCACGAACGAGACCCGCTTCTAGCATTGAGAAGCCAGCCGCCATCCACATAACCAGTGCACCCATTACCAAAAAGTAAAAGGTATCTAAGGCATATTGCAGTTCAAAGATCTGATTTGTTACATTTTCCATTTGATGCTCCTCAAACTATAGGGCTTCGGAACCGGTTTCGCCTGTGCGAATCCGAACCACGTGCTCTAATGGATATACAAAGATTTTGCCATCACCAATTTTTCCGGTGTTAGCACCCTTAGTAATTGCCTCGATAACTTGATCAACTAATTCGTCATCAATCGCAATTTCTAGTTTGAGTTTCGGTAAAAAATCTACCACATATTCTGCGCCACGATATAGCTCAGTATGTCCTTTTTGGCGACCAAAGCCTTTAACTTCAGAAACAGTTAAACCTTGAATACCAATTTCGGACAATGATTCGCGGACATCATCAAGCTTGAAAGGCTTGATTATCGCTACTACTTGTTTCATAAAATATTCCTTGTAAAAAGTGGCCGTCGCAAGAGAAAGCAGGCGGCCAAGAAAGTCTTACATTGATTTAGAGATTGTGAAGATTAAAGCGCTATCAGCTGCGTTTGAGCCATAAAGATCATCTGCGTTATCGTCAGTATCAGTGTAAGTCAGGTCTAAACCAAAACCAGCAAGCTCAGTTGATGCACCAATGTGGTAGTTAGTGTAATCGTCACCTGAATCAAAATCATAGTAACCAATACCAGCTGCTAGACTAATCATGCCAACATCATATGCTGCACCAAGTGTGTAGTAGAGGTCATCTTGAGCTTCTGTACCAAAAAGATCTTGAGAATATGAAACGCCCGCTGTTACGAAGCTGTAGCCAACTGAACCGTAAAATTCAAAAAAGTCTAAATCACTTTGATCTGGGTAGTTGTAGTACAAACCTCCGATGTCATAAGAAACGCCTGACTCACCAAATTCACCACCAAAACCGGCGTAGTAGTCGATTTCAATAGATGTGTTATCACCAAAGTCTACGTTTGATGCCCAAACACCAGCATAAGCGCCACTTGAGTGAGCAACATCGAAGCTACCAGAAATTGCAGGTTCGCTATCTGTTTGGGTAATACCACGCCATACATACTCTGAAGATAGAGCTACACTTGCACTTGTAGAAAAAGCACCATCAGCGCTTTCCCATGCCATTACTGATGAAGCTGCAACTAAAGTACTTGCTGCAAAACATAACGTTGAGATTTTTTTCAGATTCATTGTTCATTCCTCGTAACTATTAAAATAAATAAAACCGTTTGAATTATGAGTGTTGTTTAGTAACAACATTTTGTATTCAGACTGCAACATATTTTGCAGAATGTGTGCCAAACTTTAATTTACATTAAATTCAGTATGTTACTGAGATTTCAGTTTTTCGTATTCAGATTGTCGGTGTATTTTAGTGCGATTTCGCCAGTTTCGCGCTTCATATTGGTGCGAGCAAACCGTTTATGAGGTTGTATTGATTTCCAGCAAGGCTTGTTATCATAGTCGTCTAATTTATATAGGTGTGATAACGATGGTATACCCAACAATTGATCCAGTTGCTTTATCACTGGGACCGTTACACCTGCATTGGTATGGCTTAATGTATTTATGCGGTTTTGTTGGTGCTTGGTGGTTAGGGCGTTTACGTGCTGAACGCTATGGCTGGACTGCCGAGCAGGTTGAAGACTTATTATTTTATGGTGCGATTGGTGTCATTCTCGGTGGTCGTTTAGGTTCAGTCATTTTTTATGATTTGCCAAACACGCTGGCTCACCCTTTAAATGTGTTGAAAATTTGGCAGGGCGGCATGTCATTTCATGGTGGCCTATTAGGTGTATTAGCCGCATTTTGGTTCTTTGCTAGAAAAACAGGCAAGTCTTTTTTTGCTATTAGTGATTTTATTGCCCCGATGGTGCCGATAGGTTTATTTTTTGGCCGAATTGGCAATTTTATCAATGGCGAATTATGGGGCAAAGTCAGTGATGTACCTTGGGCGATGGTGTTTCCGCATGGTGGACCATTGCCGCGTCATCCTTCTCAGCTCTATGAGGCGGGATTAGAAGGCCTGGTTTTATTCATAATTCTATGGCTCTATTCTGCCAAACCCAAACCAGTGTCTGCGGTGTCGGGTTTATTCTTACTGGGCTACGGCGTATTTCGATCACTGGTTGAACTTGTTCGCATTCCTGATCAGCAATATGGCTATTTCGCTTTTGATTGGCTTACGATGGGGCAAATTCTGTCGTTGCCAATGATTCTACTGGGTGGTTTTATATTAATTCGTGCTTATCGTAAATAAGCATTTAGATGAGGATAGTAGCCCAAATGGCTACAGCGATCACGATACAAAGTAAAACCGCTAAAGAACCATAATCTTTTGCACGCCCTGACAGCGCATGATGTTCTGGACCTACGCGATCGACGACACATTCGATCGCGGAGTTTAAGATTTCAACAATAAGAATGACGACTAAACTGATGATCATTGCGAGCTGTTCATAAGTAGTTACTTCAAGAAAAAAGCTGAATCCACCGAGGAGGATAACCGCAAGGAATTCTTGTTGGAAGGCAGATTCGTTGGTGATTGCAGATTTAAAACCCTGCCAAGAATAAAGCGTGGCGTATAAAATCCGTTTAATACCGGTATTCTTTTCCATAATAAATTTCTTCCAGAAGTGAGATTGGCTGGGACTATAACATGGATTAATCTAGCGTAAAATCTTGTAATGTCAGACAGTTATAGCGGCAGTGAAAATAGAGTTAACAATCATTTTGACTCATAATTATTGCACGCATGTTAAAATAACCGATCATTAATTTTAAACGTGTTTGGTGTTTTATGAGTTATCAAGATCATTATGATGTGATTGTTGTCGGCGGCGGTCATGCTGGTACTGAGGCCGCATTGGCTTCTGCGCGTCAGGGCGTTAAAACCCTCTTGCTGACGCAGAACATAGAAACATTAGGTCAGATGAGCTGTAATCCTGCTATTGGTGGTATCGGTAAAGGGCATCTAGTTAAAGAGATCGATGCTCTTGGGGGCATCATGGCGCAAGCAGCCGATAAAGGTGGCATTCAGTTTCGTATTTTGAATGCGAGCAAAGGCCCCGCAGTAAGAGCTACACGCGCTCAAGCGGATCGTGTTCGCTATAAAGCCGCTGTTCGAACTTATTTGGAAAATCAGCCTAACCTCTATTTATTTCAACAAACCGTTGATGATCTGGTGGTTGAGAATGATCGCGTCGTCGGCGTAGTTACCCAAGTGGGTTTACGTTTTTCCGCTAAAGCAGTAATACTTACTGTGGGTACCTTCCTAGGTGGTTTAATTCATATTGGCATGCAAAATCATCAGGGTGGACGTGCAGGTGATCCTGCTTCGATGACCTTGTCACAGAGACTTCGCGCCTTACCATTTAGAGTTGATCGTTTAAAAACTGGTACGCCACCTCGCATTGCGACCAATAGTATCGATTTTTCTCAGTTAGCAGAACAACCAGGCGATACGCCGACACCAGTCTTTTCATTTTTAGGCAAACGAAGCGATCATCCCGAGCAGATTTCATGTCATATCACTCATACTAATGAAGCGACCCATGACGTTATCCGCAATAACTTGGATCGTTCGCCGATGTACAGTGGTGAAATTGAAGGCATTGGTCCGCGTTATTGCCCGTCGATAGAAGACAAGGTAGTACGTTTTGCTGATCGTACATCTCATCAGATTTTCCTTGAACCTGAAGGCTTGAAATGCGGTGAAGTCTATCCCAACGGTATTTCAACTAGCTTACCGTTTGATGTGCAATATGAAATTGTACGGTCAATGAAAGGCTTGGAAAATGCGCATATTACTCGGCCTGGTTATGCGATCGAATATGACTATTTTGACCCGCGTGATTTGCAACCGTGGCTAGAAACCAAACATATGGCAGGCTTATTTTTTGCTGGTCAAATTAACGGCACCACAGGTTATGAAGAAGCCGCGGCTCAAGGTTTAATTGCTGGCATAAATGCCGGCTTACAAGCACGAGGTTTAGAAGCTTGGTTTCCCCGTCGTGACGAAGCTTATATAGGCGTTATGATTGATGATTTGATTACCTCTGGTACGCGTGAACCCTATCGTATGTTTACCAGTCGTGCAGAATATCGCCTGTTATTGCGCGAAGATAATGCCGATATTAGATTGACGCCTAAAGGTCGTGAGTTGGGTCTAGTCAATGATGAACGTTGGGCTATATTTTCTGCTAAACAAGAAGCGGTTGCTAAAGAAACACAACGATTAACGGCGTATAAATTTACCCCTGAAAATGTTGATCAAATCGTAGCGGAACAGATTTTAGGTGAGCCATTAAATAAAGTGAACACGGCATTAGAGTTACTACGGCGTCCTAAAGTAGATTATGCGGCCTTGTTATTATTGATGGGTGAAGACAGTGTGCTTAATGAAGAGGTATCTGAGCAAGTCGTTATTCATACTAAATATGCAGGTTATATAACGCGTCAGCAAAGTGAAATTGACCGCTTAAAACGCCATGAAACGACCACCTTACCAAATGATATTGATTATGGAACGGTGCGCGGCCTATCAAACGAAGTACGTGAAAAACTCGCGAATGCACGGCCAAATAGTTTAGGACAAGCTGCACGTATTTCAGGTGTAACACCCGCAGCCGTCTCATTATTATTAGTGCACTTGAAGCGCGGTGAACAGGGAAAGGTAATAAATGGATGATCAACTAAAGCAGCAACTACTTCAAGGCTGTGACACTTTAGGACTGAGTCTGAACAAGCTACAAATAAGTCAGTTACTGACTTATGTTCAACTGCTCGACAAATGGAACAAGGTATATAACCTAACCTCAGTGCGAGATCCTCAAGAAATGATCAGTCGTCACATTCTAGATAGTCTAGCGGTTTTGCCTTATTTGTCAGGAGCATCATTGTTGGATGTTGGTACCGGCGCTGGTTTACCTGGCATCCCCGTTGCCATAGCCAATCCAAACATGGCTGTGACCTTGTTAGATAGTAATTCAAAAAAAACACGTTTTTTACAGCAAGTAAAATCTGAACTTAGCTTGACCAATATAACGGTGGTGCATGCCCGCGTTGAGCAAGCTGAATTACCTAAGTTTGCTACTGTAACTGCACGTGCTTTCTCGACGATCGATGTCATTATTGATTTAGCAGGCAGACACTGCGATGATGCCGGAAGTCTCGTACTTATGAAGGGCCTTTATCCCGAAGAAGAATTGGCTGCGAACATTGATGGTTTCAGCTTGAAAGATGTTGTGTCACTGGACGTGCCGAATTGCCCTGGTAAAAGACACTTGGTACGTTTGATTAAGAATTAAAGGCAAAGTGAATGGGAAATATTTACGCGGTTACCAATCAAAAGGGTGGGGTAGGGAAAACCACCACCACAGTTAATTTAGCTGCTGCCTTAGCTGACGCGGGTAAAAAAGTACTCTTAATCGATCTAGATCCACAAGGCAATGCCTCTACAGGCTGTGGTGTGGACAAAGATGCTATAGATAAAAGCAGTTACGATGTCATTATGACAACAGCTAAAGCGGCCGAAGCTATAGTACGACCTGAAGATTTAGACTTCGATGTTATGCCGACAAATTCCGATCTTACCGCCGCCGAAGTGCAGTTATTAGATGTGAAGTTACGTGAGCACCGATTGCGTTTGGCCTTAGAGTCTACCCGCGAAAAATATGACTTCATTTTGATTGATTGTCCACCATCACTAAGCATGCTGACGGTGAATGCCTTAGTGGCATCAAAAGGTGTCATAATTCCTATACAGTGTGAATATTATGCCTTGGAGGGCTTGTCCTCTCTATTAAAAACCATCGAACGGGTAAAACAACGTGCCAATCCAGCACTAGAAGTCTCAGGCTTAGTCCGCACCATGTTTGATGCTCGAAATAACTTAGCCGGTCAGGTTTCCCGGCAGCTGATTACGCACTTTAATAAAAAAGTATTTCATTCCATAATTCCAAGAAATGTTCGGTTGGCTGAAGCACCAAGTCATGGAATACCTGTTATAAGTTATGATCGAAGCTCACGAGGTTCGATTGCTTATATGGCCATGGCGAGCGAGTTTATGCGGCGTGAAAGCACTAAAAACCCTGAAAAAGTGGATAAATAGATGGCAATTAAAAAACGAGGATTAGGTCGCGGATTAGACGCCTTACTGTCTGATGTACAACGTGACGATGAAAGCTTGGATGATAGCCTGCAATACTTTCCTCTCGATATGATTCAGCCAGGTAAATATCAACCACGTGTCGATATGTCAGAAGAATCGTTAAATGAACTTGCAGACTCAATTCGAGCACAAGGCTTAGTGCAGCCAATCGTGGTACGTCCTATTAATGGTGGCCGCTATGAAATTATCGCTGGTGAACGGCGCTGGCGAGCATCTAAACTCGCGGGCTTAGATCTTATCCCTGCCTTGGTGCGTGACGTGTCAGATCGTAGTGCCATTGCTATGGCTCTAATCGAAAATATTCAACGGGAAAACTTAAACCCGATGGAGGAAGCTAACGCCCTACACCGGCTACGGGAAGAGTTTACTATGACTCACCAAGAAGCCGCCGAAGCAGTAGGACGTTCTCGAGCTGCAGTATCAAATTTGTTACGATTACGAAATCTGAATGATGATGTGAAAAGATTAGTAGAAAATTGTGATCTCGAGATGGGCCATGCCCGTGCCTTGTTGGCACTCGAAGGTGACGGTCAGTCTGATAGCGCAAGACATATCGTTGAAAAAGGACTTTCAGTACGTGAGACAGAACAATTAATTAGACGACTCTTAAAGCCTGGAAAAGAAGCGGTAGAGCAATCGACAGACTTAGAAGAGATAAATTATATTGAAAGTCTTATCAGTGAAAAATTCGGTGATAAATTCGCGATAAAACATACTGTAAGTGGCAAGGGTAAATTGGTCATTGATTATGCTGATGTTGGCGAGTTAAAGAAAATTATTAAACGTATAAAATGAAATCGCCAAAATTTTGAGGAATTATTGATCCATGTACAGTGACGAAGATATTGCATCAGCAGTTAAAGCAGGCATATTGACTGAACAAACCGCCCTCGCATTTCGAAATCACGTTGCAGAAGATAATTCGGCACCAGCAATTGATGAAGAATCTTTCCGTTTGATCACTGGTTTTAACGATATTTTTGTGGTGATTGCCAGTCTACTTCTTCTCAGTTCGGTCACGTGGATAGGTTCGTCTGTGAGTATATTATTGGGCGTGGCAATGCAAACTATTACGG
>JALIBN010000011.1 GCA_030576275.1 Pseudomonadota bacterium | reverse complement strand
GTTTTTCAAGTTCTTTTTCTACTACTGAAGCAGGTAATGGCACGTAGCCATCTTAAACAACTACTTGTTGGCCCACTTTAGCTAGAACCATTTTAATAAATTCACGATCAATAGGCGCTAACGGTTTGTTAGGCGCTTTGTTCACGTAAACGTAAAGGTAACGAGATAATGGATAAGTACCATTTGCAGCGTTAGCTTTTGTTGCTTCGATAAACGGTTCGCCTGGTGTTTTAGTTAATGCTACCGGTTTAACACCTGATGTTAGGTAACCGATACCTGAATAACCAATACCGTTTAATGATTTAGTTATACCTTGCACTACCGATGCTGAACCAGGTTGCTCGTTTACACTATTTTTGTAATCACCTTTACATAAGGCTTTTTCCTTAAAGTAACCGTAAGTACCAGACACTGAGTTACGACCGTAAAGTTGCATGCTACCTAAGTCAAGTCCAAGCTGACTCCAGTTAGTAATATCTTCAGCATTACCACATTTACGTGTTGCAGAGAAGATAGCGTCCACTTGAGGAATACTCAAACCTTCAATTGGGTTATCTTTATGTACAAATACTGCTAAAGCATCGATAGCAACGCGAATTTCTGTTGGTTTATAGCCGTATTTAGCTTCAAATGCGGCTTCTTCACCGTCTTTCATTTTACGGCTCATTGGACCGAAGTTTGATGTACCTTCCGTCAATGCAGGTGGCGCAGTTGAAGAACCCGCTGCTTGAACTTGGATGCTTACATTTGGATATTCACGTTTGAACTCTTCAGCCCAAAGAGTCATCAAGTTAGCTAATGTGTCAGAACCTACACTAGATAAGCTACCTGAAATACCACTTACTTTTTCATAATCTGGTAACGCAGAATCAACGTCACCGGCAAAAGTAGTAGCAGAAAAAGCCAACGTTACCGCGGCACCTAAAATTGCTAATTTTTTCTTGAACATTGTTGCCCATCTCCCAAATAAAAAATAAGTAGTAATAAAATTACTGGGGTAAGTATCCTGCTTCAATATGACAATGATATGAAATAATTATGACAGTTATGTTACAAGCCTAAAGAAACTCAGTCACACCATAGGTTTATCGATAACTTTCACTATGGGGAAATCGCAAGAAAAGCGGCTACCCTCGCCTAATTCACTCGTAATATTCAGCACTGCACCATGGCGTTGCAAGACATGTTTCACAATAGCTAAACCCAGTCCAGTACCACCTGAAGTTGAAGCTCGCCCACTGTCAACGCGATAAAAACGTTCGGTTAATCGGTCAAGATGATGTTCAGCAATCCCTTCGCCTTCATCACGTACCACAATGGAACCGTTCTTATTGTCGACTTGCCAGCTCACCTCGATTTTACAAGCCGGCGGCGTATATTTCACCGCGTTAAATACTAGATTTGACACTGCACTGCGTAATTCATCAGGATCCGCCAGCAACCATTGGTCACTGATAGGGCCCAATTGAATATCATGACCAGCAAACTGTCGAAGACACATTGCATCTTGGACAATGGCATGCAGAAACATGCTCATATCGATAGGTAAAGAATGTAGCTTTTTTTCACCCGTTTCTAATTGTGATAACGAAAGTAAATCTTTAATCATAATGTGCATGCGATCGGTTTGCTGGCGCATAATAGGCAAAACAGCCGCCCACTGGTCAGCAGGGCTATCTTCGGTGAAGGTTTCCAAGTAGCCGCGCAACACGGTTAAAGGTGTTCTTAATTCATGCGAAACATTTGCTACAAAGTCTCGACGCATACGTTGTAACTTAATCGTTTGCGTCATATCATGGGCAATCAACATGCGACCGTTATCCATATAATTAACCACTTTCATCTCTAGTGTCATGGCTGAATTAAGTGGAGAAGTCACAGTTACCCCTTCTTCCTTACCAACAGGGTCATTGAGCAACTGCTGAAATGCTGGGTCGCGAATGAGGTTATTAACTCGGACATTACTATCTCTTGGCCAACGTATACCTAATAACACCGCTGCCGAATGATTAGCCCAAGTCACTTGGTCATAATCACCTAAAACGATAATGCCATCTGGGAGTGCCGCAGTGGCTGATTGGAATCGCTTAAGATAGCCAGCAAGCTTTTTTTTGCGTGAACTATTTTGTTGACGCACATGTTCGAGCTGCCGACAAACATCGTCAATTACACCCTCGGCCGAGGGCGAGGGATTTTTTTTCGGCTTTTGCAACCAATTCCAAAGTTGATTCCAAGTGTGCTGTAACCATAAGGCATAGGCAAAAGAAGCCAAAAACATAAATGTCATCATTTGACCAAATAACAGCCCAACAAAACCGGACAAACTCACAATAGTCAGCAGGCGCCAATAATCCCATTGCATTTAGTAAACCCTACATTTCAGCAGAAAAACGATAACCCACACCACGTACAGTTTGTAAGAAGTTTTCATAACCTGATGGCTCTAATGCTTTACGCAGTCGACGAATATGCACATCAACGGTACGTTCTTCAATATAGACCGTATCGCCCCAAACATAATCTAGCAATTGTCCACGACTATAAGCCCGGTCAGGATTTTTCATAAAAAAATGTAACAAGCGAAATTCTGTCGGCCCCAAATCAATGCGCTCGCCATCAACTGTGACACGATGACTCTTAGTATCTAAGATCAACCGCTCACATTCAATGGTTTGCTTGCCACCTGATTCTGTGGGATTACAACGGCGTAAAACAGCCTTAATTCGAGCGCCTAATTCGGCAGGAGAGAATGGTTTATTCACATAATCATCAGCGCCGACACTCAAGCCTTTGACTAGATCCTCACTTTCACCTTTTGCAGTAAGCATAATAACCGGGATCTTAGCTAGGAATTCATTGGCGCGTAAGCGGCGGATAAACTCAATGCCATCGATGCCTGGCAACATCCAATCCAACAAGATCAAGTCAGGTTGCTGTATTTTCAAACATTCTAAACCTTGCTCGCCATCACTAGCGGCCACACAGCCATAACCCATTTGTTTGAGTGAAAAACACAGCATATCTCGAATTGCTAGGTCATCTTCTACTACCAAAATCATTGTTGTCATTCTTTCTGCTCCTGACCCTTTGTTGATCCATCAATCATAGCGACTAAATGTTACAGTTTTGTAACAGCCAGTTAAATAGCCGCTTGCACACACTTTAAAAGACCATAATCATACTCGCCAGCCAATTCATCATAGACTGGTTTCAACCGGCCTTTTTCTTGATCTTCTTGAGATTCAAGCACAAATACGATTTCATTAAACTCGGCCTTAGATAAACCTGTTACGTCATGCACATCAAGCAAGCCGACTTCGATCGCATCCGCTAAATGCATGTAGATAGTGCTAGGCTTAACCTCTCGCTGATGTGCAATTTGTGCAATCTCGAGGCCTTTCTGATATAGCACCAAGGTTTCATTTACGGTAGCACTGAGGTGATTATCCAATAATTCTGATAAAGGATATTGGCTTATTTCAGCAAGGAATACCTTGCCATAACGAGCTAGTTTTTGGCCGCCAACACCTGAAATACGATTCAAATCCTGCTCGGTTAATGGTCTTTTTTTAACCATTTCTTGCAAGGTGGCATCGTGGAAAATCACATAAGGCGGCACACCTGCATCTTCCGCCAATGATGTTCGCAATGCGCGTAAGGCATCCCATAATGGTTTATCTTGTGGACGCACAGCCGTTTTCTGCTTTTTGTCTGTAGTTGTTTTATCTTGTTTGACCTGCTTTCTTAATTCTAATGTTTGTTCACCACGTAAGATTAGCCGACATTTTTCGGTTAAGCACAATGCACCATGGCGCTCGACATCGATATCAATATAGCCCAGCGCAATTAATTGTCTAAAGAGACTTCGCCACTCGCTGACCAAGGTATCTTTGCCAATACCAAACGTACTAATTTTATCGTGGCCGTTACGTTGTATACGTTCGTCTTTTTTTCCGTGCAAAATATCAACGATGTAATTCACCCCAAAACGCTGTTCTGTTCGGTAAATACACGACAGGGCTTTTTGTGCCGATTCTGTGCCATCCCACTTCGCAGGAGGTTGCAAACAATTGTCACAATTGCCACAGGGTTCAGGACTTTCCTCATCAAAATAAGTGAGTAATGATTGCCTGCGGCAGGTGATAAGCTCACACAGTCCAAGCATCGATTCCAGCTTGTGGTGCTCCATCCGTTTATGTGCTTCATCGGCTTTAGAGTCTTGCATAAACTGTCGTAACGTAATTACATCTTGCAGGCCATAGGCCATCCATGCATTGGCGGGCGCCCCATCACGGCCAGCGCGACCGGTTTCTTGATAATAAGCTTCGATGCTTTTGGGCAGATTCAGATGAGCAACAAACCGCACATCAGGTTTATCTATACCCATACCAAAAGCAATCGTGGCGACAATAATGATGCCTTCATCACGCAGAAAACGCTGTTGATTACGTTGACGTATATCCTGTGGCAACCCGGCATGATAGGGCAAAGCTGTACGACCTTGCTCTGTTAGCCAGCTAGCCGTGTCTTCTACTTTTTTACGCGAGAGGCAATAAACAATACCGGCATCCTGAGCATGATTATCTTCTAAAAATTGCCATAATCGCTGCTTGGCATTATTACCTTCGGAGATAGCATAGTGAATATTTGGTCGATCAAAACTATTAATGAAAACGCGTGCGTCATCTAGCTGTAGCTGGCTGATAATTTCATCGCGCGTGCGTTTATCTGCGGTTGCGGTGAGTGCAATCCTAGGTGTTGACGGATATCGTTGGTGTAGTAGTTTAAGTTGCTGATAATCAGGTCTAAAATCATGACCCCATTGCGATACACAATGTGCTTCATCAATCGCAAACAATGATAATTTACAACGATCTAGCAAGGCTAACATGGCACTGTTTTGTAAGCGTTCTGGTGCTACATAAAGTAAGTCAAGATCACCGTTGATTAGCCGTTTCTCAATATTATAAGCATCATTCTGGCTCAAGCTAGAATTGAGGAATGCAGCTTTAATACCCAGTTGGCGTAGCGCATCGACTTGATCTTGCATGAGAGCAATCAGTGGCGAGACGACAATCGCAGTCCCTTCTAGTACCAGTGCGGGGATTTGATAGCAAAGTGACTTACCCCCGCCCGTCGGCATTAAAACTAGTGCATCATTGCCATTCAATAATTCTTGAATTATTTCCTGCTGAGCATGCCTAAACTCATCATAACCGAATATAGAATTAAGAATACTCTGCGCACGATTCACCTCATATACCTAAGACATAATTCCTTTAATCATATAAAACACCGAAGCGGCCAACACCGCTGCCGCTGGCACAGTTATAACCCAAGCGGTCACAATTTTTTTAATTGCATCACGTTTAACGTATAAGGTTTTCTCGTCTCTTTTCAGCTCTTTTTTAACGAGTCTAATCGCATCTTTCTCTTCATCAATGGCGGTATAAAGTTCAGTAATTCGTCGATAATCATCCGTTGATTTAATTGCTTTTTTACGTAAGTCTTTCAGCTCATTTTTTAAAGCATTACGGCGTCTTTTTTCTGACTCAAGATCTTCCTTATCATGCTCGATTTCAGATTCAATACTGATGATGGAATCTAGCCATTCCCTTAAGAAACCAACACCAAATACTCCACCTATTGCGATATGAGTAGAACTCACGGGCAGACCCAGTTGACTGGCAATAATCACGGTAACTGCGGCGGCCATTGCCACAGAAAATGCGCGCATCTGATCCAATTCCGTAATTTCACTGCCTACGGTTTTTATCAATCGCGGGCCATATAGTGCAAGTCCTATAGCTATACCAAAGGCACCTACACCCATGACCCAGAAAGGAATACCCGCTTTCTCAGTTATACCTCCGGTCATCACCGCATCATTAATGGCCGCCAGAGGACCAATTGCATTAGCCACATCATTGGCACCATGGGCAAAACTTAGGAGTGCGGCAGCAAAAATCAGCGGAATAGTGAACAATACATTCACACTAGCACGATCATTAGTTAAGCGATGTAATTTGGCTTTCAGCGATCGTTTAACCATAAAGTAAACAATGATCGCAGCTACAACGCCCAATAGCGCCGCAGTGGTAAAGCTTGGTTTGTTAGTCACCTCGACAGTAAAAAACATCAAGTCATTACTCAAGGTTAGGATATTTGGCCAAATTGTTTTCAAGGCTTTCAGTACTAAATAGGTCACAAAAGCCCATGCCATAAAGGCAACATAATAGGGCACCCAAATGTACGAGGCACTAATTTTATCTTCACGAAAAATTATGGTTTTTTTAATCGCTAATAAAAAACCAGCGGCCACTATGCCGCCGATTAATGGTGAAATAACCCATGAACTAGCAATTTTCGCCATGGTGGCCCAATTAACAATATCAAATCCTGCAGCGGCGATCCCCGCCCCCATTACGCCACCAACAATAGAGTGGGTTGTAGAGACAGGCGCTTTAGCCATCGTAGCGACATTTAACCACAGTGCGGCAGCCAATAATGCGGCCATCATTGCCCATAAGAAACTGTCGGTATCACCACCGAAACCATTAATATCAATAATGCCATTTTTGATTGTGGAGACAACATCACCACCAGC
This sequence comes from Pseudomonadota bacterium, assembly GCA_030576275.1. Taxonomy (GTDB): domain Bacteria; phylum Pseudomonadota; class Gammaproteobacteria; order Nitrosococcales; family Methylophagaceae. Next base: position 44,668 of record JALIBN010000011.1, on the reverse strand, counting down.
GATAAAGGCACCACCCGCCTCAAAAATCACTGCAATAACAATTGCACCGCCCATTGTGAGCGCTTTTGAACCTACTGCTGGCCCAACGTTGTTGGCAACATCATTGGCACCTATATTCATTGCCATATAACCACCAAAAACAGCGGCGATGGCCAAGAACAGGTGATTTGGCACACCGCCACTGGTGGCAAAGCTATATGCTAAAACACCAACTAAAAAGAATAAGGCGAAACCGATACGTGCCAGCTCGTTGTGGCTTTTTTTCATTGCCTGCGTTTCAAGGTGATGTAACGTTTTTATTTCCACAATGTGTGAACCTTTTTAATGTATAGATTTCGTAATTATTACAATATTAGGTCGTAATGGCACGATTAATTCATTTTTTGCTCTGTATATTGTAACTATCAGTTGTTAAGATTGTCTGTTTATACATACCTCTTAGCGGCCAATGTTACCCATGAAAAAATATTTCTTTTTATTATTGCTAGTGCTCAGCTTTAGCGTTCAAGCGCGCCCTGGATTATTGGATAGTCTTGGCTTAGGAAATGATTTCGAAACCCCACCCGATGTTGATGAAGTTTTTATTTTTTCTGCTCAAATTCAAGACCCACAAACCATATTAGCGCGCTGGCAAATTGCAGAAGGTAATTACCTTTATCGCGACAAGATTAAATTTGAAATAATTGACAATGAAAATGTTCAATTATTAGCGTTTTCATTGCCTGCCGGTGAAAACAAAATGGATGAGATTTTCGGTTTAAGTGAAGTCTATCATCATGACACTGACGTTGCTTTACCCATTAAACGGAGTAAAGAAAACCAGCAACTTACATTGAAAGCACATTATCAAGGTTGCTCGGAAACTTTTAATATTTGTTATCCCCCAACCAATAAAACGATACTGCTTACCCTTCCTGCAATAACCAGTAACTATACGCAAGCGACAATCAACACCAGTAACAATCCATCGGCGATTTCAATCATTGCAGATCAAGATCGTATTGCACAAAGCTTAGCTGAAGACAGTCTAATCAAAATTATGTTGGGCTTTTTTGGACTAGGATTATTGCTAGCCTTCACACCCTGTGTGTTTCCAATGATCCCTATTTTATCGAGCATCATTGTCGGAGGGGGAGAACGCATTACTACACATCGCGCATTTATATTATCTCTAAGCTATATATTAGCCATGTCCGTAACCTACACTGCAGCAGGCGTCATGACTGGCTTATTAGGAGAAAACCTGCAAGCCATGTTCCAAAACCCTTGGATCATTGGAAGTTTTAGTGGCTTATTTGTCATTTTATCACTCTCGATGTTTGGCTTATTTGAGTTGCAATTACCCCATGCTTTACAGCACCGACTTCATCAAATTAGTCATAACCAACAAGGTGGTAGCATCGCTGGCGCTGCTTTAATGGGTTTATTGTCAGGCTTAATTGTCGGACCATGTTTAGCACCGCCGTTGGCGGGTGCGCTTATTTTTATAGGTCAACATGGCGACCCAGTACTTGGGGGCCTAGCTTTATTCATGCTTAGCATGGGTATGGGTTTACCACTTTTGATTATTGGCACATCTGCGGGCTCGTTATTACCTAAAGCTGGTGATTGGATGATCACTATAAAAGCAATATTTGGCATTTTGATGCTGGGGCTCGCAATCTGGATGTTAGAACGCATAATTCCAGGCTGGGTAAGTTTATTACTTTGGGGCGGTTTACTGATTGTCTCTGCCGTATATCTCGGCGCCTTAAATATGCTTGCTATTGATGCCAACGGCTGGGAAAAGCTTAGGAAAGGACTAGGACTTATTTTATTAATCTATGGCAGTTTATTGATTATCGGCGCCGCCAGTGGCAGTCATAATGTTTGGCAGCCATTACAGGCTATCGCCAAATCAGATCAGAACAATACGCAAGATGATCACGGTTTAGCATTTACTCAAGTCCAGAATTTAACCGAACTTGAGCAACTACTTGCTCAGTCTAAGCAACCCGCCATGCTCGATTTTTATGCTGACTGGTGTGTGGACTGCAAGAAAATGGAAGCCACTACCTTTCAAGATGCCAACGTTGTTGCCGCATTGACTGGAACCACACTGATACAAGTAGACATTACTAACTACACAGAAGAACAGAGAGAATTATTAAAACACTTTGGATTATTTGGACCTCCAACCCTGTTATTTTTTGATGCTAGCGGTAAGGAATATTCACAATATCGTTTAATCGGAGGCACTAGCGCCCAAGAATTACTCGACCATCTTAATAAACTACCCATTACTAAGTCATAATCAATTAAACAACACATTTCGCCGAACTTAGCGACATAAAGCCCATTTTCAGTTAAAAAACTGGACAATAATTAACCCTTGGTGCAAAATTCGCTTAATTAATCTACCTGGCGAAAACATCACAATGGCAAAAATTCTCGTGTTGCATGGCCCCAATCTGAATCTTCTAGGGACGCGTGAGCCTGAGCATTATGGCTCTGATACACTCTTAGATCTTGCTCAACGCTTAACGTCACAAGCCTTTGTTGCCGGATATCAACTCGAAAACTTCCAGTCGAATGCTGAACATGAATTGATCGATAAAATTCACGCTGCTCGCACCGATGATACTGACTTTATTATTATCAACCCTGCCGCATTCACTCATACCAGCATTGCCATTCGCGATGCTTTATCTGCCATTGAATTGCCTTTTATTGAAGTGCACTTATCCAATGTGCATGCACGGGAAACATTCCGCCATCACTCCTATCTTTCAGACATTGCCCTCGGTGTGATCTGCGGTTTAGGAGCCCAAGGTTATGAACTCGCTTTACAAGCAGCTATAAAACACACCACTAAATAAGGTTATCTAAATGGATATTCGTAAAATAAAAAAACTGATCGATTTAATACAAGAATCAGATGTAGCGGAAATTGAAATTAAAGAAGGTGAAGAATCAGTACGTATCAGTCGCGCTAGCGCAACAGCACCGATTATGATGGCTTCGCCATCAATGCAACAATACGCACCAGCACCCATAGCTGCGGCCCCTGTTGTAGCTCCTGCGGCTATTGAAGCTCCCGCTGCGGCCAACTTCGACAAAGCAGTAAAATCGCCAATGGTTGGCACTTTCTACCGTTCATCATCACCTGAATCGGCTTCATTTATTGAAGTAGGCCAATCAGTCGCTGCTGGCGATGTGATATGTATTATCGAAGCGATGAAAATGTTTAACCAAATTGAATCTGACCGTAGCGGCACTGTAAAAGCGATCTTGGTTGAGAATGGGAATCCTGTTGAGTTTGGTGAACCTTTAGTCATCATCGAATAAGCTATACCGAAAGGTGAATTTACATATCTCAACTACGGATAAAGAAACATCATGATCGATAAAATTGTCATTGCTAACCGAGGGGAAATTGCCCTTCGAGTACTTCGAGCCTGCAAAGAATTAGGTATTAAAACAGTTGCTGTTCACTCTGATGTGGATCGCGATTTGAAACACGTTTTATTAGCCGATGAAACCGTATGCATCGGCCCAGCGGCTTCAGCTCAAAGCTACTTAAACGTGCCGGCACTTATCAGTGCTGCTGAAATTACTGATGCATCGGCGATTCACCCTGGCTACGGATTTTTATCTGAGAATGCGGATTTTGCAGAGCGTGTAGAACAAAGTGGCTTTATCTTTATTGGCCCTAAATCTGAAACGATTCGCCTTATGGGTGACAAAGTATCAGCCATTGCCGCAATGAAAGAAGCCGGAGTACCCTGTGTACCAGGTTCTGACGGCCCTCTTGGCGATGATGACGCTACTAATCTTCGACTAGCTAAGAGAATTGGTTACCCGATTATCATTAAAGCTTCCGGTGGTGGTGGTGGTCGTGGCATGCGTGAAGTTCACAGTGAAGCACACCTGTTAAATGCTATCGCATTAACACGTAGTGAATCTAAGCAGTTATTTGCCAATGACATGATTTACATGGAAAAATTCCTAGAAAACCCACGTCATATTGAGTTCCAGGTATTGGCCGATCAACATGGTAATGCCGTTCACTTAGGTGAACGTGATTGTTCTATGCAACGTCGTCATCAAAAAGTGGTCGAGGAAGCGCCAGCACCAGGCATTACTCCAGAATTGCGTGCAAAAATGGGTAAAATCTGTTCCGATGCCTGTATTCGAATTGGCTATCGTGGCGCAGGCACTTTTGAGTTCTTATTTCAAGATGATGAGTTTTATTTCATCGAAATGAATACACGTATTCAAGTTGAACATACGATAACAGAACAAATCTCAGGTATTGATTTAGTCGCTGAACAAATTCATATCGCTGCCGGTAGACCACTGTCATTCACTCAACAAGATATCGTTCTTAATGGCCATGCGATCGAATGCCGTATCAATGCTGAAGACTCCAAAACATTCATGCCTAGTCCCGGCTTGATTACCCATTACCATGCGCCGGGTGGTGCAGGTATTCGTATGGATTCTCATGTTTATAGTGGCTACCGCGTACCACCGAACTATGATTCAATGATCGGCAAATTAATCGCCTATGGGCAAACCCGTGAATCAGCCATAGCCCGCATGCAAACGGCACTGGGTGAAATAGGCATTGAAGGTATTAATACCAACGTTGCGTTACAAAAAGCGATCATGGATGACACTCATTTCCAAATCGGTGGCACCAATATTCATTACCTTGAAAAGAAATTGGGTCTTTAATGGCTTGGATTCAATTCATATTTGATAGCACTCCTGATGCCGCAGATAGATTGTCTGATGCTTTATCAGAATGTGGTGCCGCCGCAGTAACGTTTCAGGATAATGCTGACCAGCCGATTTATGAACCTGAAATTGGCACTACACCACTTTGGGCGGCCACTAATGTGGTCGCTTTGTTTGATGCTGAACAAGATACCGATGCCGTCATCACCCAGTTGTCTCATAAACTCCGACCGAAAGAGGTACCTAGTTATCGTATCGAAGCCGTTGAAGATAAAGACTGGGTGCGCGAATGGATGGATAGTTTTCAACCCATCAGTTTTGGCGACCGTTTATGGATCTGTCCTAGCTGGCTATCACCCGTTGAACCCGAAGCCGTGAATATCATGCTCGACCCCGGTTTGGCATTTGGTACAGGTACACATCCGACGACGGCCTTGTGTCTCAACTGGCTCGATCAGGCCGATGTGAAAGGTAAATATGTCATTGATTATGGTTGTGGCTCCGGTATTTTAGCCATCGCAGCGGCCTTGCTTGGTGCCAAAAAAGTCATTGGCGTTGATACTGATCCACAAGCTTTGGAAGCAACCCAAGCTAATGCGGCTCGTAATGGCGTTCAAATCGACACTTACTTTCCTGATCAATGTCCTGATGAACCTGCCGACTTATTATTAGCCAATATTTTAGCCGGGCCCTTACAGTCACTTTCGGAACGTTTAGCTAGTTTAACCAAGGCTGGCGCACCCATTGTGCTTTCAGGTATTTTAGATGTTCAAGCCGATGCGGTCAGCCAAAGTTATCAACCTTGGTTTGATATGCAGCCAGCAGTTTTAAAAGAAGAATGGACACGCATTGTTGGTCAACGCCATGAGGCTTAAAACCAACACCGACACTAAACCTAAAGATATTACCCCATTATGAAAATAGGCCCTTATATCTTGCCCAACAATCTGTTCCTAGCCCCGATGGCCGGTGTAACAGATCGACCTTTTCGGCAATTATGTCGTCGTTTAGGGGCGGGCATGGTGGTATCAGAAATGATTACTGCCAATAAAGCCTTATGGGCGAGTAAAAAATCATTATTACGTGCTAATCATGATGGCGAACCAGAACCTCGTTCAATCCAAATTGCCGGAACAGATCCAAAAATGATGGCGGAAGCCGCTCAACATAACGTTGAGCAAGGTGCCCATATCATCGATATCAACATGGGCTGTCCTGCAAAGAAGATTTGTAATGTGATGGCTGGCTCTGCGTTATTACAAAATGAAAAATTAGTCGGAGAGATATTAGAAGCCGTCGTTAATGCAGTCAACGTACCCGTCACACTGAAAATCCGTACTGGCTGGGATACTTGTAACCGTAATGGTGTGGCCATTGCACGCATCGCTGAACAATCAGGTATTCAAGCTTTAGCAGTTCACGGTCGCACTCGCGCCGATGCTTACCTGGGTGAAGCTGAATACAACACCATAGCCGAAATAAAGTCTGCGATTTCAATACCAGTCATTGCTAATGGCGATATTTCTACGCCAGAAAAAGCACAACAGGTGCTTGCTTACACTCAAGCTGATGCACTGATGATTGGTCGTGCCGCACAAGGTAATCCGTGGATATTTCAACAGATAAACCATTTTTTACTGCATGGTGAACACCTTTCGCCACCATCAGTAAATGAAATTAGCCAAACCCTGATCGAGCATTTACACACGCTTTATGACTTTTATGGTGAATATTCCGGCGTACGCATGGCACGTAAACATATTGCTTGGTATAGCAAAGGGCTACGTAATGGCAACCCTTTCCGCCAACAAATGAATACATTGGAACTGCCGCAACAGCAACTGGATTTCACCGAGCAGTTTTTTGCTCAACTCGAACAGGATACGATTGCCGCATGAATGACTCAAATAAAACCGCAACTACCTGCTTCGCCCTCGCTGTCGCCGAAGAATTATCTCACGCGCCTCTAGGGGAATGCGTCGAGACCGCCCTAAAAGATTATTTTAAACATTTAGAAGGTCATCCCGCAGCCAATCTTTATGAAATGTTATTAGCTGAAGTTGAAGCACCATTATTCAAAGCAACACTTGAACATACTAATGGCAATCAAAGTCGTGCTGCTGAGATCCTGGGACTCAACCGTGGCACGCTACGTAAAAAATTAAAAACTTACGGGTTATGAGTTTTTTATTGTCAATGGCAATAAAAAACTCATAACTGCTCCTTAAAAATTTAGAGATTAGAAATGAATAAAATCCAACGTGCATTATTAAGTGTGTCAGACAAAACCGGTGTATTAGAACTCGCTCAAGAACTTAATCGTCTAGGTGTAGAACTTCTCTCTACAGGTGGCACGGCTAAATTATTACAAGAAGCAGGGCTCGCTGTAAAAGAAGTATCAGAACATACCGGCTTCCCTGAAATGATGGATGGTCGTATCAAAACCTTACACCCTAAAATTCACGGTGGTTTATTAGGCCGTCGTGGTATTGATGAAGCGATTATGTCTGAACATGATATTTCACCTATCGATTTAGTCGTAGTGAACTTATACCCATTTGAAGCAACAATCGTCCGTGATGATTGCACCTTGCCAATGGCGATTGAGAATATCGATATCGGTGGTCCAACTATGTTGCGTGCCGCGGCTAAAAATCATGCGTCTGTCACAGTATTGATTGACCCTAGTGATTACAGCCGAGTCCTTGCTCAACTTGAAAAAACCGGTGGTGTTGATGATGCCACTCGTTTTGATTTGGCGGTAAAAACATTTGAACATACAGCACATTATGACGGTGCTATTGCCAACTACTTAGGTAAAATTACTGAAGCAGGTGATGTTGCTTTCCCGCGCACATTTAATAGCCAATTCCATAAGGCACAAGATATGCGTTATGGTGAAAACCCACATCAAAAAGCAGCCTTTTATACCGAAGAAAATCCAGAATCGGGTACGATCAGTGGTGCAATTCAACTTCAAGGTAAAGAACTCTCATACAACAATATTGCTGACACCGATGCGGCATTAGAATGTGTGAAATCATTCCCAGAAGCCCCTGCTTGTGTCATCGTTAAACATGCCAATCCTTGTGGCGTAGCGACAGCTGATGACTTATTAACAGCCTATGACCTAGCTTATCAAACAGATATGACCTCGGCATTTGGCGGCATCATCGCCTTTAACCGCGAATTAGATGCAGCAACTGCACAGGCGATTATTGACCGACAATTTGTGGAAGTGATTATCGCGCCAGCAATAAGTGATGAAGCTAAAGCGGTCATCAGTCAAAAAGCTAATATTCGCTTACTTTATTGTGGCGCGTTCCCTACAAAACAATCTCAAGAGCTTGATTACAAGCGAGTGACTGGCGGTTTGTTGGTTCAAGATCGTGATACCGCTTTAATTACCCAAGATGAACTAAAAGTAGTGACTAAAAAAGCCCCTACAGCAGATCAAATGCTCGACTTATTATTTGCATGGCGCGTAGCTAAATTTGTCAAATCAAATGCCATAGTCTATGTCAGCAAACAACAAACTGTAGGTATTGGCGCAGGTCAAATGAGCCGTGTAGTTAGCAGTCGTATTGCCGGGATTAAAGCCGCAGATGCGGGCTTAACGGTACCTGGTGCAGTCATGGCCTCTGATGCTTTCTTCCCGTTCCGCGATGGTTTAGATGCCGCTGCTGAAGCAGGTATTAGTGCCGTAATTCAACCAGGCGGTTCCATGCGTGACGATGAAGTTATTGCTGCTGCTGATGAACATGGTATTGCCATGGTGTTCACGGGCATGCGTCATTTCCGTCACTAATCGACACTACAAACAAATACTTTGAGCGTAATGGACCATGCTGAGGCTCTCTCAGCATTTCAGACACTTAATCGCACAAGGATAGAGCGATTAAGTACGCTAATGCCCGCAAAAGCGCATTTCTTTTTAGAAGTATTACCACTCCTATTTCAAACAAACAATCCGGTGTTGCCTGGCTATATCAGCAAGGCAACACCCATTGGCATTGTAGATTACCAACCCAATAATAGAGCCTTAGATGCGGCCAAAACCATCAATCATGGATTTCTCTATAAACGTCATTCACTTCACCATTACCCGATTCGTGGGCTCTATCTAATAAATGATAATGGGCTACTTAATTATCATGCGGATATGCAATTTGAATTGTGGCTAATTTATGGGCAGGGATAACAGCAGAAGAGCTTGAGCTGTTACAGCAAAAAATAACCGCCATTTGTGACTGGGCTAATTCGTTTCTACAGATTAAATTAAATGGCCGCTTACTTAATGAAATAACGATTAACGATGACATTACGCCATTTGATCTTGACCGCTGTTATCTTAATGGCCTGTTGTTAGCCGGACTACCCCCATCATGGTGGACTTCACCACCAGCAGAGAAAGCCCAAGAATCAAACACGTCGCAAGCAGCTTTTCATGACCATAATAATGCGCTAAATTTTGGTGTTCTAACTTCGACAGCAGAGAGTGCACAGGCATTATTAAATAGGGCTGTCGAATGTGTTGATGCCGCCATGGATTCTAATCTAGAGTCTAGTCTCTCGCTTATTTACCAGAGCATACAACTTCGACACTATGTTGATTTTTCGTGGCTAAGTGAAGCGCTAAAGCGCGCTATTTATTCAGGTGTCAGCGAGCCAATGTTGCTTGACATTTGTAAATTACAATTGAACTATATTACCCAGTTCTGCAATCATCCTGAAACATTATTTGTTGCCCAGCAATCTTTCTATATTCTCAGTAGAGAACGTTTATCAAAAACGGTCAGTCAAGCTCCTTACACGTGGCGCAGGACATTTATCGAACAGCAATACCCGCCTGGCAATGGCCAAAAGATACCACCGAGATTATGGATAAACGTGGACTATCTCACTATCGTCAATCTCTAAGTGAATACCAAGATGTCCGCCAGCAAATTAGTAATGCCATGCAATCTGTCGTCTTATTTGCTCAACAACACAAGCTCAATATAGAAATCGCTATACAAAAACTAGAGAAAAAATTCAAAATTTTATTCAATACCGATCTGGATGCTATTAACTGCCTACCCATATCTTTTAAGCCACATCGTCATCAAGAACAGCTTTATTTGGCTCGAACAAGCCTAAGTAGCAATTGGCAAATTAACGACATGCCAGTAGCTCTTTCTATACAACGGCTATACCAAAATCCATCACTACTTAATGTTTTAGCTTGGGCAGTCAATAATCGCTTACTGACTAAAGCGACAGGCCTACAGCTTGTCGATCAACGGCAAAAAGTCAAAATGGCACTGGTGCTCGATCTTATTCAACAATTATTGCAATCGCCGCTGATAACAAGCGCTGATGATATAACGACACTGGATGTGAATGAAGTAGCAGAAATAGACACCATCTTGTTATTTGCCAACCTTGAAAATAAAGCCATAAGCTCGCTTAATCAACAAGGTCTAGATCTTGCGAGCCTGCAAACCGATCCCTTAAATTATGCCAATAGTAAGCAAAGTTTAATTGCCAGTGTTCAAGGCTTAATTCATTCAAGTTGGGGTCATTGGCATTATGTTATTTACACTGGCCCAACATCTTTGCTGGAATTGCTAGGCACCATAATACAATGGCAACCGCATCAAAAATCTGCTGTTGAAGCAACATGTTGGTGTCCCTCTGATAATCACGGTAAAAAGATCAGCCAACGCATTGAAACTGTTTATAGTGAAGTCATCGCTCACTACATAAACCATCCGTTAAATGGGGATTACCTGATTGCTATTGCCGACCATTTTTATCGCTTACAATGGCAACAAGGCTTAGTTGATATTTTGCCTTTAGTTAAAAATAAATCACTCGAACAACATCTGGCAGAGCAACGAGATATTTTTTCTGCCAGCAAACTTGATCCCATATTAGATAAAGATGGCTTATTGCAACTGATCCTAAATCAGCAAGTGGATAAACGAATTAGTCTATTTTTATTGTCGAAAAATAATGGCGTGACGCTGTATCTCATTGATGACCTTGGTACATTATTCATACAGCACACTATAGGTTTAGCAGAGGCAACCCTCACCCATCATTATCAACAGTTTTTTAGTCAAATAAATGTTATTACTGACGTTCAGTTTTTTCACCTCACTCATTCAAGGATGTCTGGCTGGAAACATACCAAAATTACCCATTTCAATATCTCAACAACTAAGCCGACCTATCCTCCTGTTCGTGTTGAATTAGATTCACCTCAAGAAAATGCGCAATGCATCATTCATTGCGGCTCTAAAAGTTTCACCGGAAGTATCAATGATCCAGATCTATTTAAACAAGTGGGCGATCTTGTTCTAAGCTTACGAAATACGACCTCTCGCTATCCTTTGTATATCAACCAACTCAGCTTTATAGCGAGCAAAACTTACACTACTCGACACTACATTATCCTCAAACAACAAATTGAAAACCTACTGAATAAAGCAGAAAATCTTTCGCTTTGATGACAGCTCTTTTATCATGTCTGATTCATTGACGATTAAAGCAGAGACATTATGATCAAAGTTGGTATTGTTGGCGGTACGGGTTACACAGGCGTAGAGTTACTCAGATTATTGGCCGCTCACCCTGAAGTGTCATTACACGCCATCACCTCACGTAGTGAAGCAGGCATGGCGGTCAGTGAATTATTCCCCAATCTGCGTGGCCATATTGATCTAGTGTTTAGTATTCCCGATGCCGACCAACTTGCAGAATGTGATGTCGTATTTTTTGCCACCCCACATACCGTTGCCATGGCATTAGTCCCTGAACTCATTAAACGTGGCACACGCGTCATTGACCTGTCAGCGGACTTTCGACTTAAAGATGCCCTATCATGGGAACACTGGTATAACACGCCACACACCTGCCCAGAGTTTCTAGAACAAGCGGTATATGGTTTACCTGAAGTCAATCGTGAGCAAATTAAAACAGCACAACTCGTTGCGGTAGCAGGCTGTTATCCTACGGCGACACAACTCGGATTTTTGCCATTACTAGAAAATAACATCATTGATCCCCAGCAGCTGATTGCAGATGTTAAATCAGGCGTAAGTGGCGCTGGACGCAAAGCCTCTATCGGTACTTTATTAACCGAATCATCTGAAAACATGAAGGCATACGCTGTTGCTGGACACCGTCATCTACCAGAAATTGAACAAGGTCTTAACTTAGCCAGTAAACAAGGGGTTGGATTAACGTTTATTCCTCATCTAACTCCGATGATTCGCGGTATACACGCTACGCTTTATGGACAGCTGACATCCGCAGTCGACCTACAAACACTATTCGAACAACGTTATGCTGATGAACCTTTCGTCGATGTTATGCCGGCAGGGTCACAGCCAGAAACACGTAGCGTTCGTGGCACAAACACCTGTCGTATCGCAGTGCATCAACCACAAGGTCGTAATACCGTTGTTGTTTTAGCGGTGATCGATAATTTAGTAAAAGGTGCCTCAGGACAAGCCATTCAAAATATGAACATTATGTTTGGTTTTGACGAACAATTAGGCATAAATATCATAGCGACAATGCCTTAAGCATGTCGTCGCTCGACAAATATGTTATTCATCAACCAAAGCCTTATCGTTTAGCCATTTTCATACTGATCGCCGTCATGATTACGGCTACATCAGTATGGTTTTTGTTGAAGGAAGATAGCATTAGCCTGCAACAAAACTTAAATTACTTACAGCAAAATTTAAATTTATCTCGCCAAAATACTCAACAACTTAGTGATGAGCGATTAGACTTACGCGAGCAAAACCAGCAGCTTAATGACACCACTAGCATTCAGCTACAGGAACTTAATATTCAACAAGCAACAGTTGACCACCTGCAACAACAACTTGTGGAACTACAAGATCAGGTGATCAAACTTAACAAAGAATTACTTTTTTACCAAAATATCACTCAAGGCGCGACGTCCACTGAATTACAAATCCGAGAACTTCATCTCACTGCCGATGCCGATCAATCTGATATCATTCATTACCGTTTAGTCATTACACAAGGTAAAAACATCACCAAACCAGTAACTGGTTTGGTTAGCATTAATATCGACACCGACCCAACTGTAATAAGCGAGCAACCGTTAAATTTACGCTATGTGCAATTGATTGAAGGTCGGCTTAAGCTAGCAGAGAATAGTCACCCTAAATTAATTACTATAACCATAAAACCAGACAAAAAATCTAAACTGTCTCGAACCTTTGATTGGCAATTAACTTCTACTATTAAGTAAGCATTGAGGAAAACCATGTTCAGAAAAGACAAACCAAACACTAAATCTAGTCGAATTGACACACTCATTGGCCGAGGTACAGAAATTAACGGCGATATCAGTTTCACTGGCGGCCTAAGAATTGATGGTAGTGTCAATGGTACTATTTACACGCAAAATGATGATTCTGCGGTGCTAACCCTGAGCGAACAAGGTCTGATTAAAGGCGAAGTTAAAGTGCCTAATTTGATCATCAACGGCAGTATTACAGGTGATGTATATTCATCATCCCATGTAGAACTAGCTCCAAAAGCCAAAATTAAGGGCAATGTTTACTATCGGCTACTAGAAATTTCAATGGGTGCTGAAGTTAATGGACAGCTTATTCATATGGCAGAAGATGATAAAACGATGACAAATATCGAACAAAAACATGATGAGACTAATCTCGTACCAAAACTTGATCTCACTGCTGATTAAAATAAACACGCAGACCTAATTTTTACCACTAAAAGTAAAATTCAATAGATAAAGATGCATATAAAGTTGTACATCGAGCCAAAAATTACAGTCGCTTATATCGTCATAATCATAAAACAGCAAGAGTAATTCTTGACTAAATTACTCAGTCTTAGATAAAATGTATTGAATTCTATAAGTTTGGAGACTCTCATGAGTGAAATGCCTAGTCCTGTTAATTTTACAGATGCCGCTGCGAGCAAAGTCGGCGCATTAATTGCCGAAGAAGGTAATGATCAACTTAAACTGCGCGTATTTATTACGGGTGGTGGTTGTTCTGGCTTTCAATACGGTTTTACCTTTGAAGAAGAAATCAGCGAAGGTGATACGCAAGTTGAGAAAGACGGCGTGACGTTATTGATTGATCCCACTAGTTATCAATATCTAGCCGGTTCAGATATCGACTACAGTGATGGTGTTGAAGGTTCACAGTTTGTTATTCGTAACCCAAATGCTACCTCAACCTGCGGTTGTGGTTCATCATTCTCGGCTTAATTAAAAACAAGCATCTACACTAAGGATATCTTAGTGATAGGTACCCTGATTATTTACCGATACAAAAACTAGAAAATATCTTATCCAGTAAGTCCTCATTGGTAAAAGTACCGGTAATTTCGCCAAGCGCGAGCTGTGCTTGGCGGAGCTCTTCTGCTAGTAGCTCACCAGCCCCCATTCCCGTTAAGCATTCATAACCTGCTTCTATGGCGACTCGCGCGCGGTCAATAGCATCTAAGTGGCGACGGCGGGCAATAAATACACCTTCATCATGTGGATGATAACCTACCGATTCACAAAGATAACTTTCCAGCAAATCCATACCTTCGCCGGTTTTGGCTGACATATAGATCACTTGCTGGTCATTCTCAGTGACTAATTCAATCTTATGACCTGTTTTATCCGCCTTATTGCGAATTAAGGTTAATGGGATATGCGTTGGCAGTGAGGCTAAGATTGCCGCATCCTCTGCATTGTTACCCTTGCTGTCATCCATGACCATTAAGATATGATCAGCTTGGGCAATTTCAGATTGTGTTCGACGTATCCCTTCAGCCTCAACTTCATCAGGCGAATCATGCAAGCCAGCAGTATCAGAAATACGTAATGGCAAACCACCTAGATGTATTTGTTCTCGTAAAACATCACGTGTAGTGCCTGCAATGTCTGTGACGATTGCAGCATCATGTCCAGCAAGCTGGTTGTGTAGACTCGATTTACCAGCATTCGGCTGACCAGCAAGAACGATACTGATGCCATCTCGTAATAAACGACCTTGTTGCGCACTGGCTTGGATTCCATCCAACACAACCAGTAATGCTTGTAATTGTTTATCAACAGCCGCTTCCGCTAAAAAGTCGATTTCTTCATCACTAAAATCAATCGAAGCTTCGACAAACATGCGCAGTTCAGTCAATTTCTGCAACAAGCTATCGATACGATCAGAAAATACACCCTGTAATGATCGCATGGCACTGCGTGCTGCTTGCTCGGTAGAACTATCAATAAGATCAGCTACCGCTTCTGCTTGTGCCAAATCCATTTTATTATTTAGAAATGCACGCTCAGAGAACTCACCAGGACGCGCCATTCGGGCGCCGAGATTGATGACACGCTGGCATAAGCGATCCAATACAATTGGACTACCATGGCCTTGCAACTCTATGACATCTTCACCTGTAAACGAAGCTGGATTAGGAAAAAATAAAATGATCCCGCTGTCGATAATTTCGCCACCTTCATCACGAAAATGACTAAATTGAGCATAACGGGCTGGCGGCAGTTTCCCACAAATTTTTGTAGCGATGTCAGTGCTAGTATTACCTGACAATCTAACCACACCGACACCACCTCGTCCCGGTGCAGTCGCTATCGCAACTATCGTTTCCATTTAATTAATACACTACGTACTGGTTAAAGTGCGCCCAGCTTGCGAGTAATATTCCACTGCTGTGCAATTGACAAGACATTGTTCACTACCCAGTACAGCACGAGACCTGACGGGAAAAATGCAAAAAAGACAGTGAAAACAATCGGAAACGCCTTCATCACCATTGCTTGTGCAGGATCTTGAGGTGCAGGATTCAACTTCTGTTGGAAAAACATACTCAAACCAAAAAGTACTGGTAAGACAAAATACGGATCCATTGCAGTTAAATCTTGTAGCCAAAAGATAAATGGCGCTTGGCGTAATTCAATACTTTCAACCAATACCCAGTAAAATGCAAGGAATACAGGCATTTGAACTAAAATTGGCAAACAACCACCTAATGGATTAATTTTCTCGGTACGATACAAATCCATCATCGCTTTGTTAAATGCCGGTTTATCCTCACCATGACGTTCTTTTAATGTGGCTAATTTCGGTGTCAATTTACGCATAGCTGCCATTGACTGATAACTTTTGGCTGACAATTTATAAAATACTAATTTAATCAGTACTGTTAAAAAGACAATTGACCAACCCCAGTTATTTGTAAGCTTATGAATCCATTCCATGATAGTAAATAGCGGCTGAGAAATAATCGTTAAAATGCCGTAATCAACGGTCAAATCTAGGTTTCTAACTACAGCTTCTAATCGTTTATGTTCTTTTGGTCCTAAATACATTGAATATTTAGTTGTTGCCACTTCACCACTAGCAACATTAATATCTGACAATTTAGCGCCTGCGGTGTAGTTCTTCTCATTAAGTGACTTGCCATAAAAACCAATTTCTTGATCATTTTGTTCAGGAATTAATGCCGCCACAAAGTAATGCTGAATCATTGCCGTCCAACCATTAATAGCTTTACGGCTGAAGGTTGCCTCATCTAAATCATCGAAGTCAATTTTGTCATACTCATTGCCTTCACTGGAGAATACAGCACCAGTGTAGGTATAAATAAAGCCAGAATCTTTAGTCGGACGTACACGATTAAATTGTGAATATGGATAAGCTATAAACTGATCGCCAGTATTATTTTCAATTAGATAATCAACCTCAACAAGGTAGCTATTACGATGAAAATGGTAGGTTTTAGTGACTTTTAATCCGTTAGCAGATTGCCAGTGCAATGGCACGGCGATTGAGTTCTGGCCATCGTTTAGTTCATATTGCGTCTTATCTGCCACATATTGGTCGTAGTGCGTAGGTGCGGTTACATTAGACCGTAAACCAGACTGTACAACGAAGAATTGTGACGCGCTATCAGAAAGCAATTGCACGGGAACATCAGGTGTGCTTGATTCTACCGGATAATTAAGTAAGGCGAGGTTATGAATATCAGCACCTTGTGTGCTGATATATAAGTCTATTACGTCCGTTTTGACATGCACTTTATTTGCGTCACTGGCTGTAGAAGACTGTCCCATTTCTGGTAGGCTATCTGGTGACGTCGGTAAATCAGGTAGATCTTTTTGATTTTGAAGTTGTGGTTTCACATTTTCTGAATTAGGTAAATCAGCCATCAAATCGTTACTCGTTTGAGCAACCTGTTGTGGTTGAACATAATCCTCTTGCCATGCTTGCCATAATAATAAGGAGACAATCAATAAGCCAAAGATGAGATATGTTTTTAAGTTATCCATTGTGTTTTTTAGTCTTTAATTGAGGAACGGGATCTAATCCACCTTCGTGCCAAGGGTGGCAGTGTGAAAGTCTTCGCAAGCCGAGTAAAAAGCCACGTACAACGCCAAAACGTGTAACGGCTTCTATCATATATTGGGAACAGGTAGGATGGAAACGACAGTTTGCGCCCAATAATGGGCTGATGATTAATTGGTAACCTCGAATGAGGATAATCAAGATTTTTGCCATTGTGCTATCACCGTTAACCAATGTTGCTCTAATGCTGCCCAGATTTGAGCTGATTCTCGTTGTTTTACGTCTGGACGAGATAACACCACAATATCTATATTGGCAAAGTCAGTTTGATGCTGTCGAAATGATTCACGAATAATTCGCTTTAATCGATTACGCTGATGCGCGAATTTAAGATGTTTTTTCGCAATGGCCAAGCCTAAACGCGGATGACCTACGGTATTTTCAACCGTCAAAATCGTCAAACCACCACCACCTGTGCGTTTTGCTTGACGAAATACCCGAGAAAAGTCTCTCGGGCTATTCATTTTCATGGCTCGGCTAAAGCGCACCAAGTCATGTCCCCCTTAAAAACTTAAGCAGGATTATACAGTTAGGCTTGCACGACCTTTTGCACGACGTGCGTTAATTACACGACGACCACCAACAGTTCTCATGCGGGCACGGAAACCATGTGTACGGTTACGCTTTATATTACTAGGCTGAAAAGTTCTTTTCATTTCATAAACTCCAATCAAAAATTCGGGTTTTGCTCCAAGCAACATAAACAGCCTGAGCAAAAGGGCTGAAATTATAGTGTTTTCTATTGGGTCAAGTCAAATGATTGTTTAATACCAACTTAAACTAGAACTTATTAAATAGACCTTGCTAAAAATAAACATTGGGGATAACTTTAACGGCTATGCTTAAAGCATTATACTTATTGCCGTAGATAGACCTGTCATAAATGTTAACGGGTCATTCCAAATTACTCAAATCTTAAGGAGCCGCTGTGTCATCACCCCTTTGGGAAAAATGTCTGTCCCATCTTGAAGGTGAGCTGTCAGCACAGCAACTCAATACTTGGTTACGTCCGTTACAAGCCATCCAGACGCCTAATAGCCTACGATTGCTTGCTCCGAACCCCTATGTACAAGCATGGGTGCAAGAACAGCTTGAAACAAAAATAAACCAGCTAATTCAAGCATTAAGTCAGGGGGCGATTACCTCGATAACGATCGATGTAGGCACCATTAACCCGCAAGTAGCTGAAACAAACACCATAGCTAAAGTATCACCAGCCATACCTAAATCCATGGCACCAGCGGCAGGCTCACCACTCAACCCCAACTTTACCTTTGAATCCTATGTCGAAGGTAAATCTAATCAAATTGCGCGAGCGGCATCTTTACATGTTGCCGAATCACCAGGCACTAGTGGATACAATCCATTATTTTTATATGGTGGGACCGGTCTAGGTAAAACACATCTGATGTTAGCAGTCGGTAATCAAATAAAAAAAGATAATCCAAAAGCCAAAGTGATGTATTTGTCATCAGAACGTTTTGTGCAAGATATGATTACCGCATTGCGTAATAACGTAATTGATCAATTTAAAGCGCATTATCGCAGTGCTGATGCATTGTTAATCGACGACATACAATTTTTTGCAAAAAAAGAACGTTCACAAGAAGAATTTTTCTATACCTTTAATAGTTTGCTGGAAGGTCAAAAACAAATCATTTTGACCTGTGACCGTTTCCCGAAAGAAGTTGAAAATCTTGATGAACGATTACAATCTCGTCTTGGTTGGGGACTCACAATCTCGATTGAACCACCAGAATTAGAAACCCGCGTTGCAATCTTAATTAAAAAGGCCCAACAAAATCTGGTTATGTTGCCAGAAGATGTGGCTTTTTTCATTGCCCAACGTATCAAATCTAATGTGCGTGATTTAGAAGGTGCATTACAACGCGTACTGGCATTTTCACGTTTTACCAATCAACCTTTTTCGATTGAAATGGCGCAAGAAGCATTAAAAGATCTACTCGCCTTGCACCAAAAATTGGTCACTTTGGATAGCATTCAAAAAACTGTAGGTGAATATTTTAAAACCCGCATCTCAGAGCTACTGTCTAAGAAGCGTACCCGTTCAATTGCCCGTCCACGTCAAATAGCGATGGCACTAGCAAAAGAACTGACCAATCACAGTCTGCCTGAAATTGGTGAAGCCTTTGGTGGTCGCGACCATACCACGGTGTTACATGCCTGCCGTAAAATAGCCGAATTAAAAGAATCTGACGCACGTATTGCTGAAGATTACCGTAACTTACTTCGAACCCTGTCGAGTTAAACCGAGAGAATAATCATGCAATTTACTGTGAGCCAAGAAACCATCGCCCGACCACTGCAACTGGTTTGCAGTATAGTCGAACGTCGCGCTACCCTGCCTATCTTATCGACTATTTTATTACGCACGCATGGCAACCAGCTATCAATGACCAGTACCGATATGGAACTGGAAATGATCGCCACTTTACCCGTTGCCGTAGAACAAGAAGGAAAAACAACGGTTTCAGCACGCAAATTTCTCGATATTTGTCGTGCCTTGCCAAGCAACGCTACGATTAGCTTCAAAGCACAAGATGGCAAAGCCATTGTTCGAGCAGGTAAGAGTCGCTTTTCACTCGCAACGCTTCCAAGTGAAGACTTTCCTGATAGTGAAGGAGCTAATTATGTCGATGAAATCAGCCTGCCACAATCAGCTCTAAAATCACTACTTGATGAAACTAGCTTTGCCATGGCTAGTCAGGACGTACGTTATTACTTGAATGGTTTGTTGCTTGAGCGTGAAGAAAATATCCTACGTACCGTGGCAACTGATGGTCACCGACTCGCCTTGGGAAGTTTGACCACCACCAACGCAATCACAGAAAAGAGCAGTATTATCATTCCTCGCAAGGCGATTATGGAACTAGGTCGCTTGCTTAATGATAGTGCCGACAATGTCACAATCGCTTTTAGTAACCAGCAGATCAAAGTTGAATTGCCCGATTTACACTTCACTTCCAAACTTATTGACGGCCAATTCCCCAACTACGAACGGGTACTTCCTCTAGGTGGCGATAAGGAAGTAATTGCCGACCGTGATCAACTGAAACAAGCCTTGTCGCGCGCGGCTATTTTATCCAGTGATAAGCATCGTAGCGTACGTATTAATCTTGAGTCGGGCTTACTTAAAGCAACCGTGATCAATCAAGAACAAGAGTCTGCAGAAGAAGAAATCAGCGTTGAATATATTGGCGCGCCATTAGAGATAGCCTTCAATAATGCCTATTTACTAGACTTATTAAATGCCATACCCGATGACAAGGTAAAAATGGTATTTAGTGATGAAAACAGCAGTGCTTTAATCACGCCAGCGGATGATAAGCTTGAACGACAATATGTTGTCATGCCGATGCGCTTGTAAGGTTAAAAGTAATTAATCATGGCAGGCGGCTGGTCACGAGATGGCGCGGTACAGGATCAAATTGATGCGAGTGTAGAAGATGCAATCAATTTGGCTCGAAGCAAATTACCGCAAGGTGAGAGCTTAGCGCACTGCGAAGAATGCGATGCCAAAATCCCTGAAGCTCGCCAAAAAGCCATTGTTGGTGTCAGACGCTGCGTTAACTGCCAGTCAGAATTAGATAAAGAACAAGCTAAAAAAAGTGGCTATAACCGTCGGGGTAGTAAAAGTAGTCAACTACGATAGAAACTGATCGATGGTTAGGCTTAATGCCGCAACTCACCCATAACCACTTTATTTTCACTCATTTTCTTGACAATATCTAAATAATAATCATCTCGGAACTCATTAATAACCCGAGTAACCTCACTACGCTCTACGCCACTACCTAACAAAGTTTCTTCAGTCAGACGTAAACTGATTTCTAATGTTTCAGATACCGTTGTAGTCGCACCCTCCCTTATTAAATCGGCGCAATGCTGTCTATCTCGCGCTCGCGCATGAATAATCATATTCGGATAAGCTTGTCTTGTTAAAAAAACTAAAGGATCAACCTTCTCTGGATCTTCCAATGCTATCACCAGCATTTTAGCCCGCTCAGCCCCAGCGGCCTGTAATACCTTAACTTGACTCGCATCACCAAAAAATACCGGAAACCCTTGTGCCCGAGCGACTTTAACACGTTCCTGCTTCATATCTAAAGCAATGTAAGATACGCCAGCCTCACCTAATAATGCGCCAATCCTAGCACCAACTCGACCAAAGCCAGCTAAAATCACATGTGCTTGAGAATCATCCATAAACTCAGGGTACTCACCATCATCAGAGGGTTTAGGTACATAATATTTCAGCAACAGGATATTAGCGCCTTTCACCACAAAAGGTGTTAATACCATCGTCAGGGCGATAATCAGCGTTAAGATCTGACTTAACTGCAATTCTAACAGACCTAATGTTCCTGCTACCCCAAACAGTACAAAACCAAACTCACCACTTTGTGAAAGCAGTGCACCAGACTGAACTGCAACATCATGCCGTGCCCCGCCAGCTCTAGCTAACGCATAGACTACAGAACCTTTTATTGCCATCAAGCCAACCGTCAGGCCAACTATGGCGCCAAAGTGTTGCCATAACAAACCAAAATCGACACCCATGCCCACCGTCATGAAAAATAATCCGAGCAATATTCCCCTAAACGGTAAAATATCTGCTTCAATTTGGTGACGATAATGCGACTCTGCCAGCATCAATCCGGCTAAAAAAGCACCTAAAGCCATTGATAATCCCACCGATTCCATCAACCATGCTACGCCCAAAACTAACAATACGGCTACAGCAATGAAGACTTCAGGATCCTGACTGGCAACGATTCTTCCTAGTATAGGATTGAGTAAATATCGTCCAGTCAGCAACAAGCCAATAATGACCGCGGCGCCATAGAGCAAACTGAATTCTGAGATGGTCGTGCTACCACCATCAGCGAGATAAGATACAAGAGCCAACAGTGGCACCACAGCCAAATCTTGGAATAGTAAAATCGAAAATGACATTCTGCCCATCATGGTCGAAATACCACCTCGTTCAGCCAGTAACTTCAAACAAAAAGCAGTGGATGATAAAGCTAAACCAAAACCGATAATGATGGCACTTTTATCTGATACGCCCAACCATATTGCAACGCCATAAAGTATTCCAGCAGTCAAAATTAACTGCCCAGCCCCTAAGCCGAGCACCATTTTTCGCATATGCCATAACTTATCAGGTTTAAGCTCCATGCCAAGGACAAAAAGCAGAAAGATGACACCAAACTCACCCAAATGACGAATCTTATCAACTTCAGTAATAACGCCTAGCCCCCAAGGCCCCAAAACAACCCCAGCAGCCAAATAGCCAAGCAAGGCACCCAATCGAAGAGCATGAAAAAATGGCACGACAATAACCGTTGCTAACAGCAATGCTAAAATATCTACCAAATAACTTGCTTCATTACCACTCATCATGAGATTACTTCCTTAGCGACTCAATTAAAACTAGATGGGAAGATGCGTTTGTTGCACCATCATCGCTAAACCCTGCTTATACATATCCGTCGCCGCCAGCTCTTTTCCCTCGGCCAACAATACCTCAGCTAAGACTTGATAAGTTTCACCTCTGGGACCATGGTCAAGACTAGCACGCAGATATTCTTCTGATTTTGCCCATAATTTATTCGCCGATGAAAGGCGGCCTAACGTCAGTAATAGCAATGGGTTATGTTCATTATTGTGTAGCCATTTTTCTGCTTTTGCTAAACGCTTCAATGAGTCACCCTGCTTTATCTGACCATACTGGTAAACGAGAGCATCACTCCATTGCTTTCTTAGAAAGTTTTCAAGAAGCTCACTGGCTTGTGTTTGCTCACCTTGCTGAATTAGTCCCGTGACATAAGGAATCAACAATAATTCAGCATGACGCCTTTTGCTGGGCAATTGTTGCCAGAGCGTGGCCATCAGGGCCCAATCTTGTTTAGCTAACGCCCCTTCTAATTGAGCGACCGTGACTTCAATTGATAAGGTTTCAACTTCTGCCGATGCTAAAACATGACGTTTTCGCAAATCAGGCAATACATCTTGCACTCCCTGCCACTGATTCATCTTCTGATAAAGCTGTTGTAATAATTGCAATACATGCCGATTTTTCGGTGCTATTTCTCGCAAATGTTGTAACGTCGCTAAAGCATGTTCATTTTGACCGGCAGCAATTTGTAGCTCTGCTTGCACCACACCAACAGCAATCTCTGATCCGGCGGTGGTTTGATGCGCTAAAGCCAAATACGTATCTCGGCGCTCCATTGCATTTTGTTTTTGAGCTGCCCGTGCCGCCGCTAAATAGTGCAATAAAGGAGTGTCACTGTTGCTTGCATTATGAGCCAATAATCGTTCAGCCTCGGCCCATCGACCTTCTTCAAGCGTAATAAGTCCAGTAGTCAACGCCTTGCTAGCGCGTTTATGTCGTTGGATCAATTGCCAATCAGCTAGTTTCTTAGGTGCTCGTTTTACGATGACCAAAGCTCTCAAAACAGCATACGCGGTTACTAATAACAGGATAAATGCGACGCCAAAAATAACTAATGAAGTCTCCAAACTCCAACTGCCATATTTTAATAGCACAAAGCCCGGCTCAAAATCTGCCAGCCACATTAAGCTGGTGCCAATAAGCAAGCCTACGGCAATAATTAGCAGTAGTTTCATTGTTGGTCACCATAATGCTCTAGCCAAATTAATGACGCTGAAATATCGGGCACTTCTACCGTAATCGTTTCTGACTGCATCGCTGTCAACATATCGAACATGGCATCACGCTCAGTCCCGATAAAATATTGCTGTAGCCATTGCCCCGCAGAGGTCAAATTATCATGAAAGACAGTTTCTTTAGCTGATAATAGCCCCAACTGCGCACTTTCTAATTTCAATCGTAGATTTTGGTACAAGAAATAGCGTTGCTCAGGAACCAATACCGCAACGGCGGCATCTTTCTGATGGCGAATAACTACCAATGATTTTATTTGTTGCCAAGCCTGTGACAAAGCCGATTGCCATGTTGAAGATGATGAACTCTTTGCAGAATCTTTATCTTTTTGGTTGCTTAGTTGAGGTCCCATCAATACTTTTAGATCATCAACCTTATCGAGCGCACTCTGTAACTGCAGTGCTAAACCAGCGATATCTACCTTGGCGACGGAAGCTAAAGCGAGTTTTTCATCGGCAATTAATGACCGAAGTTCATGTAAACGTGGGTCATTCAGAGATTTAAGTTGTTGATCAGCCAAGGTCAGTGCTACATGCGCCTTAACAACGTCACCCGCTAACAAAGCACTTTGATTAGCACTTTGTAATAAAAATTTAAGCTCTGCCAAGGCCCAAGAACGTAAAACATCATCATTGGTCAGCTCTTGTGTTTTAGCTAGCTCATCGACTTTATCAAGCAGGGCTATATTCGCAACATTTAATCCCGCTAAGCGTTGTTCCGTCGTTGCCGTATCTGCATTGAAGGTCTGTTCCAATTGAGTGAGTTTATTTTCTAGGGGCTCGATTGATGAAGCGTTCTGAGTTAGCGCTACAGTTACCTGTTGTTGCGTGTGCAACTGCTTCTGCAAGAACCAAAACGAACCGGCGATTAAACCTAATAAAATGACAATTGCCAGCCATACTATAAGAAATTTAGACCGCTCAACGGGCGGATTTTCTGACAATTCAGCATCCACTTGTGGTTTTACTTCCTTAGCGTTTGCTTGCTGCTTATTATTATTTTCCATCACTTCGCTCCATCCGATTTACTTGCTGCATCACCGCCGCATCACTAGCATCACTAGCCACCACACACTGCTGAAAACCTAAGTTTAGGGCATGTTGTCTGATCCGTTCACTCATCACGATCAGCCATTTTGGCGTTAATTGATCAATATCAATCAACTGACATAAATTATCGAGTCCGGCGATACTGGTAATAACAATACAATCTGCCGTTTTTGCTTGCTTAATTTCTTGCTTTGATCGACGAGGCTTACCTCGTCGATACACCTCTAGATAGCTAATATTAGCACCTCTTGCGAGCAAGGTATCAGCCAACAATTCTCGACCGCCGTCACCGCGCACAATCAGTACGTTCTTATCTTGTACCGTATTCAATTCCGACATGGTGAGTAGGCTTTCACTACCCGCCGGAGGAGGAGGTTGAATATCAACTCGTAATCCATGCTCACGCATAGTCGCCGCCGTACCGGCGCCCACAGCGACTAACTGCACATTATCAGCTAAAGATATTGGTAAGCCAGCCATAAAGTGCGTCACCGCATTGCGACTTATAAAGATAATCATATCTTGGTCAGCTAAGCTAAGCGCTGATTCATGCCAAGGTAATATTGGCACAATATCCAGTACCGGCAAGGCAATAGCAACACCACCAGCACAGGTGATACTGTCACATAATGACCTTGCTTGTTGCTCCGGTCGAGTAACCAAAACTTTAAGCCCATCAAGTGATGATTTAGTCACCATAAACAGCAGCTAATATGGCATTAGCACCTTGTGACAATAAATCTTCTGCCAATGCAATGCCTAAAGATTCTGCATCTTCAGCTTTACCTCGCACTTCAGCGCGTAAGGTCAAGCTACCATCAGGACGACCCACCAAACCACGCAACCAGATATTGCCGTTATCTAATATGGCATAACCAGCAATCGGCACCTGACAACCACCTGCAAGACGCTTATTCATCGCGCGCTCTGCTGACACCACAATCCATGTTTCAGGGCACATTAGTGGTGCAATCAAGGCATTAACTTCATGATCATCGATGCGTGTTTCAATACCTACCGCGCCCTGACCCACTGCTGGCAAACTCTGCTCTGCTGATAAAGTACTTTTAATTCGAGCATGCATGCCTAAACGCTTCAAACCTGCTGACGCTAAAATAATTGCATCATAGTCACCCGCATCCAACTTGGCTAATCGTGTATTTACATTGCCGCGCAAGAACAATATTTGCAGATCTGGGCGTGAAGCTCGTAGCTGACATTCTCGGCGTAAACTCGATGTACCCACTTTTGCACGCTGTGGCAAATCATCTACTGATGCGTAATTATTCGATACAAAGGCATCGAAGGGATCTTCTCGTGAACAGATTACTGGCAGATGTAAACCTTCTGGAAACGCCATGGGCACATCTTTCATCGAATGTACCGCAATATCAGCATCTCCGGCCAACATACCTTGCTCTAACTCTTTAACAAATAGGCCCTTGCCGCCAACTTTCGCCAGCGGCACATCTAAAATTTTATCGCCCTGCGTGGTCATTTTGACCAAGTCAACCTGTATGCCAGGGTGCAAGGCTAATAAAGCATCACGTACAAATTCTGCCTGCCACATAGCAAGCGGGCTTCTTCGGGTAGCAATTTTTACGGTTCTATTTGTCATTTTTTATTCACTTATTTTTGTAGTAGTAAGTCGTCATTGTGCTGAGCTATAACCCACGTTAAGACTGGATTCTAACTATAAATAAGCTGGGATAACGAGCTAGATCGATGCACTTTTACCAAGCCTAGCTTACTTGCTCGACTATCTTATTTAATAACAATTCTAGCATTACTAGCGTGATTCTCGAATAACCGCGTTATAATTCCACTTTATTTCGATAATCCAAGATACTTATAATTATGACTTCGACTTCGACTGCAACTACGCCCAAGAAAAAACTATCATCAGCCCGTCTGACCCAGCCGACTAATGCCTTTGTGGAAGAATTCACCGCCTCAGTGCAATTTGATAAGCGGATGTATCGCCAAGATATTCAAGGCTCCATAGCTCACGCCACCATGTTAGAAAGTGTTGGCGTGCTAAGTAATGAAGAATGTACCAAAATCATTGCTGGCCTAGATACCATTCAAATCGAAATCGAAAACGATGATTTTGAATGGTCGATCGCCCAAGAAGATGTGCACATGAACATCGAAGCTCGGTTGATTGCACTTATCGGCGAAGTGGGTAAAAAATTACACACTGGCCGTTCACGTAATGACCAAGTGGCTACCGATGTAAGGCTTTACTTACGCGATATGATACAGCCTATAAGGTCTGAACTATTTCGCTTGCAAGATGCACTACTCAATGTCGCGGAACGTGAAGCAGACACGATTATGCCTGGTTTCACTCACTTGCAAACCGCACAACCGATTACTTTCGGTCATCACATGCTAGCGTGGTATGAAATGTTAGTGCGTGATGCTGAACGTTTAGATGATTGCGAAAAACGTGTGAACTCATTACCTCTTGGTGCCGCCGCATTGGCGGGAACAACCTTCCCTATTGATCGTGAATTAACGGCTAAATTACTAGGTTTTGAACGCATTTGCCTTAATTCACTTGATGCGGTCAGTGACCGTGACTTCGCTATTGAATTCACCAGCTTTGCTTCTTTACTGATGATGCATATGTCGCGTTTCTCAGAAGAACTAATTATCTGGTCATCAGCACAATTTGATTTTGTTGATTTAGGGGATGCCTTCTGCACCGGCTCATCAATTATGCCGCAAAAGAAAAACCCTGACGTACCGGAATTGATTCGCGGTAAAACAAGTCGTGTTTATGGCAATATGTTCAACTTGTTCACCTTGATGAAAAACCAACCTTTGGCTTACAACAAAGATAACCAAGAAGACAAAGAACCATTATTCGACACGATCGACACATTATTGGGCTCATTACGTGTTTATGCCGACATGATGGGTGCAATTTCTGTTAAAGCTGACAATATGCGTAACGCGGCATTACGTGGATATGCCACAGCAACCGATTTAGCCGACTATTTAGTACGTAAAGGTGTCGCCTTTCGTGATGCTCATGAAGTGGTTGGTTTATCAGTAGCTTATGGTATTAAACACAAAAAGGATTTGTCTGAACTTAGCTTACAAGAACTGCAAACATTCTCCGCTCAAATCAGCGATGACGTATTTGAAGTCTTAACCTTAGAAGGTTCAGTAGCCGCTCGTGACCATCTTGGCGGCACCGCGCCAAATCAAGTACGTGCGGCAATTCGTTATGCGCGTTCACAACGCGAAGACTAGCGCTTAGCCGTTTCGTTATCAGGCTGTAATATTATTGCGGCTTGATAACGCGGCTGACCATAACCTAATATCCGATTAAACTCTTCATGCGTTACCGGAATATACAAACTATCTGTCAGACTTTTATTTTCTTCCAAATCTATCTCAGGATCATGAAAATAAACAAAAGTATCTGAAATAGAGGCCAATACCACCCAGTGAGGTGATTTGCTCTGGTTCAAGCGATAAGAGCTAATTAACACCACCGCCAATGCCCCTTTCTCCAAATATGATTGTAAGATAGCCACATCAACTGGACCTATCTCAACGGCCATATCCGTCTCAGCAATAGCTAGTTGAAAATCATGATGCACCAGCTCAACAACCGCTTTTTTCTCTTCATTACGCACACCGTTGATAAAAGGTGTTTCCTTACTGCTGGCAATGAGTGTTGTCGAAAAACCGCGTTGATAAGCCGATAAGGCCAGTCCGTGAGGACTGCATCCGCCATGACCCGATGTCATAAAAATAGTGGTTGCTTCACGCCACAACTTTAATTCTAAACTACGATCTAACTCAAAATCCGGTCTGAGCGTTTTCATCACCATCATCAGTGCCGCAGGACCGCAGGTAAAGTCCGTCGTTTGAGCGTAATGCGCTACTTTTTGATGTGCTTGCTCCGGCTCGTGATGCAAGACCTTCATCATCCTTAATGCATCAGCATGATCTTCGTAATAGTCACTGACTACATCAAAGAATTCATATCCTAATTTTTCATATAAGCGAATCGCACCCGCATTATCAGGCCGCACTTCCAATCGTAAAAAACTTCGGCCATCTTCCAAGGCTTCGCGCTCTGCGATTTCCATCAATTGTCTAGCTAGACCTAGTTTTCTTTGCTCAGCAGAAACCGCCAGCGAATAAACTCGACCTAACGAGGTACCGCGATGGTAAAGCAACAAGACATAACCTACGATATGTTGCTCAGACTCCGCCACCAGCAACAAAGCCCTACCTTTTGTAATCATCCATTTAAAACTACGGCGTGATAATTGGTCAGAATCAAAACAATTATTTTCTAACTCGACCAGCTGGCCAACATCGCCGACAACTGCTGGTCTTATCCAGACATTATTCTCAGTTGTTAACATTACCATCCAATCCGTTTAAGCTCGTTAAGCCATTCATTGCCATTTCAATCACTTGTCGCCCACGAAATAATACTAATTCCTGCCATCGCTTCTCATCTGGACAGAAAAAATCCTGCATCGCGTATTTAATCTCACGTGTTTTCTCATCTTGCCAGCTAACCTTCTGCTGTTGTAATTGTTGATCCGCAAATAAAACACGCAACATTTCACTGCTACTAAAAGTGCCAAATTCCAGCGTGACAAAACTGACATGGTCTCCTTGAGCATGCCAAAAATAATCATGTAAGCCCTGTTTTAAGCCTGAACTAGAGGTGCCCAAAGCAGGCTCAGTAACACTGGCACCAAAAACATCCAGCACTGTATTTCTAGCAGGGTCAGTGACGGGGTGATCACTAATTATTTCGCCATATCCATAAGGCCCTAAACCACTATGCAAATCAATCACAATGACTTGTTCGCGTTCAGTAAGATGAAGTTGTCCTGCTAACTGTTCAATACACTGTCGAGACCAGCTAGCTTGCTTGCCGCCAAAATATAGGGCGGTTGGATCGTCATATTGCCCTTCACTCAATAAATCGAATTGTTGACGGTCACTGCCTACCGTATTTATATCAACCTTTTTATCAATCAACGTCTGCCAAATATCGGCTGATTTTGAAGTGGGTAATGGGGCAGAGAAATCGACAAAATTACGATTAACGTCTATGCCCTCATGATCGCTACGACTTGCCCATGCTAAACCCCAAGGATTGAGCGCATGAACTAATACCACGCACAAATCTGCAGGTAGTCTGCGATGGCGCGTTAAGAAATCTGATTGTATGGCTGAACCAACCCCACCTTCAACGCCATGTAAGCCAGAGACTAATACCAAGACCTGTTTCGCATTAGGATTACCTGCCCAAGCGATATCACAAAACAATTTTTCGCCTCTGGGGCCTTTGAGCGTATGCTGATGACTATTCACTTTATCTACAATAGAACTCATTTCTGCAGCA
Source organism: Pseudomonadota bacterium (assembly GCA_030576275.1). Classification (GTDB taxonomy): domain Bacteria; phylum Pseudomonadota; class Gammaproteobacteria; order Nitrosococcales; family Methylophagaceae. Next base: position 14,374 of record JALIBN010000011.1, on the reverse strand, counting down.
GACATGAATTTTTCTCGGGCATCAGAATAACGCTGTGAAAACACATTCAAAACAGCATCGGTGTACATAATACGGCACTCCAAAACAAAAAATTTTTGCGAAGGATAGGTGAGTTTTCAGCTTTAATCCAGAGAAATAATCCCCACAAAAAAATAAATATTACACAGCATTCATAATAACTTTATTATTCTCTTAAATGACAACCTTTCATTAACGAGGCACTAATCCACAGCCATGACTAATCACCTAATAATTATAGAAAACAAAGAAGATTGGGCGCCTTATTTCCCAAGCGTTCAAGTTATTACTGTCGATGAATATCTGCAAAACCCTACACAGACAAGCAGATCAGTGTCACAAGTAATCAATCTTTGTCATAGTTTAGATTATCTCAGTCCTGGGTATTATTGCTCGATGGTTTCCGAAGCTCGCGGTCATAAAGTCATTCCCGGATTGCGCACGATTAATGATTTATCGCGCAAAAGTCTTTATGCCTATGACATCACGGAGCTAGCGCCACAACTCGATAAATTAATTTCTGCAACCGATAACAGTGATAAACGTCCTTTCCTCGTTAAAGTGTTTTTTGGTTATTGTGATATCAAACCGCTACAAAAACTGGCTCGGCAGATTTATGAGCAATTTCCATGTCCAATTGTAGAAATTGAGTTTAGCCATAAAGATCACTGGCAAATTAGCACAGTCAAAGCCGGCGCGATCAATAAGCTCAATGATGTAGAGCAAGACAGTTTTGCTAATGCACTGGATAATTTTGATCGCAAACTGTGGCGTAAACCGTCCAAAAAACGCAGTTTCCGTTATGACATGGCAATATTACATAATCCTGAAGAAGCAATGCCGCCTAGTGATGCGACAGCCCTTAAACGTTTCATTCAAAGTGGCCGCCGTATTGGCATAGATGTTGAACTCATCACGCCTAAAGATTACAACCGATTGGCTGAATATGATGCCCTGTTTATTCGTGAAACAACGGCAACCAATAATCACACCTACAAATTCGCCCGCCGAGCCGAAAGAGAAGGACTCGTTGTTATTGATGATCCGACCTCAATCATTCGATGCACCAATAAAATTTATCTAATGGAATTATTGGTTGCCAACAAATTACCGATGCCAGATTCATATCTGCTCTATCGCAACGATAATGCTGGCATGGATAGAATTTGTAATGATGTGGCTTTTCCGCTGGTGATGAAAATCCCTGATGGCGCCTTTTCACGCGGCATTATCAAAGTAAATTCAGCTGAAGAACTTCGTCTGCACGCTGCTGAGTATTTTCAGCAATCAGCCATCGTGTTACTACAAGAATTTATGTACACCGACTACGATTGGCGTATTGGTGTCTTTAACAACAAACCGATCTTTGCCTGCCAATATTTTATGAGTAAAGGCCACTGGCAAATATACAATCACAATACATCGAAAGGAACGGCTAGTGGTAACTCAGCAGCATTTTCACTGAGTGATGTGCCTGAGAAAGTACTTAAAGTGGCAACCAAAGCCGCTCGCTTAGTTGGTGATGGCCTTTATGGGATAGATATCAAACAAAGCGGTGACCGTGTAGTGTTGATTGAAATTAATGATAACCCGAATATAGATAGCGGCGTCGAAGATGCCCATCTCGGTGTCGCACTGTATGACGATATTATGCGAGAATTCTTACGACGTTTAGATTCGCAAAAATCCGGAATACGATAAAGAAATAGGTAATTTACAAACAAAAAAGCGGCGATAATTTAATTATCGCCGCTTTTTTGTTTGCTTAGTTTTAAGTTAGAAACTTAGAAGCTATAGCTTGCTCCAACATGCAGGCCGCGTTCTTCTCCTACGAAATAACGATCTCCAGCAAAGCCACTATAATCAGCTCTTTCAGCATATTCAGTATTTAAAAGATTAGAAATTCGACCATAGACAGTAACATCATGTGATAAATGATGTGTTGCACGTAAATTCAACAAATCATGACCGTCATAAGTTTGAGCATTGCCTTCATCCGTGTAATATTGACCTACATGAACCCACTCTAACTCAGCACGACTTTGGGGTTTAAAGTTCCAACCCAAACGCACATTCGCTATATGGCGAGGGGCAGTATCCATATCATTGCCATCTACAATATTAGCCGTCTCATTATCAAACTCATATTGATGGCGGGCATAGGTCAAACTTCCGCCTAAATCAAATTGCTCACCTAATGGTGCAAACATGCTCAATTCAATACCATAATGCTTTGTTTTACCATCAGGCACGTTATCATCAGCCGTAGTTCGGAAGAAATAATTTTTTTTCTTCATGTAAAACGAGCTCACTTCATATTGTATTCCCGCTCCCAATTTTCTAATACCAATTTCAAGACTGTCTATGGTTTCAGAATCTGCTTGAAGCACATTATTTGACTCTTTACGTTGACGGTATAAATCTGTTGTTTGTGGTGCACGATTACCACGAGCTAAGTTAATAAATGCACTCGTATCTTCAGTCAGCGATTGGACTAATCCTAACTTTGGACTAAAGTTGTTATATGTATCATCTCTATCAGCTGGCCGATATATCTTCGTTCCAGTTAATCCATCAGCTGTTTTATTGTCATACTCATAACGTGTATGTTCATAACGAGCACCAGCTGTAATTCGTGTATTTTCAGCTACTTGCCATTCAGTATGGATATAAGGTGCAATGACAGTTGCATCGACATCATAATCGTAATGAACACCTGGCACATATTTACCAAAAGTATAGGTATTCGGATCATTTTGAACTTCAGACAATGAACCTTCAGTGTACTCGAAGTCGGTACCTACGATAATTTTGTGACCACCCTCTAGATCTTTGTAATAAGCTGCAAGCAAACCAACACTGTCATGCTCATTTTCTTCTACAGGCGTTCCAGGAAGAAAATGCATCAAGAAATTCATCTCAGTATGTCGAATATAGGGAGTCAAACTAAAATAAGCATCATCACGTAATTCATGATCCCAACGCATAGACAATCTTGCGGATTTGGCATCACGATAAGCTTCTGGATATTCATTTGTTTTTGATGCAACCGTATTTTTATATGCCTCAGTGCCTACTTCATAACCAGCTGTTTCTTGATTTAAATTCGACGCATTAAATACTGTTTTAAAAGTATCTTTTTCACCATAGTAATCATGACGAAATGTCATTTTTTGTTGATCAAAACCTGAGTCATCGATCCAACCACCATCATGCGTACCATTCAAGCTAAAGCGGTAAGCTTGATTACCGATAGTGTCACTCACGGTCGCTTTAGTTGAATAGAGATCATGTGGACCGACAGAAACATCAATTGAACGTTCAAGATCTAGTGATGGTGCACGCGAAAGCACGTTGATTAAACCATGAACCGCATTTGACCCATACAACGCGCTACCAGGACCTTTTACAACTTCAATACCACCAGCTTGTTCAGCATTGGCTTCAAATAAACCATTTACATTCGCAAACCCTGCCGCACGCATTGGCACGCCATCTTCCAAATACAAAAATGAGCCTGCACCCGCACCACCATTTAAAATCGGCGAACGAATTGATGTTAAATGCTCTTGACCATTTCCACGCTGCACCATCACACCAGGAAGGCGATTAAGCACTTCGGTAATATGATCTGCCCTTACAAAATCAATTTCTTCTTCAGAAATCTTGCCGGTATTACCTGCTAGATCTAACAACGATGTTTCCGAACGTGTGCCTGTGACAACCAAACTATCTAATGCAACTTCACCCTCAGCAAAAACAACAGGGCTGGCACAAGAACTGGCCACTGCAACTAATAAAGAAATCTTTCTCAACGAAAACATCATAAACCTCTAATATATAGAATAAATTTTAAGCGCATATTGTCGCATAATACTAAGCGTAAAACCTCATAAAAATCCTTGGAGAGGCTTGAAATTGGTCATTAATGCCCCCACTTGTTGATCTAAATCAATTTAGGTAAATAAGAATACATTTATGGAATACAAAGATTATTACCAAATTCTCGGTGTCGCACGTGATGTCTCTAAAGAAGACCTTAAAAAAGCATATCGAAAATTAGCACGAAAATATCATCCTGATGTAAGCAAAGAAACCGATGCTGAAGCTAAGTTCAAAGAACTGGGTGAAGCATACGAAGTGCTAAAAGACCCTGAAAAACGTGCACAATACGATCAATTTGGTTCTAATTATAAAAATGGCCAATCTTTCACACCGCCACCGGGTTGGGGCCAACAAGGCGGTCGTCGTGGTGGAGGCTTTGATGGCAATAGTAACTTCAGCAGTTTCTTTGACAGTATGTTTGGCGGTGGTGGCGCAGGTGGTGGTAGAGATAATTTCTACGCTAAGGGCGAAGATGTAAACGCCAAAATCACTATTTCGCTTGAAGATGCGTTTAACGGTGCAAAGAAGACTATCCGCCGTCCTAGCGGTTCAACTGAAACGGGCACCCTCAACGTCAAGATTCCTGCGGGAATTACATCCGGTAAAAAAATTCGTCTTTCTGGCCAAGGCCGTGCTGGCATGGGTGGAAGTGCAGGTGATTTGTTATTAGAAATCAATATTGCGACACATTCCCATTACCGATTAGATGGCAGCAATGTCATTCTCGATCTGCCTATCGCGCCTTGGGAAGCTGCATTAGGTGCTAAAGTCACGGTGCCAACCTTAGCAGGAAAAATTAACCTAACTATTCCAGCGGGTGCTAAAAGCGGTCAAAAGATGCGTTTAAAAGGTCGTGGCTTACCAGGTAAAGAAGTAGGTGATCAAATCATAAATTTACAAATTATGACACCGGTAGCTGATAGTGATAAAGCAACAAAACTCTATCAACAAATGGCTGAGGAACTTAGCTTTAATCCTCGCGAAGAGTTGGAAAAAACATTGTAAGGAGTCAACTATGACATCAATGAAATCTGCTATTGTTTGGTTGGCAGGGCTTACTTTACTTGCTCAAGTGGCATTTGCTGGATTACCTTTTGCTTGGTTTGGCGACAGTACTGAGATGCCGTCACTTGCGCCAATGCTTGATAATTCTAAACCGGCCGTTGTTAATATCGCGACGCAAAGTCATGTGCGAATACAAGACAATCCTTTGCTCAATGACCCGTATTTTCGTCGTTTTTTCAATATACCTGAGCAACAACCTCGCCAGCGCACTAAACAAAGCCTAGGTTCAGGTGTTATTTTTGATGCTAAAAAAGGCTTAGTGTTAACCAATAATCATGTTATCTACAAGGCCGATGAAATTACGGTTTCTCTAACTGATGGCCGTAGTTTTCAAGCTGAACTTGTCGGTAGCGACCCCGCAACCGATATTGCTTTGATAAAAATACCAGCAGAAGCTCTAATTGCTTTACCACTCGCTAATTCCGATAAATTACGTGTTGGCGACTTTGTCGTTGCTATTGGTAATCCTTTTGGTTTAGGCCAAACAGTGACTTCAGGCATTGTCAGTGCACTGGGACGCAGTGGACTAGGAATTGAAGGCTACGAAAACTTTATTCAAACTGATGCTTCAATTAACCCCGGCAACTCTGGCGGCGCACTGGTTAATTTACGAGGTGAATTAGTCGGAATTAATACGGCTATTTTTTCACCAGGTCAAAATGTAGGCAATGTTGGTATCGGCTTTGCTATCCCAAGCAATCTTGTGCAACAAATTACCGACCAACTACTTGAACACGGCGAGGTAAGACGCGCTAATCTTGGCGTTCAAATGCAAGATGTCACACCTGAGCTAGCTAGCGCTTTCAATCTTAGTTCAGATAAAGGTGCTGTAGTGACCCGTATATTAGAAGGGTCTGCGGCTGATGAAGCAGGTTTAAAAGTAGGTGACGTCATTATCGCAATTGATGGCTATCACCTAGTCAATGCCGACACTCTACGTAATAGCATTGGATTGCTAGTTGTTGGCCAAACCATAAAATTAGATATTTTGCGTGAAGGAAAATCCAAACAACTTACCGCCACAGTTAAAGAATCTAAACAAGCCATGATACAAGCTACAGTGCACCCTAAACTATCTGGTGCTACTTTCGGTGATATTGAACCATCATCACCATATTACGGACAAATTGACGGGGTCATGATCTATTCTGTTGTCGCCAACAGTCCGGCGTGGAATGCCGGCTTGCGAAGTAATGACATTATTACCTCCGTCAACAAAGAAAAAATTAAAACCCTCGAAGATTTCAAGCCGCTAGCCCAGAATAACGCCCCTTTATTACTCAATATCACTCGCAATCGTCATTCAATGTTCTTGATTTTACGCTAGTGACCACTTCCTCAGATTAAGTCGAAATAAAGGTATATACCCCTCAACAACCCTTTCAGAATGTTGAGGGCTTTTGTTCAAATATAAACTAACTACTCTCGTAAGCCCGACTCTCAACGCAACAATAAACCATTGTTATCACTTTTATTTGCAACATTGTGGTTCGAAAGCCAGTCTTGCCCATGGTCTTATTGTCACCAGCTTACTGTTGATCGCCCTGCTTACCACCAACATTCATGTTTATGTGATTGGCGTAGCTATCACCGGATTTATGCTGATAGGGCCAAGACTCTCAGCTTGACTCTGTGAACAATCTCGACAACATAAACTAGGCAAAGTCGTTAACTTTGATAGTTAGCTGGAAAGACTAAAACGTTGGGAAAAATTCACTTATCCAATTTTCCGGCATACTGTTAGGTTTCACAATGCTCTGATTTGCAATATCCGGCTTATTGTTATTTGACACCGTAGGCAGTGTCGTGCCGTCACTACAACAACTATTATGGGGTAATATTTTCGACATTGTTACACCAATGCAATTAGCCCTCTATACCGTCATTGGTGGCTAGCTAGTATCGTATTTGTGGTATCAGTCTTATCCGTACCGGCTATTCTTGAAAATAATATAACTGCTCTTGATGCAATGGCTGCCAGCATAAAAGTAGCCATTGAAAACATACCAACCATACTAGTTTGGCTACACTGATTGTAATGCTGACAGGCCCAGGGTTCGCGACTTATCTAATTGGTATGACCGTGATTTACCTATCATTATCTCATGCCTCATGGCATGCTCATCGGGATCTGGTACAGAATGACAAGTGATGTAAATCACAGTACCCAATGCCAAAATGATGAATAATAGTGTCCTTTAACATTGGAAATAAACTTTATGAAAATAGCATACCTTTTGACAGCCATAGCCTTGTTCTCTTTCAACGCACATGCTGATGACTCCACTCTAGACGCGGCGATTGGTGCAGGACTCGGTGGTGCAATTGGTGCAGTCATAGGGAATGAAGTCGGTGGCAAACAAGGCGCCATTATCGGTGGTGGAATAGGCGGTGCTAGCGGAGCCGCGATAGCAGTAGATGGTGAAGTATCCGGACATAGAGAGGACTCAGGACATCATGACGGCCATCATGAATCATCACACAATCAAAAGTTTTGCCCGCCTGGCCAAGCTAAAAAAGGTAATTGTTAAAAACAAAAATACACTTTGGTGAAGAAGATTATCGTAAGATTCACTGAAGTAGCATTTTAGTTTTTAAGTAATAGATAAATTTGTTAGGAACAAATTAGGAGGTCAGTGACGTCCGAATTGTTCCTGACAAATTTGTCGCTAACGCTTTATCTATTAACTATTTTATTAAGTTTTATTAACTTTTTTAACTGGTCTCTGCCATCCCCTAATCGTCCTCTGCTCTGACTTCGTCAACGTCAGCGCATCAGCAGGAGCAGTTTTACGAATAGTTGAACCAGCTCCAATTGTCGCGCCATCTTCAACGGTGACTGGCGCTATTAACTGGGTATCAGAACCAACAAATACCCGATCACCAATCACAGTACGATGTTTATTCGCACCATCATAGTTACAGGTAATCGTGCCGGCACCAATATTTACATCGGATCCCATATCGGTATCGCCAATGTAACTTAGGTGATTCACTTTTGAGCCTTTGCCAATATTTGCATTCTTGGTTTCTACAAAGTTACCAATCTTAGCTTTATCTGCTAATACAGTACCCGGCCGTAATCGTGCAAAGGGGCCAATATTAACGTTTTCACCGATGGTACTTGAATCAATTATGCTGTTTGCTAGAATAATTGTACCTTGACCAATCGTAGCATCTTTAATAATGCAGTTTGCACCAATCTCAACATCATTGGCTAGGGTGACTTCACCTTCGAAAATAACATTCACATCAATCGTAATATCAGTACCTGTTATCAGTTGGCCGCGGATATCAATACGTGAAGGGTCAGCAAGGGTGACGCCATTAGCCATTAGCTCGTTAGCTTGTAATAGCTGATAATGGCGTTCTAATGCCGCCAATTGCTGACGCGTATTAACACCTGCCACTTCAGCATTATCAGTGCAACATACTGTATTGATTACAATGCCTTCTGTTACGGCAAGTGACACCGTATCAGTTAAGTAATATTCACCTTGTGCGTTGTTATTGGTCAGTTTTGCAACTGAGTCTGCTAACCATTTCGCGGGTAAAACCATGATACCGCTATTCACTTCTTTAATGGTTAGCGTTTGTACATCAGCATCTTTTTGTTCTGTGATGCATATCACATCACCAGCATCATTACGTACGATTCGACCATAACCTGTTGGGTCAGCAAGTTCAGTTGTCAAAATTCTCAAACTATTCGTATCACCACAATCTATTAACTGCTGTAATGTCGAGAGTTGTGTCAGTGGCACATCACCATAAAGCACCAGTACTTGTTCAGAATCAGCAAATTGAGCAGTTGCTTGCATAACAGCATGACCAGTACCCAATTGTTCATGCTGCACTACTTCAACAGTTTGTTTAATCTCTAGTAATGGTCGTACTTGCTCTGCACCATTGCCAGTCACCACAGTAAGATTGCTAGGACTTAATCTTTTTGCGGTATCGATAACATGGTCAACAAGCGCTCTGCCAGCAAGTTTATGCATAACTTTAGTGATGGTAGACTTCATTCTTGTGCCTTTTCCGGCAGCTAGGATGACAATACTTAATGACATGATAATATTTCCGTTAACTTTTTTTATGGTTGTATTCTACCAATTTCAGACAAAAAAAAGGCTGTCATAAGACAGCCTTTTTTTATAGCTTTGGGTCTTTTAGTGACCTTTGCCTTTTCTCATACGATCAATACTACGTAATTGAGCCATTGCTTCAGCCAATTTAACTTGTGCTTCTGCAATCTCCAACTTCGCACCACGATCTTTTAGTGAACGTTCTGCCTCGGCTTTAGCTTCTAGCGCTGCAGCTTCATCAATATCATCAGCACGTACAGCAGTATCAGCCAAGATAGTTACCACACTTGGTTGTACTTCTAAAATGCCACCTGACACGTAAAATTGTTCTTCTACACCGTTAACCAAGATACGAACTTCACCCGGCTTTAAACGAGTCAACATAGGTGTGTGACGTGGATAAATACCCACTTCACCCATGACTGCAGAAGCAAAAACAGCTTCTACTAGACCTGAATAAATCGAGGTGTCTGCGCTTACGATATCGACGTGAATTGTCATTGCCATTGTTCAGCACCTCCTGAAAGGTTAAAGTTTTTTCGCTTTTTCAACAGCTTCTTCGATACCACCAACCATGTAGAACGCTTGCTCTGGTAGTGAATCATAATCACCGTTTAAGATACCTTTAAAGCCAACAAGTGTATCTTTAAGTGAAACGTATTTACCTGGGCTACCCGTAAATACTTCAGCTACGAAGAAAGGTTGTGACAAGAAACGTTGAATCTTACGAGCGCGTGATACAGTCAATTTATCTTCTTCTGATAATTCGTCCATTCCCAAGATAGCAATGATATCTTTCAATTCTTTATAACGTTGCAAAGTACCTTGAACACCACGAGCAATATTATAATGCTCGTTACCAACAACTAGAGGATCTAGCTGACGGCTTGTTGAATCAAGAGGATCAATCGCTGGATAAATACCTAATTCGGCAATTGAACGTGACAATACAACAGTCGCATCTAAGTGAGCAAAGGTTGTTGCTGGAGATGGATCGGTCAAGTCATCCGCAGGTACGTATACCGCTTGGATTGACGTGATAGAACCAATCTTAGTTGATGTGATACGTTCTTGTAATACACCCATTTCTTCAGCCAATGTTGGTTGGTAACCTACCGCTGATGGCATACGACCCAATAACGCTGATACTTCAGTACCGGCCAATGTATAACGGTAGATGTTATCAACGAAGAACAATACGTCACGACCTTCATCACGGAAGTTCTCAGCCATTGTTAAACCAGTCAAAGCAACGCGTAAACGGTTACCTGGTGGCTCATTCATCTGACCGTATACCAATGATACTTTATCGATTACGTTTGAATCTGTCATTTCGTGATAGAAGTCATTACCTTCACGAGTACGCTCGCCTACACCAGCGAATACTGAGAAACCATCATGCTCAGTAGCGATGTTACGGATAAGCTCCATCATGTTTACGGTTTTACCTACACCAGCACCACCAAACAAACCAACTTTACCACCCTTAGCGAACGGGCAGACCAAATCGATTACTTTGATACCTGATTCAAGCAATTCGTTACTAGCGGCTAACTCATCGAAGCTAGGTGCTTTACGGTGAATAGACATTTTAGCCTCTTCACCAATTGGACCTTTCTCATCGATTGGCTCACCCAATACGTTCATGATACGACCTAATGTTTTTTGGCCGACAGGTACTTGAATTGAATCGCCAGTGTTTGAAACAGCTGAGTCACGTTTAAGACCATCTGTTACACCCATTGCAATCGCACGAACAACACCATCACCTAGTTGTTGTTGCACTTCAAGCGTTAAGCCATTTTCATCAACGATTAAAGCATCGTAAATTTTTGGCAGGCTGTCGCGTGGAAATTCCACATCCACTACCGCACCGATTATTTGTACAATCTTTCCAGAGCTCATCTTGCTTCCTCTTTCAATACGTTTGGGCTATTAGGCCCATATGTTATGTGCTTTATACCGCAGCGGCACCAGCAACAATCTCAGATATTTCTTGCGTGATAGACGCTTGACGCGCTTTGTTATAAACAAGTTGCAAGTCATCAATAAGGTCACCCGCATTATCAGACGCGCTTTTCATTGCGACCATACGAGAGGCTTGTTCACAAGCGATGTTTTCAACGACACCTTGGTAAACCAAAGATTCAATGTATCGAACCAAAAGCTGGTCTAATACATCTTTAGCATCTGGTTCGTAAATATAATCCCAATGATGCGACATTTCTGCACTTGGTTTTTCAGGTGCAGCTGGCAACAATTGCATAACCTTGTTTTCTTGAGTCATGGTGTTCACAAACTCATTGAACACAAGGTACAAACTATCAATGCTACCGTTTTCATATGCATCAAGCATTACTTTCACAGCACCAATCAATACATGGGGTCGCGGCGCATCACCTAACTGAACTGCTTGTCCAGTTAGATTTACTGGTAACCGACCAAAATAGCTTGTCGCCTTTTTGCCGATTGTACAAACATCAACTTCAAGACCTTTATCAATCTTAGTTTTGATTTCGCTCAGCGCTGTTTTGAATAAGTTATTGTTCAAACCACCACACAATCCACGATCAGATGAAACAACAATGTAACCAACACGTTTAGTTTCTGCTCTATCTTGTAAATACACATGTTTGTATTCAGGATGAGCAAAAGCCAAATGCTGGATTACATTGTGAATCTTATCTGCATAAGGACGTGTTGCTGCCATGCGTTCTTGAGCCTTACGCATTTTACTCGCAGCAACCATCTCCATCGCACGCGTAATTTTCTGCGTGTTTTTGATGCTTGCTATCTGAGTCCGTATCTCTTTGCCGCTAGCCATGCCTTATGCTCCGTTTACCAACTACCTGTAGTTTTGAATGATTCAATCGCAGCCGTCATTGCGCTAGCGATATCTTTATCAAACCCACCGGTTTCATTTATTTTAGCCATTAAATCAGCATGATTAGATTTCATGTTTGATAATAAAGCTGCTTCGAAAGAACCTACTTTCGCTACATCTACATCATCAATAAAACCTTCGTTAGCCGCATGTAATGACATAGCCATTTCTGCAATTGATAACGGCTGATACTGGCCTTGTTTCATCAATTCAGTTACGCGTTGACCACGTTGAATTTGATTACGAGTCGCTTCATCTAGATCAGATGCAAACTGAGCAAATGCTGCCAATTCACGATATTGAGCTAAATCTAAACGCGTACTACCACCCAATTTCTTAATGATCTTAGTTTGAGCAGCACCACCAACACGTGATACTGACAAACCAGCATTAATCGCAGGACGAATACCTGAGTTAAACAAATCTGTTTCTAAGAAGATCTGACCATCAGTAATCGAAATTACGTTAGTAGGTACGAATGCTGATACGTCACCCGCTTGGGTTTCAATGATAGGTAAAGCAGTTAATGAACCTGTTTTGCCTTTAACAGCACCATTGGTTAATTTTTCTACATAGTCAGCACTTACACGTGATGCACGCTCTAATAAACGAGAGTGAATATAGAAAACGTCACCAGGATAAGCTTCACGACCTGGTGGACGACGTAACAACAATGATACTTGGCGATAAGCCCAAGCTTGTTTTGTTAAATCATCATAAACGATTAAGGCATCTTCACCTTTATCACGGTAGTACTCACCCATTGAACAACCGGCATATGGTGCGATAAATTGCAATGCAGCTGAATCAGACGCGGCCGCAGCAACGATGGTTGTGTATTCTAATGCGCCGTGCTCTTCTAATTTACGAACAACGTTCGCAATAGAAGATGCTTTTTGACCGATAGCAACATAAATACATTTAACGCCTGTACCTTTTTGGTTGATAATCGCATCAATTGCAATAGCAGTTTTACCCGTTTGACGATCACCGATGATTAACTCACGTTGACCACGGCCAACTGGAATCATGGCATCAACAGATTTCAAACCTGTTTGTAATGGTTGATCTACCGATTGACGAGAAATAACGCCTGGCGCTACTTTTTCAATGGGTGCTGAACTTTCAGCTAAGATATCGCCTTTACCATCGATTGGGTTACCTAAAGCGTCAACTACACGACCCAATAAAGCTTCACCAACGGGTACTTCTAAAATACGGCCAGTACATTTAACGCTATCGCCTTCTGTGATGTGCTGGTATGGACCTAATACCACCGCACCGACAGAGTCGCGTTCTAAGTTTAATGCCATACCAAATGTATTGCCTGGGAACTCTAACATTTCCCCTGCCATAACATCGGCTAAGCCGTGAACACGTACGATACCATCGGTTACACCAACAACAGTACCTTCTGTGCGTGCTTCAGTTGCCCCATCAAAGCTTTCAATTCGCTTTTTGATTAGGTCACTGATTTCTGCTGAATTCAGTTGCATCTCTGTTTCCTCATTAACCGGCCGCTAGATTATAGCGTTGGCCAGTCTGTTCAATTTACCCAAGGCAGATCCATCAATAATCAGATCACCTGCACGAATAATCGCACCACCCAATAAGCTGTCATCAATTGTGGTAATTAATGTCACATCTCTGCCTGTACGTTTTTTCAACGCAGCAGCGATATTGCTTTCTTGTTCTGATGTTAACGCCCTTGCGGTCGTTACATCGGCAGTCATTGTATGTTCAGCTTCTGCACGTAATTCTTCAAAAATTACTGCGATGTAAGCCAACAATTGTAGTCGGTTATTCTCAGCTAATAATGCCAGGAAGTTACGAGCATCAACGCTCATCAACTCACCAGAAATATCCGCTAGCAGCGTAACTACCTGCTCATCACTTACTGCTGGGCTAGTAATTATGGATTGCATTTTTGGATCTGCTACACATTGCGCTAATAGCGCAAGTAAGTCAGACCAGCCCTTCAACTCGTCTTTTTCTTTTGCAATTGCAAATACAGCAACGGCATAGGGACGAGCGATGGTAATTGCTTCAGCCATCCTTTCTTCCTCTAGATCCGGCTAACCAATTCTTCTAACAAATCGGTATGTGCCTTGTCATCAATTTCACGACTAAGAATTTTGGCAGCGCCAGCGATAGCAACGCTACCTACTTGCGTCCGCAACTCATCTCTTGCACGATTAGCTTCTTGTTTAATTTCTGCTTTTGCAGAAACTAAAATTCGCTCACCTTCAATCCGTGCATTATCTTTAGATTCGTCAACAATCTCATTACCACGACGTTGTGCTTGGGTAATAATTTCATTCGCTTGTTCTTTAGCTTCGTGAATAACTTGTTGTGCGCGTTTTTCGGCTAACTCTTGCTCATGTTTTCCGCGTTCTGCAGCAGCTAAACCATCAGCAATTTTCTTTTTGCGTTCGTC
>JALIBN010000010.1 GCA_030576275.1 Pseudomonadota bacterium | reverse complement strand
CCTTTTAGGCGACCAAACCCTTTTACTTTTCGCCACATAGTGTCGGGCTTTACTAGGTATGTGTCGATGCTAGTCAAAATGGCAAAATCATCATCGAGCCAATGCGTACGTTTTTTGTCCGTAAGTTGTTGGCTGAGCAGTTTGTATACATCGCGTAAGTAACGGACATCATCTGCGGCGTAGTCAATTTGATCAGGATCTAAGGGTCGTTTAGTCCAGTCAGTGCGTGAATGTGCTTTATCTAACTCGACATCGATGCACAGTTTGACGAGGTTGCCATAACCAATTTGATCGCCATAACCTAGGACCGTTGCTGCGAGTTGAGTATCAAAGACATTGGTCGGCAGTTCATCGCGGATCAGATATAACAGTTCAAGATCTTGACGTGCAGCATGAAAGACAACAGCGATATCAGGATTGTAGATGAGGTCTAAAATGGGTGCTAAATCAGTGATTGCAATGGGATCAATGCAGGCAATCGCATCTTCGGTGGCGACCTGAATCAGACATAATTGCGGTGAGTAAGTCTTTTCACGCAAGAATTCAGTATCAACGGTCATCCATTTAATATGGGAAATTTGTTGGCAAAAGGTCGTGAGTTCGGCTGCGGTATCGATGTATTGAACTGTCATTGTTAAGAAAATCTTACTGAAAATAAAAAGGACAGTATAACGGCTTTAATAAATGCTGACCTTTGCTAGAATATATTTTTGTTGTAAAGAGTGAAATATTACTGTTGCGTCAGCTTTATTTCGATGTCGTGTTGGTCAAAAGGCCAGCCGATATCTGTATTATCTGGAAATTTAACTACGGGAATACGCACGCCATAATGTTCAACAAGTTGATCATCATCGCCAATTTCAGTTGGGATTATAGTGAGTTGATATTGGCGGGCTAAAGTCTGCAACATGGCATCAGCTAGTTCACAAAGGTGACAACCTGCAGTGGTATAAAGAATAAGCGTGGTCATTTTTCTAATAAACGGGGTATAAGATCAATAAAGTTACAGGGACGATGGCGAGCATCGAGTTGTTCTCTGAGGATATCATTCCAGCCTGTTTTACATGCGCCGCTAGAACCCGGTAGGCAGAAAATGAAAGTACCATTAGCTACGCCACCGATTGCTCGAGATTGGATGGTAGATGTTTTAATAGTTTGAAATGAAATCTGACGAAACAATTCGCCAAAGCCGGCAATTTCTTTATCCAGCAATACTTGCACGGCTTCTGGAGTACCATCTCTACCGGTCAAGCCTGTACCGCCCGTAGTAATGACTGCATGAACATCCGGATCGGCAATCCACTGAGAAATAATTGAACGAATTTGATAGGTATCATCTGCGACAATTTGTTGCGCGGCAAGTTGATGACCTGCACTTAATAACCCTTCGCGAAGAACTTTACCTGATGTGTCGTTATCTAAGGTACGAGTGTCGGACACCGTCAGTAGGGCAATGTTTATTGGGATGAAGCTACGTTCCATAATATATAACTCAGTAATACAAGTAGGTGTAGCAGTATAATCTGGCTATGTCTCTTGGTCTATTATTTAACAAAGGATATTAGTTATGAAAAAATTATTATTAGTTGCAGCAATAAGTGTTAGCTTGGCTGGCTGTGCTACAAATGACCCAAATCAAAAAGCTAAAACAGGTGCCGCTGTCGGTGCTGTTGCTGGCGCATTATTGGGCCATTCAATTAAAAACGATAAAGGTGGATTGCTTATTGGCACGGCTGTAGGTGCTCTAGCGGGTGCAGGTGTTGGTCATTATATGGATAACCAACAACAAGAGATGGAAGCCGCATTAGCATCTGAACAAGCTGCACATAATATTGAAGTGCAACGTTTACAAGATGAAAGTCTGAAGATTGATGTATCAAGTGAAATATCTTTTGATTTCGGTAGCGCAGCATTAAAGTCGTCTTTTATGCCAACCTTAATGAAAGTGTCTGATATTTTAGAAAGATATCCAAATACCGTAGTTCATGTGGTCGGTCATACGGACAGTGTCGGTTCAGAAAGCTATAATATGCAACTTTCACAACAACGCGCCGCATCAGTGGTCAATTATTTTGCTTCTCGTGGTATTCCTTCTGATCGCCTCGTGACAGTAGGCCGTGGTGAAGCGGAACCGAGAGCAACTAACGATACTGAAGCAGGTCGTCAATTAAATCGTCGAGTAGAAATATATGTCAAACCCATCATCGAAGGGCAAGAATCAAAAGCATTCCAAACACCGCAAAGTGGCCAGTACTAGTAATGACCGTAGTAATAGTAATTCATCACGCAATGATCTAATCTTCGGTTTACACGCTATACAGGCTGCACTTGAGATGCCTATAACGCGAGTAACTGAAGTTTGGTTATCTGAAGAACGCCATGATGATCGCATCGCGGCGATCGTTGAAGCGGCAAAACCGCACGATATCTCAATTCACAAAGTGGATAGTGATCAGCTAGACGAGATGGCGCCAGATGCTAGGCATCAAGGTGGTGTCGCACGCTGTACACCATTGCGTGATTTAGATGAAACAGATCTAGATAAAATACTGGATGACCTTAAAGGCAACCCCTTTTTATTGGTATTAGATGGCGTACAAGATCCGCATAATTTAGGAGCTTGTATGCGATCAGCTGAAGCCGCTGGAGCCCATGCTGTTATTGCGCCTAAAGATCGTGCTTCTAGTTTAACGAGTACTGCGTTAAAAGTATCAAGTGGTGCCGCTGAGCGTTTACCCTTTATACAAGTGACTAATTTAGCGCGGGTTTTGCGCGATTTGCAACAGCGCGGTATTTGGGTTGTAGGCACATCGGGTGAAAGTGATGTGACGCTTTATGAAGCAGACTTGAAGGGTCCTTTAGCTATAGTGTTGGGTGCTGAGGGCCGCGGTATTAGACGTTTGACTCGTGAGTGTTGCGATCATGTCATGTATATCCCTATGCAAGGTGGAGCGGAGAGTTTGAATGTTTCGGTGGCGGCGGGTGTTTGCTTATTTGAAGCATTTCGACAACGTAACTTGTGAATATGTAACAACATAACGTAAAATTATCGATTGCCTTTGATGTAGTTAAACATCGGTAAAACTCCTTGCCTCGATAAAGTGGGGCTGTATAAACCGTGAGGAGCTCTTATGAGACATTACGAAATCGTGTTTCTGGTCCACCCTGATCAGAGTGAACAAGTACCTGCAATGGTTGAAAAATACCAGCAGATCCTAACAAGCAATGGTGGTGTTGTGCATCGCTTCGAAGACTGGGGTCGCCGTCAATTGGCTTACCCAATCAATAAAATTCATAAAGCACACTACATTCTAATGAATGTGGAATGTGGTATTGAACAATTGAATGAAGTTACTACTGCTTTCCGTTTCAATGACGCTGTTATTCGTAATCTTGTCGTATCTACTGATGGAGCGGTTACTGAACCTTCTCCAATGATGCGTAAAGATGAAGAAGAAAAACCGCGTAGACGCGATAACGCTTAAAACCCAAGGAGCATACAATGGCACGTTTTTTTAGACGTAGAAGATTTTGTCGCTTCACCGCTGAAGGTGTTAAGCAAATCGATTATAAAGATGTAACTTTATTGAAAAATTACATCACGGAAACAGGAAAAATTGTTCCTAGTCGTATTACAGGTACTAAAGCACGTTACCAACGTCAGCTTTCAACATGTGTGAAACGTGCGCGTTTCCT
Organism: Pseudomonadota bacterium; assembly: GCA_030576275.1. GTDB lineage: Bacteria > Pseudomonadota > Gammaproteobacteria > Nitrosococcales > Methylophagaceae. The sequence continues at coordinate 49,132 of JALIBN010000010.1, read as the reverse complement.
AGCGTTGATTCCTTACTGTGACATGCATAAGTAAAAACGTATTGTTATCCAAAACATCGAATCGAAATAAAGCGTAAGTAAATGTTGCAGAGTCTTGCACAATTTACAATGCGAGGTCGCTGGCAAGCTGCTGGTGTTATTGCATTACTTTCGGTTGCCGCTTTGATGTTACCGCCCTTTAGCTATTTAGCGAGTGGGGTTATTGTCCTATGTACTTTACGTATGGGGCCAAAAGAAGGAGTGAAGGTCATTGTAGCAACTACAGCATTAGTTACATTATTAGCTGGGCTGTTACTAGATAAGATCTTTATCTCTGGATTGTTTTTAATATCAAGTTGGTTGCCAATATTTGGCGCTAGTTGGGTATTGGGTTATACACGGTCGTTGGCTATGAGTTTATTAGCTACGACAGGCTTAGGCATCGTGGTCGTATTGGGTACTTATTTAGTATTACCAGATCCCGTTTTGTGGTGGCAGCAGATAATTGAGCCACTTGCAGAAACCTTAGCTCAGCAGCCGGGTTGGCAGTTTGATCAAGCACAAACGCAAGCGATAGTATTGAATTTATCAGGCATGATGACCGGTTTGATGGCCGCAGGTTTGAGTCTCAATATTATGTTGGGTTTGTTGATTGGACGGTCATGGCAAGCTAAGTTGTATAATCCTGGTGGTTTTGCAAGTGAGTTTCAACAGCTTAAACTTGGTAAGTCTGTAGCGATATTGACTATCGTCATGATGGTGGTGACGGCATTGCCTTTGGGTGATAGTGTGGCAATATTGCGAGCATGTTTGCCTGTGCTGTTGGTTGTATTTACATTGCAAGGATTGTCAGTGGTACATGCCATTGTCAAACAACAACAAAGACAGTCATTTTGGTTGGTAGCCGTATATGTGTTACTGCTTGTGATGATGCCGCAGATGGCGGTGTTACTCACACTAATAGGTGTTTTGGAACAGTGGTTTAATTTTCGTCGACTTTCAATAGAAAGCGACGAGTGACTTTAAAGAGCAGTGTTTCACTGCGAATGAGGGTAGAACGATGCAAGTAATTTTGCTAGAAAAAATGCAGAAGCTTGGAAACCTAGGTGATGAAGTTTCAGTTAAAGCTGGCTTTGGACGTAATTTCTTAGTACCTAAAGGTAAAGCTTTATCTGCAAACAAACGCAACAGAGAAATCTTTGAAGCGCGTCGTGCAGATCTTGAAGCCGCCGCCGCTAAATTGCAAGGTGAAGCTGAAGTACGTAAAGCTAAACTGATAAAAGCTGGTGATGTAAATATCATGGCTAATGCAGGTATCGAAGGTAAGTTGTTTGGTTCAGTTGGTGCATCTGATATTACTGATGTATTGAATGCCGCTGGTGCTGATATCGACCGTAATGAAGTACGCCTTCCTGAAGGTCCATTACGTCATACAGGTGAATACGATATTACTATTCAACTGCATGCTGATGTAATTGCTATCATTAGAGTAAATGTTACATCTGAAGCTCAACTGCAAGCACAAGCAGAAGCTGAAGATGCTAACAAAGCAAGAGCAAAAGCTTTGGAAGAAGCTGAAGCAATTGCAAGAGCTCAAGAAAACGAAGCATAAAAAAGTAAGAATGTAAGAACAATGGAGCCGAGTTAATCTCGGCTCCATTACCTAATTTTAGTTAGGCCATGATTTACGTGGTTTAACTGTCTAAAAATAATGTAGGTAAACACGACTGGGTGACTGCTGTGGATGATGATTTAAACTATCCTGAATCCTATACGGATATGGCTACACAAGCACTCAAGGTCCCGCCTCATTCCATTGAAGCCGAGCAATCTGTGCTGGGCGGCCTCATGCTTGATAATAGTAGTTGGGAGAAAGTGGCCGACTTATTAGTCGATCATGATTTCTATCGCCGTGATCATCAGCTTATTTTTCGTGGTATTGCTGCATTATTTGAAAAATCACACCCTGTTGACGTAATCACCCTAGCTGAATGGCATGATACCCGTGGTGAACTTGATCAGGTCGGTCAATTAGCTTATCTGGGCATGTTAGCTCGCAATACGCCGAGTGCGGCCAATATTGTGGCTTATGCGTCAATTGTGCGTGAGCGTTCAATCCTCCGCCAACTTATCGCTATTGGCACCAATATTTCTAATGATGCATTTAATCCTGAAGGCCGTAGTAGCGAACAAATGCTGGACCAAGCTGAGCGTCAAGTATTTGAAATTGCAGAAAAAGGTGCAAAAAGAAGTGGCGGTTTTATTCAAGTTAAAGAAGTACTGAGTAAAGTCGTTGATCGGATTGATACTTTATTTGAAAATGATAGCCCGATAACCGGTCTTTCAACGGGCTTTACCGATTTTGATATGCAAACATCTGGTTTACAGCCTGCCGACTTAGTCATCGTTGCTGGCCGACCATCCATGGGTAAAACTACCTTTGCGATGAACTTGGCTGAGAATGCCGCGATAAAAAGCAAACAACCCGTTGCTGTATTTAGTATGGAAATGCCTGCAGATGCCCTCGCAATGAGGATGTTGTCATCACTCGGTCAAATAGATCAACACCGTCTGCGCACGGGACGTTTGAATGATGATGATTGGCCGCGCTTAACTTCTGCCATTGCGTTATTAAATGAAGCCCCTTTATTTATTGATGATACGCCGGCATTGTCAGTAACCGAGTTACGAGCACGTGCCCGACGTTTGAAACGCGAACATGGCCTTAGCTTAATCGTGATCGATTATATTCAGTTGATGCAAGGTAGTGGTAAAGCGGGTGAAAATAGAACTACAGAGGTATCAGAAATATCTCGATCACTAAAAGCTTTAGCAAAAGAGCTGTCGGTTCCAGTGATTGCCTTATCTCAGCTTAATCGAAGTCTCGAGCAACGGCCCAATAAACGCCCAATCATGTCGGATTTACGAGAGTCTGGTGCGATTGAGCAAGATGCGGATTTGATTGTCTTTATCTATCGTGATGAAGTTTATAACGAAGATTCAACTGATAAAGGCAAGGCAGAAATAATTATTAGTAAACAACGTAATGGCCCGATTGGTACTGTCGCGCTGACTTTCCAAGGTAAATACACCCGTTTTGAGAACTTTGCATATCAAAACTATGATGATTATGGTGAGCATTAATTGTGTCGTCCGATCCTGTAGCCCATATCAATTTAGCCGCGCTGCAGCATAACTTTGAGCGTGTAAAACAACTGGCTCCAAATAGTAAAATTATGTCAGCTATAAAAGCTGATGCCTATGGTCATGGTGCGATCCAAGTTGCACAAGCACTTCACGATAGTGATGCGTTTGCCGTGGCTAGATTATCTGAAGGTCTTATCTTACGCGCTGGCGGAATTCAACAACCGATCGTTCTTCTAGAAGGAGTGAGCTCTGTCGCCGATTTACAGGCCGCAGCCGAGAATGATTTATCGATAGTCTTTCATCATCCATCACAACTGCAATTAATCGCCACAGTACAACTATCTAAACCCTTAAACTTTTGTTGGTTGATGGTTGAAACTGGTATGCATCGCTTAGGATTGAGCGCCGACGAGATTGATGATGCTTTGCAAATTTTAACCGCTAGCCCGAATATACTGGGCGAGATAGGCTTGATGAGTCATTTTGCCAATTCTGACTTAGTAGGTGACGCAAGGAATCAACAACAATTAGATAAGCTAATGGAATGTGCTGACCAGTATGGTTTAAAAACCAGTATGGCAAATTCAGCAGCAATATTTTCATTTGCAGCGAGTCATGGTGATTGGGTGCGTCCAGGCTTAATGCTTTATGGTGCCACACCATTTACAGACAAAACAGCACAAGATCTAGACTTAAAACCTGTGATGCAGTTAACCTCAGAACTAATCGCAATACAACCATTAAACGTGGGCGATAACGTAGGCTATGGAGGCAGTTGGATCGCAGAAAAACCAGGCCGAATAGGCATTGTAAGTATTGGCTATGGTGATGGATATAGTCGGCATTTGTCGAATGTTGGCTCGGTATTGATTAACAATCAAAGAGTACCGATAGTAGGTAGAGTTTCGATGGATATGATCGCTATTGATTTAGCAAATTTAAGTGATGTTACTGTCGGTGATGCAGTCATTATGTGGGGCAGTGAATTATTGACTGTCGATGATATGGCAACTCAAGCGAATACCATTTCCTACGAATTATTATGCCAATTAAACGAACGTGTAAAAAGAGAGTATCACCATGGCTAAACCTAAGCGCGTCTATCGTTGTAATGAATGCGGGGGGCAAACGCCACAATGGGGCGGACGTTGTGCGGAATGTGGCGCTTGGAACAGCTTGGAAGAAGAAATTCAAGCACCTGCATCAGCGACTAGCCAATCTACGATAAGCCGCCATACCGGCTATGCTGGTGAGCAAAAAAATCAGGTTCAATCCTTGAGCGAAGTGACGTCAGAGCAAGCGGTTCGTTGGACGACGGGATTGGATGAGCTCGACCGTGTTTTAGGCGGAGGTTTGGTCACCGGCTCGGTAGTGCTTATTGGCGGTGATCCGGGTATCGGAAAGTCGACTTTATTATTGCAAGCGATGGCGATAATGGCCAAAACGAGTGGCGTAAGCCCGCTATATATTAGTGGTGAAGAGTCATTGCAACAGATTCGTTTGCGTGCCGAACGTTTACAATTGGAAAATGCACCAGTTGATTTGATGGCTGAAACTCATGCCGAACAGATGATTGCCACAGCACATGCTCGAAAACCACAAGTTATGGTCATAGATTCCATTCAGACGGTGTTCACGGAGCTTTTACAATCAGCCCCTGGCACCGTTGCTCAAGTCCGAGAAAGTGCCGCGCAATTAGTTCGTTTTGCTAAATCGAGTGGCACAACACTGATTTTAGTGGGCCACGTTACCAAACAAGGCGCTTTAGCTGGACCACGCGTATTAGAACATATGGTCGACACCGTATTGTATTTTGAGGGGGATACATCCAGCCGATTCAGAATATTAAGAGCAGTTAAAAATCGTTTTGGAGCGATCAATGAATTAGGCGTATTCGCGATGACGGAGCTAGGTTTAAAAGAGGTGAGTAATCCTTCCGCTATCTTCTTATCGCGAGGCGAAGCGGCGCTTGCTGGCAGTGTTGTGACCGTGATCAGAGAGGGTAGTCGGCCAATGCTGGTAGAAGTGCAGGCACTGGTTGATGATAGCCCCTTGGGTAACCCGCGCAGAGTCTCAGTGGGGCTGGATCAAAATCGATTAGCTATGTTACTCGCTATATTACATCGACACGGCGGTATTACATGCAATGATCAAGATGTGTTTATCAATGTGGTCGGTGGGGTAAAACTCAGTGAGACGGGGGCTGATCTAGCAGTATTAGCAGCGGTTATCTCTAGCCTACGAAATAAAGCGGTACCACAAGATTGGATATTATTTGGTGAAGTGGGCTTGACGGGGGAGATCAGGCCGGTGCAAGCGGGTGAAGAGCGGATTCATGATGCCGCGAAACATGGCTTTAGCCATGCGATTGTGCCCATTGCCAACGCGCCACGTAAACCTATTAAAGGCATTAAGGTGACAGCAGTGAAACATCTCTCTGATGCGATTTCAGCGCTATTGGATCAATGATGCAAGTTCACGGTGTAGTAAGGGTTCATCGCCTAAATTAAGTTCGACTAGCCGTTTTAAATGGCTAATACTATCTAAATCTATATTTTTGCAATTAAAACCAATAGAACCGCCATCTATATGGGCTACCGCAGCTGACATTTTAATGACGAGTTGTGCATTTTCAAGTACTAAGTCAATTTTATAGTTATCAGTGAGTTGTCCTCGCCAGCCATCAGGTTTGACAATTAAAATACCGTTTAGCGAAATATCCAACACTTCACAATTTAGGTGTAATTCGCCTTTATCTGCATGTATATGTGCTAGTGCGTGAAATGGAATGCGACTAAAATTACGACGCTCATCAATGGTAATATTTGCCATGTTGATCTCCGTGATAGATTAAACTGATATTACTATTTTAGACTAAAAGGAATAAGCCATGTTGTGGGTTAAAGCGTTCCATATTATTTTTGTAATAACCTGGTTTGCAGCGCTTTTTTATCTGCCAAGATTATTTGTTTATCATGCCATGTGTGATGACAAAGCAGGCAGTGAACGTTTTAAAATTATGGAACGGAAACTCTATCGTGGCATTATGACACCAAGCGCAGTATTAACGGTGTTATTTGGACTATGGTTGTTAAGTTTTTATTCTTTTGATCAACTTATGGCCATGCATTGGTTGCACGCTAAACTGACATTAGTATTACTGCTATTGGTCTATCATGGTTATTGTGGCCGATTGCTCGGTAAATTTAACAATGACAGCAATCATCACAGCCATATATTCTATCGATGGTTTAATGAATTGCCGGTATTGATATTGGTTGCTGTGGTCGTATTAGTGGTCGTGAAGCCGTTCTAACTTAATTTAAACTGCCTGAACTCTCTTAATGAGAGATCAGGCTCGATAAAATTAATCGGTGTATTCAAATATTTTAATCACCCGTTGTACTCCAGCTGATTGAGTAACAATACCGACGACTCTGTCAGCTTCAGCATGACTGACTAAACCCATTAGATACACGATGCCGTGTTCGGTGACTACTTTTATATAAAAAGGGTCAATGTATTCATCAGCCGTTAGTTTTGCTTTTATTTTGGAAGTAATCCAGGCATCACTGGTACGTGATGGTAACGAACTAGGTGCAGCAATAAGTAATTCGTTATGTACACGACGAACGTTAGCGATGGTCTGTACTTCTTTTGTCACTTCTTGCTTAAGACTTTGGTTGGGAGTTTCACCAGTAATTAATACTACGCCGTTGTAACTGGTGGCATTAATATGACTTTGGTCATAGATTTTCTTGTTACTAAACAGGATACTTGACACTTTGATCTCAATGGATTGATCATCAAGGACGGTACCTGCGGAACGTCGGTCATGTACAACGGCAGCGCCAGTGGCAGCGCCAGTAACGACGGCAGCAGCACAACCCTGCAGTAGCACGACGGGAATAATTAACAATAAGAGAGATTTCATTTTGGGCATGTTTATTTCCTGTTAAGTGGAAGGGGGTATTATCACCTGTCTGTGACAGGCTGAGCTATTATTTAGTTGCTATGAAAGGCATCTTTGACCCATATTATGTCATGAGTATGTAGTGTCGGCGAGATTGCGATGACATCGAAGCGATAGCCTGAAAACGCTTGCGTATTATGTAATAAATAATGTTCAGCAGTGACTATTATTTTTGCTTGTTTTTTATAATTAACGCTTTCTAATGCACTGCCAAATCGATCATTTTTACGATAACGGACTTCAATAAAAACCAACGTATTATGATCTTGCATTATTAAATCAATTTCACCGCGGCGACAATGATAATTTTTAACTATAAGTTTGAGTTTATTTTGTTGTAAAAATTGGCAGGCCAGTAACTCAGCTTGCTGGCCTATAGTGATTGCCGAATTCATTTAAGGTATTGTCGTTAGAGGCTCAGCTGAAGGTAAAAGGTCGAGAAGCCCGTGGTTAAATTTAGCCCATCTAGGTTTACGTGTTACTTGTCCATATGCGTTAATTGATAGTACGCCAGTTGCCCCATTAAAACTTAATTCAGGTGAGTGACTCAATTTATTAAGTTCGGGAATTAAGTGATAAGCATCAGCGCCCAAAGCATAGAGGCGAACAAATTCTTCAAAGCGTTCAGGTGATTCGTTACGTAATACTATATAAGTCGGATCAGATTGCGCTATATTATTAAATACCCAAGGCATGTCGCTAATAATAAGATTGTTAAGATCAATGTTTTGTTGGCTATTGTCATAACCCTCATAGACATGGGATGTGGCAATAATTGGCAGTTGGCCTGAACGATGGAATTTAAGTTGTGGAACAAGTTGACGAGCCTTTAAAGGCTTAGCAACAAGGAAAATAAAATCAATATCTTGTCGACGACGAGCTTCAAATTCTAATGAGGTACCGAGGCGTTGTCTTAAGGAATCGTAACGCTGTTCGCTAGCTTGTAAGCCAAGAAAGGGTTTAAGAGTTGAGGCAAAATCATTTTGGTTTGGATTGTAATTGGCTTGATTAAGTAATACCCCGCCATTTTGTATCCACTGACTATTAAATGCGGCCGCAATACGAGCGCCCCATTCGTTATTTGGCGCTAAGACCAGTGCCCGATGGTAATTTTGTTTGGTGGCATAATCCGCTACCGCAACGGCTTCATCTTCTGGGGCTAAGCCAAATTGAAACAGATTTTGTCTGTTGATATCATTGGCTACTCGATTAAGCGCGAGTACCGGAATAGGTAAGTTATCGGCATCGGCTAAGATTTGTACGGATTCTTTGTCTAGCGGACCAATAACCAGACTTGCATGTTGGTCTATAGCACGCTGATATTCTTGCAATACATTGCTTAATCCAGTCTGTTTATCGGTATCTACGGCAAAAAAGTGTAATCGGGTATTAGATCTGCTATTGAAATGAGTGGCAAGAATGCCGCGTTTAATAGCCTCAGCCGATGCCTGATAAGGGCCTGTTTCAGGTAGTAATATGGCAATGTCAGTGATATCTTTAAGCTGTGCAGTGCCAAGATCTATGCTTTGTTGATAAAGCTCTGGAGAGGCAGGATGGTTAGGATAATTACGTTTCCAATCTTCTAAGGCAACCTTGAATGTTCCAGGGTTCGCACTATAAGTTTTTACCAAGTAAGCGAGTGCATACCAGCCACTATCAACGGCAGGTGGTATGCCTGGGTTAAATAAATCTAATGCCTGAGGGGTCAGTGACATAAGCGCTGACCAAAGCAATTGTTGATTTTCTGGACGCTCTGAATCAGCAAGTAAGGGGTCAAGCAGAATATGGCTGTTGGCTTTTTCTAGCCAGTTTTCAGTTAATGCGTAAGCCTGTATTTTTAGTTCAAGCGCCTGTTGTTTTTGTCTGGGTGGTGTATAGGTTAAATCAATAGGAGAAAGCGCCGCTAAGGCCTCAGATGGCTGAGAGTTGATTAAAGCAATATTAGCGTTAAGAATCGCGGCATCTAATTGCTGAGCTGGATTCAGAACCTCGGGATTTACATTGGCTAAACTAGTCGTAACTTGTTCTAGTTGATTGAGTTGCCAAAATGCCGATGCTGCCCGTAAATTAAACTGGGATTTTTGAGGATCGCCTACTGTCTTCGCCAAATCAAGATATAGTTGTGACGCGGATAAATAGTTGCCTGATTGCTCAGCGGTTTGCGCGGCAATAACTGCGGTATTATCTGGTCGAGTGGTGAGCGGAGACAATGCCTGTTGGCATGCGGTCAAGCTGAGAGCGATGATTATCAATAAGCTTAAATAGAATCGTTGTGTCATGGCGTCGCATCATGAATGATAAAATATAGAGAAACATAGTATCAACTCACGTATATTACGACCAGAACTGAGTAATAATATAAGGTGTTCTTTGTGTCAGAAAATGAAATAGCATGTTTGTATATCGTCGCCACTCCGATTGGCAACCTAGCAGATATGTCACAACGGGCAATTGAAATATTGCAATCTGTCGATGTAATAGCAGCAGAAGATACTCGCCATAGCGGTTTTCTATTGCAACACTTTGCGATAAAAACACCGAGTGTTTCCTTGCATGATCATAATGAACAACAACGTAGCGAAACCTTATTAACGCGATTACAGCAAGGAGAATCTATCGCTTTGATTAGCGATGCTGGTACGCCATTGATCAGTGACCCTGGCTATAAATTGGTATCACTCGTACGTGAACATGGAATCCCTGTTATTCCCATCCCTGGAAGTTGCGCCGTGATAGCCGCGCTTTCAGCCTCAGGCTTACCATCTGATAGGTTTAGCTTCGAAGGCTTTTTGCCATCAAAACAAGGCGCACGTTTGCAAACATTAGAAAAATTGGCTACTGATACTCGTACCTTGATTTTTTATGATAGTCCGCGCAGATTACAATCAACATTAATCGATATGGTCACTATATTTGGTGAAGAGCGCCGCGTCTGCTTAGCTCGTGAACTGACCAAGTTGCACGAAACAATCAATACTAAACCTTTAGCCGAACTGTTGGACTGGGTTAGTAATGATCCTAATCAACAGCGTGGAGAATGTGTTTTACTGGTAGAAGGTGCTAAACAACATCAAGATGCCAGCGAAGTTGAAGTCAATCGTGTATTGAATTTATTGCTCAAAGAGTTGCCTGTTAAAAAAGCTGCTGCCATCACATCAGCATTATTAGGCGTCAGTAAAAACAACGCCTACGATATGGCACTGAAACTTCAGCACAAAGACTAGTTGTCAGGTATGATCCTCTTCTGAGATGGTCAGACAATCGCGCTTTTAGCTAGACTAATTGTGAGGAAAGTCCGGGCTCCAATGGGCAGGGTGCCAGATAACTTCTGGGAGGCGCGAGCCTACGGCAAGTGCAACAGAAAATACACCGCCTGACTATTTTCGAATAGTTCGGTAAGGTTGAAATGGTGCGGTAAGAGCGCACCGCGCGGCTGGTAACAGGCGTGGCAAGGTAAACCCCACCTGGAGCAAGACCAAATAGAAGAGCAGTTTGCTTAGGCAAACAGGTACGGCCCGTATCGTTCTTGGGTAGGTTGCTTGAGGCAAGTAGTGATGCTTGTCCCAGATGAATGATTGTCCTCGACAGAACCCGGCTTATCGACCATCTCAACTTTTTAGCTATTATCATTTGTAATCAGCTTGATAGCTTTCTTGTTTTTGGGAAATCTAACATGGTTTTAGGAGCGCTGGTACGAAGTCATCTCGTTCACAGCGGTGATGTTTTTTATTTTAGCTATACACTACCTGAACCTCTTCAGAGCTGGTGTCCAAGTCTTCCAACTGAGATTAAGCGTAGTTTAAGGACAGAGTTATATTCCGCTATATAAGCTTTGATATACGCCAAGTTAACACTCATTAAGCTTATTAGAGTTATTAAGCATCGGCCAAGTATTTTGAAAAGCAGTTTCATGACATATCTGATTTCACACTCAAACCAATAGTTGGAACTAGTTAACCTCAGATTACTAATAAAATGATGGCATAGTCACCTGGATCATCCAGCTTATCTGGTACAAAGGTCTACTCTATTTTGATCGTATCGGCAGGCAATTCCCGTAAGTGTGTTAGCTACGAATAGCCTGTACCAAAATCATCTAATGCAACCCTAATACCTATTTCGTCTTGGCAAGTCTTGATAATTCTACGGATAGTATCAAGCTATAAATATAATGTCTTAGAAGGAATTGGTTAAGCATGATATTACTTGTATCTCAAAATCATCCGCGAGTAATGTTATTTATCTATAGGTTCTTTAGCTAGGTTAGGCAATATTAGAAGTTTATTTCGGCATTAAAAATAGCTCCAGCATCTAGAATCTACATTAACTTACGATGCCAGTTTAATGATACAAAAGTAGTCCTTAGTTTTTCTTTATTTACTATATCTCCCACTCTTACAAAACACCGCTAAGTCATTGTGTGTAAAAGAGGATTTAGGACATTATCCTGCTTGACACACCGATTGTTCACTCCTATAGTGTCCCTAAGTGGGTAATTGTGGGTGAAAGTGGATCAACTAACTTGAGGATGACCAGTGTTTCGAGGCGTAGCAACATTTAATCTAGATGCAAAAGGACGGATGGCCATTCCAGCCAAGTTCCGTAAGCATCTTGACGTGTGTTGCGAGGGACGTCTTGTTGTGACAATTGACCATTCTGACCATTGTTTACAGCTATATCCTTTGCCTGAATGGGAAGGGGTTGAGCAAAAATTATCTGAATTGCCGAGTTTAAATCCTCAAGTACGTCGTTTGAAACGAATGTTGCTGGGCTATGCCACTGAATGTGAAATGGATAGCAACGGTCGTATTTTACTGCCTGCTAAGTTACGAGAATTTGCCGGTTTGAATAAAAGTATGGTGATGATTGGCCAAGGTAATAAGTTTGAATTGTGGGATGAGCAGACGTGGAATTCACTAATGGATGAGTGTTTAGAAGAAAATTTTGACGGTATTTTACCTGTTGAATTAGAAAGTCTCTCAATTTAAGGCGCACTTATGACTGTTAGTCGTTCGGAACATCTACCGGTTTTATTAAATGAGGCTGTAGCGGCTTTAGCAATTAAAGCTGATGGCATTTATGTCGATGGCACCTTTGGTCGTGGTGGCCATGCCCGTCAAATATTGACGCATTTATCTGCTGATGGACAATTGCTCGGTTTAGATAAAGATCCAGCAGCTATTGCTGTAGGACAACATTTAGCACTAAACGATCCACGGTTTAGTATAGAACAGTGTTCATTTTCTGAAATAGCTAAAGCGGTACAAGCTCGTCAGTGGCAAGGTAAAATTAATGGCATTTTGTTAGATATTGGTGTGTCTTCACCCCAGCTTGATGAAGCTGAGCGTGGGTTTAGTTTTCAAAAAGATGGACCATTAGATATGCGAATGAACCCTGATGTAGGGATCAGTGCCGCAGAGTGGTTAGCTACCGCTGAAATGGAAGATATTGCCCATGTGATTAAAACCTATGGTGAAGAGAAGTTTGGAACACGCATTGCTCGTATGATCGTTGAAACGCGTGATGCATCGCCGATCACTACTACAAAGCAGTTGGCAGATTTAGCCGACAAGGCCAGCCCTTTTCGTGAAAAACACAAACATCCTGCAACGCGGACTTTCCAAGCAATACGTATTTATATCAATAATGAACTAGGTGATTTGACCACTGGTTTGGAACAGGCATTAGATGTACTTGCTGTCGGTGGCAGATTAGCTGTGATCAGCTTCCATTCATTGGAAGATCGTATCGTTAAACGTTATTTCCGTGAACAAGCTAAAGGTGATGATTTACCGTCATATTTCCCTATACGAGCCGATGAGCTTCATCCGCGCGTTAAATTGATCGGCAAGGCTATCAAAGCGGGCAAGGATGAATTGTCGGTTAATCCTCGTGCACGAAGTGCTGTTTTGCGCATCGTCGAGAAACTGATGTGATGTTGTTGGACAAATTAGAGCCACTACAAATTGAACTGCCATTATTGGTGATCATTATTGCGATAATTATTACCGCTGTAGGTGTTGTTTATAGTAAACATCTTGGTCGGATAGAATTTGTAGAACTGCAAAAATCAGAGCAAAGACGTGATCATCTCAACGAAGAATGGGGCCGCTTACTGTTGGAACAAAGCACTTGGGCCAGCCCAGCAAGAATTGAACAACAAGCGGAGATCCGTTTAGAAATGGTTGCGCCAACAGCTGATATGACAGTGGTCATTAAACCATGAGTCGTCAAGCTAATATAGTTACTCAGGTTGGCTCTTGGCGGTTAAATCTAGTTCGTCTAGTTTTTATCTGTTTAGTTTTGGGTCTTGCTTGGCGTTTAGCCGATATTCAAGTGTTGAATTCTGAATTTTTACGGGGACAGGGCGATGCACGCCATCTACGTGATGTCACAGTCTCAGCTCATCGCGGAATGATATTAGACAGGCATGACGAACCATTGGCGATAAGTACACCTGTTGATTCGGTATGGGTTAATCCGCAAGATATATCTATTGATGATCATAAGTTACCAGAACTTGCTGAGTTGTTAGCGATCGATATAAGTGCCGTCAAGAAAAAAATTGTAGCCAATAAATCACGTGAGTTTATCTATTTAAAGAGACGTATATCTCCAGAGCTGGCGGATAAAGTGAAACAGCTCAATATTACCGGTTTGGCGTTACAGCGAGAATATAAACGATATTATCCTGCCGGTGAAGTTACTGCCCACTTGATTGGTTTTACCAATGTGGATGACAAAGGTCAGGAAGGATTAGAGTTAACTCATGAGGAAACTTTAAAGGGTGTGCCTGGTTTAAAACGGATGATGCGTGATAGATATGGCCGTTACGTCGGTGGTGGCGAACAACTTAAAGCGAGTAAGGCAGGCGAGGATATTCGATTAAGTATCGATTTACGCCTGCAATATTTAAGTTACCAAGCACTTAAGTCAGCCGTTAATAAATACCACGCGCATTCAGGTTCTGCCGTTATTTTAGATATAGAAACAGGTGAAGTATTGGCTATGGTCAATCAACCTGCTTTTAATCCGAATAATCGTCGAGGATTAAGTGCCAGTGATTATCGTAATCGTGCCGTTATTGACTTGTTTGAACCTGGTTCAACAGTGAAACCGTTTACGGTCGCTACTGGCCTGAAATCAGGAAAATTCACAGAAGAATCAATAATTAATACCAATCCAGGCTACTTTAATGCTGGTGGTCATACCATACAAGATCACCATAATTTAGGTGAAATAAACTTGGCGACATTGATTCAGAAATCTAGCAATGTGGGGGCAAGTAAAGTTGCATTGGCCTTAGAACCAGAAGAGTTATGGCAAGGCTTTTCTTCGTTTGGCTTAGGTCAGCCAACGGGCGCTTATTTCCCTGGTGAAGCAATGGGAAGCTTGCCTGATCTACAAACATGGGGCGCGTTTGATCGAGCAACCTTGGCATTTGGCTATGGCCTAGCAACATCAACTTTACAGTTGGCTCGTGCTTATATGGTACTTGGCAATGGTGGCATTCTACGATCAGTGAGTTTAATGAAAACAGACAATTTACCCGATGGACGTCGGGTTTTTTCAAGTGACACAATCAAGCATATACTGGGGATGATGGAAAGTGTTGCTCTACCGGGTGGTACTGCCGAAAAGGCTGCCGTGGAAAATTATAGAGTTGCGGGTAAAACCGGCACTGCTAAAAAAGCGTCGAGGGGTGGCTATTCAAACGCAAAATATGTGTCAGTATTTGCTGGAGTGATTCCTGCTAGTAAGCCAAGACTCGCAATGGTGGTGATGATTGATGAACCTCAAGGTAGCGTTTATTACGGTGGATTAGTCGCGGCACCGGTATTTTCAGCAGTGATGACGAGTGCGATGCGCTTGCTCAATATTGACCCAGATAATTTACCTGAGTCACGCATGTTGGTGGCGCAACAATGACGGTCACTAATAAACAGTCTTTATCAATGTTGTTAGCGGGCACGATGACAGCTCCATTTGTGCTTGCTGATGTAATCGTAACAGGATTGACTTTAGATAGCCGACAAGTTCAACGCGGCAATTTATTTATCACATTGTCAGCAAATAAAGAGCAACGTGCATTACATATAGAGCAAGCACTGACATTAGGCGCGATAGCTATCTTATTTGATGCTAGTCATGTGCTATCTGAACAAGAAACGGTGGCCTTAGCTCAAGAAAATGTTAAAGCCTATCCTATTAAAAATTTGGCAGATAAGGCTGGTGAAATTGCTGCTCGTTTTTATGGTCATCCTTCATTAGCGATGACTGTAATTGCAGTGACCGGAACTAACGGTAAAACTTCTGTGAGTCAGTTTATTGCTCAAAGTTTAGAGTTTTTAGGGTTTCCTTGTGGCGTTATTGGCACACTAGGCATTGGTAGGCTTAATAATTTACAGTCTAGTGGAATGACAACGCCTGATCCTGTTAGTTTGCAAGCTGCACTGGCTGAGTTTTGTCAGCAAACTATTAAATATGCCGTAATAGAAGCATCATCACATGCACTTGAGCAAGGCCGATTGAATAGCGTTGATGTTGATGTGGCAGTGCTGACAAATTTAAGTCGCGATCATCTTGATTATCATCAGGACATGGTTAGTTATGCCGCTGCAAAACAGCGTTTGTTTGATATGTCGAACCTTAAAACAGCGGTGATAAACAGCGACGATGACTTTGGGATATCATTAATGACACGTTTGGCGGCAAACAAAGATCTCACTGTAATCAGTTATAGCAGTCAAGGCAAAAATGCTATGTCAATACAAGCTCAAGCTATAGACGCAACAAATGATGGCGTGAATTTTGAATTGGTTGGTGACTCATCTTCTGCACAGATACAAAGTAGTTTATTAGGACGGTTTAATGTCGACAACCTATTGGCGACAGCCGCAAGTTTGTTGGCGATAAATGTGTCATTTGATGATGTGATAAGAGCCTTGGTGCAATGTCATTCAGTTGAAGGTCGTATGCAATGTTATGGCGGCGATCAGCAACCACATCTAGTTATTGATTTTGCACATACTCCAGATGCATTGGAGCAGGTATTAAAATCATTGCGAGTTCACCTCGCAAATGATGGCCAATTATGGTGTGTCTTTGGCTGTGGTGGTGATCGTGATATGGGTAAGCGGGCAGTGATGGGACAGATAGCTGAACAATATGCCGATAGGATCGTATTGACTGATGATAACCCACGAAGTGAAATGCCTGCTGCTATAGTGAATGATATTTTATCAGGAATTAAAGAACAGCAAAAAGTGCATGTCGAGCATGATCGTAAGCTAGCGATTACTTACGTGATAACACATGCAAATGACTCCGATATGGTGTTGGTTGCAGGCAAAGGACATGAGCAATATCAAGAAACCGCTGGCGTAAAACATCCGTTTAGCGACGCTTTAGTTGTTAAACAGGTTTTACTTGCAGCCAATGATGCCACTCAATCTTTACTGAGGTCTAAATAGTGAGTCTTCCATTATATTTATCTGAAATGGCAGCTGTTTTAGGCTGTGATAAACCCGTTGATGATGTTGTTATAACCGGTACTGCAATAGATAGCCGAAAAGTGCTGTTAGGATCATTGTTTATTGCGATTGATGGCAAGCATGTTGATGGCCATGATTATATCGCTGCCGCAAGGCAGGCAGGTGCAAGTGCAGCCCTAGTATCTGTAAGACAACATGATCCATTACCGCAATTAGTGGTGGGTGATGTGGTGCATGCATTCGGCCTTATAGCGAAGTTTTGGCGACAACAAAGTGATGCAAAGGTTGTTGCTGTGACCGGTAGTAATGGCAAAACCAGCGTTAAAGAAATGATTGCCGCAATATTACGTCAATGTGGTTCTGTTATAGCCACACAAGGTAATTTAAACAATGAACTGGGGGTACCCCTAACTTTAACTCGTTTAAGTGCGTCCACTGATTATGCAGTAATAGAAATGGGCGCGAATCACCGAGGTGAGATTTCGCGTCTAGTTGAGATGGCTCAGCCACAGTTTTCAGCTATTAATAATGTAGCCGCTGCTCACTTAGAAGGTTTTGGCGACTTGATGGGCGTAGCTAAAGCAAAAGCAGAGATATTCCTCGGCCTAGCAAGTGATGGTGTGGGGGTATTCAATGCTGATATGGATTTTGTTAATGAGTGGAAGCAAGTACTTGAAAGCAGAAAAAGTATAAGTTTTGCCTTGGATAATGATGCTGATATAACAGCAAAAGACTTACAGCTTGATACCAGTTCGAGTCATTTCATGGTTGAACTGGCAGGTGAATTTCACTATATCAATGTGCCATTGCCAGGGTTACATAATGTAGCCAATGCTCTGGCAGCTATAGCTATTACTCATGCGATGGCGATTCCTGCTCAGGCGATGGTTAAGGGTTTAGCAGCAATGGCTGCAGTGCCACATAGATTGCAATTACGCAAAGGGCTAAATCAATCGCAATTAATTGATGATAGTTACAACGCTAATCCTGGTTCATATAAACAAGCTTTAGCGACTTTAGGGACATTTTCCGGTGAACATTGGTTAGTGTTAGGCGACTTTGGTGAATTGGGCGCTGATAGCGAACGCATACATTCTCAAATGGGCACAGATGCAAAAAAAGCAGGTGTCGAACGCTTATGGACAGTGGGAGTGGAAAGTGAAAACGCTTGTGAGACTTTTGGTAACGGCGCTCAACATTTCGATGATGTAGTAGAGCTTGAAGCGATGCTTAAACAAACCATCACAAAAGATGTGACATGTTTAATTAAAGGTTCACGCTTTATGAAGTTAGATAAGCTGGCAGATTCGCTAGCGGAAGAGGGTAAAGCCTGATGTTGTTATCACTGAGTGAATATCTAAGCCAGTACTATAGTGGCTTTAATGTATTTCAATATTTGACTTTACGTGCCATTTTAGGGGTTATAACCGCATTAGGCATCGCCTTAATTGTCGGTCCCAGCATGATCCGACATTTAAGTTTTAAGCAGATCGGTCAAGTCGTCCGTGATGATGGCCCACAATCACACTTGAGCAAAAGTGGTACACCGACAATGGGCGGAGCATTGATCTTAGTGGCGATTGCATTAAGTACATTACTTTGGGCGGATTTAGGTAGTCGCTATGTTTGGGTTGCATTGATTGTGACCTTAGCATTTGGCGTGATTGGTTTTGTTGATGATTATATTAAATTGGTCAGGCAAGATACCAGAGGTTTATTGAGTCGCTATAAATATTTCTGGCAATCAGTCGTTGGAGGTGGCGCAGCCGTTTTTTTATATATGACTGCAATTGGCCCCGTTGAAACACAATTGATAGTGCCATTTTTTAAAGATGTTGTTATACCGCTAGGTGGCTGGTATATGTTGCTGACTTATTTTGTGATTGTAGGCAGTAGTAATGCGGTAAATCTTACCGATGGTTTAGATGGTTTGGCGATTATGCCAACGGTTATGGTCGCTGCTGCTTTAGGTTTATTTAGTTATGTAACTGGTCATGCTGAATTTGCACGTTACCTTTCAATTCCGTATATACCGGGTGTCGGGGAGTTAACTGTCTTTTGTGCCACGATGGTAGGGGCTGGTTTGGGTTTCCTTTGGTTTAATACTTATCCTGCACAGGTTTTTATGGGTGATATCGGTGCATTAGCATTGGGTGCTGCCTTAGGCACGGTTGCAGTGTTAATTCACCAAGAATTGGTGTTATTGATTATGGGCGGCGTGTTTGTTGTCGAGACCTTATCCGTCATATTACAAGTGGGTTCTTATAAGTTACGTGGTAAACGTGTCTTTTTAATGGCACCTATTCATCATCACTATGAGTTAAAAGGCTGGCCTGAGCCACGTATTATTGTGCGTTTCTGGATTATTACAGTCTTTCTAGTATTAATCGGCTTAGCGAGTTTGAAAATACGATGAGCCTTATGCCTAATCAATCTTCGCATATTCCGACTTACTTGATTATTGGTCTTGGTCAAACAGGTTTGTCGTGCGTACGATTTTTGATCAAGCAAGGTTATACCGTAACGGTAATGGATACACGTGAAACCCCCCCTGGCTTAGCCACTTTACAGACTGAATACCCTGAAGTAATTGTCCATGTTGGTGGTTTAGATAGCGATTGGCTTCAGAAAGCAGATGTGATTGTTATCAGCCCAGGTGTTGACCCGCGTCTTCCAGAGATTAAACTTGCAAGAGAAGCTGGGGTAGAGTTGGTGGGCGATATTGAATTATTTGCTCGTTATGCTAATGCACCTATAGTCGCTATTACTGGTTCAAATGGTAAAAGTACAGTTACCACTTTATTAGCTGAAATGGTGGAAAAATCAGGTCAAACAATGCGTGTCGGAGGCAATTTAGGCACACCTGCATTAGCTCTGATTTGTGAACCGGCGCCCAATTTTTATATCGTTGAATTATCGAGCTTTCAGTTAGAAACGGTAAGTTCATTGAATGCTTTTGCCTCGACTGTGCTTAATGTGAGCCCTGATCATCTCGACCGTTATGATAGCGTGCAAGACTACCAAAGAGCTAAAGCACAGGTATTTAATGGTGATGGTGTCATGGTAATTAATCGTGATGACATTATTGTTAATCAATTAGTACGCCCGGGACGCAACCAAATTGGCTTTAGTTTAGAGTCGAGTGAAGGTGTTGATTTTGGTGTTATCAATCAAAATGGTAAGCAGTGGCTCGCGGAAGGCAGTCAAGCATTAATTTCTGTTGAAGATTTAAAAATTTTTGGCAAACATAATATTGCTAATGCTCTAGCAGCTTTAGCTTTGGGTTCAGCAATGGGCTTATCAATGATTGGCATGTTAGCAGCGTTAAAACAGTATTCAGGATTGCCACATCGTTGCCGCTTGGTAGCTGACAATGAAAATATCCGCTGGTTTAATGATTCAAAAGCAACCAATGTCGGTGCAAGTATTGCCGCGATTGAAGGTTTAGATGCTAGCAGAAAAATTATACTTATTGCAGGCGGTGAGGGTAAAGAACAAGATTTTTCAGCGTTAACTACTACCTTACAGCAACATGTAAGTGCAGTGATATTATTAGGTAGAGATGGCAAGTTAATAGCAGATGTAGTGCCTAGAGGCATCGAGACCTATTATGCAACAACAATGCTGGATGCTGTTACTCAAGCGCGAGCGATAGCTCAAACGGGCTATTGTGTTTTGTTATCGCCTGCTTGTGCCAGTTTTGATATGTTTAGTGGTTATGCTGAACGCGGCTATGCATTTGAATCAGCGGTTATGGCGGTTGCATATGAATGATGATGTAATGATACTAGATCGCCGTTTATTATTTGCGACAATGGCCTTATTAATAATAGGTTTAGTGATGGTTGGTTCGGCCTCTATAAGTATGGCCGCCGGTAAATTAGACCAACCTTTTTACTATTTTACCCGTCAGTTTGTATTTGCAATAGTGGGGGTGGCTACCGGTTGGCTAATTTATTCGGTCCGCCTGTCAACATGGCAGCGATACGCCCCTCATTTATTAATCTGTGGCACTGTTTTATTAGTATTGGTATTGATTCCAGGTGTAGGTCGTTTAGTCAATGGAAGTCGACGTTGGTTACCATTGGGTCCAGTAAATATTCAAGTTGCAGAAATTATTAAGTTATTAGCCATTATCTACATAGCCGATTATTTACAACGTCATTACGGACAGTTAAAAACCTCATTCTTTAAGATATTTGCACCGCTGTTTTTACTAGTGGTTGCTGCCGGATTGTTATTATCTCAGCCTGATCTTGGTTCAGTAGTAGTGATTTTATCGACAGTATTAGCCATGTTGTTTTTAGGCGGAGCACGTTTAGATGTGTTTGCGGCGTTAATAACGGCTCTTGGTGCCGGTTTCTCGCTGATGATATGGATTGAACCATATCGAATGGAGCGTCTACAAAGCTTTATGAATCCTTGGGCTGATCCTTTCGATAGTGGCTTCCAGTTAACACAAGCATTGATCGCATTTGGACGTGGAGACTGGCTGGGTGTAGGCCTTGGCAGTAGTATGCAGAAACTATTTTATTTACCAGAAGCCCATACCGATTTTTTATACTCAATTCTTGCTGAAGAATTAGGCTTAGTCGGTGCGATGAGCGTGATTGTTTTATTCTTCATATTTGTCTGGCGAGCTTTAGTTATTGGTCGCGCAGCAGAGTTAGCAGGACAAATATTTGCAGCTCAGCTCGCCTATGGCATCGGCATCTGGATCGGTATACAAGCTTGCATCAATATGGGCGTAAATATGGGCGCACTACCAACTAAGGGCTTGACTTTGCCCTTGATGAGTTATGGCGGTAGTAGTTTGGTAATTGCCTGCATTGCAATAGGGCTATTATTCCGCGTTGATTTAGAAACACGACACCCAGAAAAAGCGGCTGCGAGGTTACGTCGATGAATAGACGCGTATTAATTATGGCCGGTGGAACTGGTGGGCATGTTTTCCCTGCTCTAGCAGTCGCTGATGAATTGCACGCACAACAGTGTGATGTTTATTGGATGGGAACTGAAAATGGTATTGAAGCTAAGTTAGTGCCTGCAGCAGGGTATCCATTGACATTTATCCATGTCAAAGGCTTGCGAGGTAATGGTTTTATGGGCTGGTTATGGGCTCCTTTTAAAGTATTGAAAGCGGTATATGAAGCGATAAAAACAATTAAAAAACTCAAACCAGACGTCGTATTAGGAATGGGCGGTTTTGCTTCTGGTCCGGGTGGACTTGCTGCATGGTTATTAAAAACACCAGTAGTGATACATGAACAAAATGCGATACCAGGAATGACCAATCGTTTGCTATCAAATATTGCAAAACAGATATTAGAAGGTTTTAGACAAAGTTTTGATACATCTCGTGGTGCAGTTTGGGTAGGTAATCCAGTACGAGCAAGCATTGAGTCTATTGATTCACCCGATAGCAGATTTGCCAACCGAACAGGACCAATAAGGTTGTTAGTGCTTGGCGGAAGTTTAGGGGCTAAAGCTCTGAACAATGTAGTGCCACAAACAATGGCACTTACTAACGAATCAAATTTATTTGAAGTAAAACATCAATCTGGTGAACGACATTTAAGCGAATGCCAACAAAATTATCAAGATGTAATTATTAATGCTGAAGTTACTGCGTTTATAGATGATATGACTAGCGCTTATGCATGGGCTGATTTAGTGATTTGTCGTGCTGGCGCGTTAACCATTGCAGAATTGGCCGCCAGTGGAGTAGGAGCAATATTGGTTCCTTACCCCTATGCTGTGGATGATCATCAAACCCATAATGCGTTGGCATTAGTGAACTCGGGTGCCGCAATGTTAATTCAAGAGGACACGCTGACAGCAGAATTACTACTAAAACAACTCAGTACCTTTGTTGGCAATCGTGAGAAATTATTAGAAATGGCAAATGCCGCTCGTAGCCAAGCTAAATTGGGTACAGCGAAAGTAGTTGCAGATATTTGTTTGAAAGAGGTGGCATATGCATAAATTAACGTCAGCAATGCAAAGTCGCGTTAAACATATCCATTTCATTGGCATCGGTGGTGTGGGCATGGGGGGTATTGCCGAAGTATTACTGAACTTGGGCTATGAAGTTTCAGGTTCAGATTTAGCTAATAATGCTCTGATCGACCATTTGCGAGAGCTGGGCGCGACAGTGATGATTGGCCATGATCCAGTTTATTTAGAAGGCGCTGAAGTGGTGGTGGTTACCACGGCAGTGGGTGAGGATAATGTAGAGTTACAGGCGGCAAGAAAGCAACGCATTCCAATTGTACCTCGCGCAGAGATGTTGGCAGAATTAATGCGATTCAGCTATGGCATAGCAATCGCGGGTACCCATGGCAAAACAACGACAACTAGTTTAGTTGCAGCTTTGTTAAGCGAAGGTGATCTAGATCCGACTTTCGTTATCGGTGGCCGGTTGAATAGTGCGGGTACTAATGCAAAGTTAGGCAGTGGTCGTTATTTGGTGGCGGAAGCCGATGAAAGTGATGCGTCATTTTTATTTTTACAACCGATGATCTCGGTTGTAACCAATATTGATGAAGATCATATGGCTACTTATGAAGGTGATTTTGAAAAGTTAAAGGCAACGTTTATAGAATTTCTACATCACTTACCTTTTTATGGTTTAGCTGTGATGTGCATCGATGATCCTGTAGTACAAGAATTATTGATTGATGTAATTCGACCTGTGATGACTTATGGCACAGACGAGCGTGCAGATTTTCAACTGGTGGCATTACAACAAGCACAAGGTCAAACCCACTTTAGCGTAATCGACAAAAAATCTGGACATACTTTCCCTATTACTTTGAACATGCCTGGTTTACATAACGCCTTGAATGCAACGGCGGCATTAGCCGTAGCGAGAAACTTAGGTGTATCAATTGAAGCATGCCAGCGAGCATTACTTCAATTTTCAGGTGTTAATCGTCGTTTTAATATTTTCGGCGAGATAACAGCGCCAAGTGGAGAGGTGCTGTTAATAGATGATTATGGTCATCACCCAACTGAAATTGCGGCTACGGTTGCTGCATTGAGAGCTGGCTGGCCAGGTAGGCGTCTTGTTGTAGTATTTCAACCTCACCGATACAGTCGTACTCGTGACCTATTTGAAGATTTTGCTCATATATTGTCAACGGTCGATGTGTTGGTGGTTATGGAAGTTTATGCTGCAGGTGAAAATAAAATAGCAGGGGCAGATGCTAAAAGTTTATGCCGAGCTATTCGTTTACGTGGACAAGTTGAGCCGGTTTTTGTTGAAAATAAGCAGGACTTGTTCGAAGTATTACCTGGACTATTATGTGATGGCGATGTGCTGATAACTTTAGGTGCGGGTGATATCGGAAGCATAGTTCGGGAATTACCTGCGTTGTTGGAGACGGCTAACTGATGACAACCGTCTTCCAAAATCTGCGAGGTGATTTAAGGCTAAATGAGCCTTTAGCGAAACACACTTCATGGCGTACTGGTGGTAATGCAAATCAGTTTTATCGTCCTGAAGGCATTAAAGACCTTGCTGGATTTTTGTCACAATTACCCGAAGATGAACCATTATTGTGGCTAGGCTTGGGTAGTAATTTATTGGTGCGTGATGGTGGCTTTGCTGGAACAGTTATTTCAATGTCGGGTACATTGCAACAATTAACGGTCAATGGCCTAACAGTCTCTGCAGAAGTGGGTGTTTACTGTGCAAAACTTGCTAAACAAGCTGCACGTGCAGGTTTATCTGGCACGGCATTTTTAGCTGGGATTCCGGGTACTTTAGGTGGCGCGTTAGCAATGAATGCTGGAGCACATAATTGTGAAACATGGTCGATAGTCAGTAATGTCACTACCATCGATCGGCGCGGTGTTATACGCGTTCGTAAACCTGAAGATTTTAAAATAAGTTATCGTCATGTTGAATTTCCGTCTGAAGAATGGTTTGTTTCTGTCACCTTAAATTTAGCTATAGGCGATGCAGTAGCTGAAGCGGAAGAAATTAGGGCCTTATTGAAACGACGTAACGTCAGTCAGCCGACTAATCAACCTTGTGCAGGATCGGTATTTAGGAATCCAGAAGGTGATTTTGCTGGTCGTTTAATTGAGGTTTGCGGCTTAAAAGGTTTGACTGTGGGGGGAGCAAGCGTTTCTGAGAAACACGCTAATTTTATCGTCAATGAAGGTACTGCAACAGCGGCAGATATTGAAGCACTGATTTTACTCGTGCAGAAAAAAGTAGAACTGATACAGGGTATTAAGCTCGTGACAGAAGTTCATGTTTTAGGCGAGGTTGCTTGATGGGTGTTGTTAAATCAGCTACTGAGTTTGGCCGAGTTGCCGTGTTGATGGGTGGACGTTCTGCTGAGCGTGAAATTTCCCTAAAAAGTGGTCACGCGGTTTTAGGCGCTTTAGTTGAGAAGGGTATTGATGCCCATAAAATTGATGTTAGTGTTGATATCAGCGAGCAACTACGAGCAGGAAAATTTGACCGTGCTTTTGTGATATTGCATGGCCGAGGTGGCGAAGATGGTGAGATTCAAGGCTTATTGCAATCCATAGCAATGCCATATACCGGAAGTGATATTACGGGTGCCGTGTTGTCGATGAATAAAATGTTGAGTAAACAAGTTTGGCTTCAACAAGGTTTGCCAACGGCTGAATACCAACAAGTAACAGCAGAAAGTGATATTTATGCATTAATTGAAAGATTAGGTCTGCCTTTAATCATCAAACCGGTAAATGAAGGGTCAAGTATCGGTATGAGTAAAGTGAAGTCTGCCGTTGATTTAAAGGCCGCGATTATGTTGGCGACACAATTTGATGCCGAGGTTATTGCTGAACGGTGGATTGTTGGTCAAGAATTTACGGTTGCCATATTAGGCGATGATGCATTACCGGTTATTGAGCTTAAAACACCACATGAATTTTATGATTTTGATGCTAAATATCAAGCAAATACCACTGAGTATTTATGCCCTTGCAATTTAAGTGAACAAGATGAAGAGCAGTGCCAAAAAATAGCATTACAAGCCTTTAAAGCTTTACGGATGTCCGGATGGGGTCGTGTTGATTTCATGCGTGATGAGTCGGGTAAGTTCTATTTATTGGAAGCGAATAGTATTCCTGGTATGACCGATCATAGTTTAGTACCCATGGCAGCAAAACAAGCGGGCTTAAGCTTTGCTGACCTAGTGTGGACAATTTTAGAAAATAGCATGGGGGGACGCAGGTAATGGCTAAGAAAATTACCCGTGGTGCAACAAGAATCCCTGTTCGTAAAGAGCGTCAAGCTATCGAGTGGAAACATTGGCTTCGTCACGGAGTGATATTCATATTTGTCGTCGGGGTTATAGGTTGTGGCGCTTATTTAGAGCAAGTCGAGACATCACCTGTTTTCCCTATATTGCATGTCACAGTTGATGGTGAATTTAGCCATATTGACAAACAAGCTTTAGTTGAAGCTGTAACACCGTTCGCAATCGGCGGCTTTATGAGTGTCGATGTGGCGAGATTACGCGAAGCTGGTGAAGCCCTACCATGGGTAAAAGAGATACAAGTAAAGAGAGTGTGGCCAGATAGTTTGCATTTAGTTGTAGAGGAACAAGAAGCTATTGCGCTATGGGGCAATGATGCACTGGTCAATAATAAAGGGAATTTATTTTTTCCTGCAAAGGCTAGCTTCCCAGATGGATTAGTGCAGTTAAAAGGGCCGAAAGGCACTAGCCGTATGGTTGCAAAACAATTTTATGAGGCATCACGACTGATCTCAACATTGGGACTAAGCGTGCAGGAAATTGAAATGAATGAAAGAAGGGCGTGGACAATTAAATTGAGTAATGGGGTGAATGTAATGTTAGGACGCACTGATAGTGAGCAACGCTTGCAACGTTTTGCCACTACTTTTAAAGCTGTATTACAACCTTATCAAAAGGATATTACTGCTGTGGATATGAGGTATACCAATGGCCTCTCTGTGGCGTGGGTTGCAGGACAAAAACATGATTTTAATGGAACAATATGATGTCTAAAAGAAATGAAAGAGAACTGATTGTTGGCCTAGACATCGGTACTTCGAAAGTCGTGGCAATTGTGGCGGCGCCCAATTTAGATGCGGGACCTGGTGACAATGCTTTAGACATTATAGGAATTGGCTCGCACCCTGCCCGTGGTATGAAAAAGGGCGTTGTCGTTAATATTGAATCGACAGTACAGTCGATCCAGCGTGCAATTGAAGAGGCCGAATTGATGGCTGGTTGCCAAATTCACTCTGTGTACGCGGGTATCGCAGGTAGCCATATCCGGAGTTTGAATTCACACGGTACGGTTGCGATTCGCGATAAAGAGGTTACTCAAGGTGATATAGATCGAGTTTTAGATGCTGCAAAAGCGGTACATTTTCCCGGTGACCAACAATTACTACATGTTTTACCTCAGGAATACATTATTGATAACCAAGAAGGTATACGTGAACCAATTGGTATGTCGGGGGTACGACTAGAAGCGAAAGTACACTTGATCACTGGTGCAGTAAGTGCCGCACAAAATATTACCAAATGTATTGAGCGTTGCGGCTTGACTGTTGATGGCATTATTTTGGAACAAATGGCATCAAGCTACTCAGTACTCGAGCAAGATGAAAAAGAATTAGGTGTGTGTTTAGTTGATATCGGAGGTGGCACAACTGATATTGCGGTATTTCTTGATGGTGCAATCCGACATACCGCGGTAATACCGATTGCGGGTGATCAAGTGACTAATGATATTGCCGTGGCATTACGCACGCCAACTCAATATGCCGAAGAAATAAAAATGAAATATGCCTGTGCTTTAAGGCAGTTGGCACGTGAAGATGAAACGATAGAGGTGCCTAGTGTTGGCGATAGGCCACCACGTCAGTTGTCGAGACAAACATTGGCAGAAGTCGTTGAACCTCGTTACGAAGAACTATTAATGTTAGTACAAGCAGAATTACGTCGCAGTGGTTTTGAACCTTTGCTTGCTGCAGGGGTAGTTTTAACCGGTGGAAGTTCGAAGATGGAGGGTGTCGTTGAGTTAGCTGAAGAAGTCTTTCATTTACCTGTGAGGTTAGGTTTACCGAAGCATGTGGGCGGTTTAGTGGAGGTCATCCGTAACCCGATTCATTCGACTGGTGTCGGACTATTGTTATTCGGCTATCAGGATGGAGCGAAAGTACGAAATGAAGTAAATACAGGTGATGGTTTTAAGTCCATGCTCGCGAAAATGAAAAGCTGGTTCCAAGGTAATTTCTAAAACAACCGTAATAAACAAAATACATAAATAAAATTTAGTTAAATTTGGGGAGAATAAAATGACATTTGAATTAATAGATACATTTACACAAACGGCAGTGATTAAAGTTATTGGTGTTGGTGGCGGTGGTGGTAATGCACTTGAACATATGGTGGCAAACCAAATCGAAGGCGTTGATTTTATTTGTGCAAACACTGATGCTCAAGCATTACGTAAAAGTTCAGCCACAACGCAATTGCAATTAGGAACTGACATTACGAAAGGCTTGGGTGCCGGCGCTAATCCTGATGTCGGTCGACAAGCAGCGTTAGAAGACCGTGAACGAATTATGGAAGTGATCAGAGGTTCTGACATGGTATTTATCACTGCTGGAATGGGTGGTGGTACAGGGACTGGTGCGGCACCTGTCGTTGCGCAAGTTGCTAAAGAAATGGGGATTTTGACGGTAGCAGTTGTTACTAAGCCGTTCCCATTTGAAGGCAATAAACGTCTAAAAATTGCTGAGGCCGGTCTTGCTGAATTAACGCAGCATGTTGATTCTTTAATTACAATTCCAAACGAAAAGTTATTAGCTGTATTGGGCCGCGACATGACATTGCTAGGTGCCTTTAAAGCGGCTAATGATGTGTTGCTAGGCGCAGTACAAGGCATTGCAGAGTTGATCACTCGTGAAGGTATGATTAATGTCGATTTCGCTGACGTACGTACTGTAATGTCAGAAATGGGTATGGCGATGATGGGTACGGGTCAGGCATCGGGTGAAAATCGTGCTAAAGAAGCGGCACGA
The DNA here is from genome assembly GCA_030576275.1 of Pseudomonadota bacterium. Classification (GTDB taxonomy): domain Bacteria; phylum Pseudomonadota; class Gammaproteobacteria; order Nitrosococcales; family Methylophagaceae. Next base: position 20,493 of record JALIBN010000010.1, on the reverse strand, counting down.
TTAGCTGTATCAAGCCCATTACTGGAAGATGTTGATTTATCAGGTGCTAGAGGCGTGTTAGTTAATATAACGGGTGGTCTTGATATGAGTATCGGTGAATTTGATGATGTAGGTAACATCATTAAAGAGTTTGCCTCAGCAGATGCTACTGTGGTTGTTGGTACCGTTATTGACCCTGAAATGACAGATGAAATCCGAGTTACGGTTGTTGCAACTGGATTGGGTGGTGTAAAACTGGCCAAAAATGAAGCACCAGTAGTCGTTACTGTACCGCAAATCGAGATTGTTAAAAAATCTATGGATATCAATTACGATGAACCAACGGTTCTTCGTAATAACAAGCCAGAACAGAAAAAAGAGTTTGATAATGGCGATGTGAACATGGATTATTTGGATATTCCTGCTTTTCTACGTCGCCAAGCTGATTAGCTTAGTGAGTTTGTAATTAGCGAGACTGAATAACCCTATGGTATTATAATAAGATCTATAAAAGTTTTATGAGGATTAAACCGTGATCAAGCAACGAACATTGAAAAATGTGATTCGTGCGACCGGTGTTGGGTTGCATAGTGGCGATACGGTCTACCTGACCTTACGCCCCGCTGCGCCAAATACAGGTATTATTTTCCGTCGGGTTGATCTTGATCCGGTTGTTGAGATTAAGGCTAAAGCAGTAAATGTAGGTGAAACTGCTTTATCAACTACTCTAGTACAGCATGGTCAGCGCGTTTCTACTGTTGAACATTTGTTATCTGCATTTGCTGGTCTTGGGATTGATAACGCCTATATTGAGTTAAATGCACCTGAAGTGCCAATCATGGATGGTAGCGCTGGACCTTTCGTATTTTTGGTGCAGTCTGCAGGTATTGAAGAGCAAAATGCCCCTAAGCAATTTATTCGGATCAAAAAAACCGTAATATTAGAAGACGGAGATAAATGGGCTAAATTTGAACCTTTCGAAGGATTCAAAGTATCATTTTCGATTGATTTTGAACATCCAGCATTTAAGGGGCGACCACAGCAAGTTGATGTTGATTTCTCGTCGACATCATTTGTTCGCGAAGTAAGTCGAGCGCGAACGTTTGGGTTTATGAAAGATATTGAAAAGTTACGTGAAAATAATCTTGCCCTAGGTGGAAGCCTAGATAATGCGATTGTAGTCGATGATTATCGGGTGATGAATGAAGATGGCTTACGTTATGAAGATGAGTTTGTTCGTCATAAGGTGTTGGATGCCATTGGTGACTTATACTTGCTTGGTCACAGCTTGATAGGTTCATTTAGCGGACATAAATCGGGCCATGAAGTTAATAATAAGTTATTACGAAAGTTATTAGCAGATGATGATTCTTGGGAATTGGTCAGCTTTGAAGAAGAAAAAGATGCGCCGATTATGTTTAGTCGTCCTGCGGCGTCGGTTGTGAGTTAAAGGCTTAGATTTTAGTACAACGTTGTGCTAATTTCTGTAATGAGGTTTTTAATGGACCATCATCCAAACTGTCTGCTGTTTGACTTAAGGATTTAGCCGCATTAGAAGGTAGTGAAATAGGATTGGCATTATTAGGCTGGATGGCCTGAAATGAAGGTTTAACTTTAACTTCCAATTTGGTCACATTTTGAGATGTGTGTTGAGAGATTGCTTTGCACAAGGTGCTAGCCTGAAAGCGAAGTAAGCTTGCATAACTAGCATTGTCAGTGTGGATGATGATTGTCTGATTGTTGATATTGGCCAGCTGGCAATGTGCAGAAAATTGAGGTGGCATAACTTGTTGCAGAATGTAGTTAAGATGGTTAAGCTTCTGTGCACGTTGGGCGATGTTATAGAGCTGGCTATTTTGTTTGCAAACAAGACTCACTTTTTCAGGTTTATTGGTCATGAATACAGTTACTACTCAGGTTAAAGGATACTATGCAGATTATCATTATATCGCCCAATAATACTAGTCACCGACATTGGCAGGTCTCGCCAAAAAATTTGTTTATGTTTGCAGGGATTAGTCTACTGCTTTTAATAGCAAGTTTCATTTATATAAATCAACAGTTCAGTTTCTCCCCCCGTAGCACAGTAGCCGTTATCACGTTCCCCACACAATCTCGTAATGAACCTATCGTTCAACAAGAAGAAACAGGCTTACAGGACTATTACGCCAAGCGTTTAGGGCAGTTGCAGGCTGAGTCAATTAGATTGACTGCATTAACGGAAAAACTTGCAGAAATAGCCGGCGTTGATGTCAGTGAATTTCAAATGGATACGGTACCTGCTCAGGGTGGTATCGATGAAATTGGCGAATCCTTAACACCCGAACTATTCAAAATAGAAATGTCACAACTTACGAGCCGGTTTACCGAGCAAAATAAACAATTAGCCACCATTCAAAATTTATTTTTAACGCGCGATAGTATTACTTCTGCAATTCCACAAGGTCGTCCCATTGCCGGTGGCTGGTTATCATCATCCTATGGTCACCGTATCGATCCTTTTAACGGTAAAAAAACCTTCCATTCTGGTATCGACTTTGCTGCAAAGGAAGGTACCAACGTCATCGCGGTGGCCGATGGTATAGTCAGTTTTTTAGGAGAACGTAGTGGCTATGGTGAGCTTATTGAGCTAGATCATGGTAATGGCTATGTAACTAGATACGCTCATAATCAAAAAATAATAGTTAAAACTGGTGATAGAATCAGGAAGGGCGAGGCGATAGCGTTATTGGGATCAACTGGGCGTTCAACCGGACCACACGTTCACTTTGAGGTGTTACGCGAAGGCACAAAAATAGACCCCTATAAATTTGTCAATCGTTGAAGCTTGAATTTTTCATACGTACTCCCCATCTCCATAAATTGACTTTAGACCTTATGCGATGTGCGCGTTATAATTACGCGATTTCATAATAATACATTTCGGACAGTAACCTCCGCTCAAATACAGGTAGTAACAAGCAATGGTAAGCAAGTTTTTCAGTAAAATCTTCGGCAGTCGTAATGAACGTTTTCTCAAAGGGCTAAGCAAGATTGTTGAGCTGGTTAATCAACATGAAGCTGAGATAAAAAAACTGGATGATCAAGCGTTACAAGCAAAGACCGTTGCGTTTCGCCAGCGTTTAGCTGATGGGCAGAGCATAGATGATCTATTACCAGAAGCATTTGCTGTTGTCCGTGAAGCAGGCATGCGTGTATTGGGAATGCGCCATTTTGATGTGCAATTGATTGGTGGCATGGTGCTCAACGACGGCAAAATTGCTGAAATGAAGACCGGTGAAGGTAAAACGCTAGTAGCAACTTTAGCGGTATATTTGAATGCCCTAGAAGGCGAAGGCGTCCATGTTGTTACTGTCAATGACTACCTTGCTCAGCGTGATTCGGCATGGATGAGTCAACTTTATAGTTTCTTGGGTTTAACGACGGGTGTCATTGTTTCAGGTTTAGCACCGAATGAGCGTCGCGCCGCTTATGCCTGCGACATCACTTACGGTACAAATAATGAATTTGGCTTTGACTACCTTCGCGATAATATGGCGTTCAGTCTAGAAGAAAAAGTACAACGTTCATTACATTTTGCTGTTATTGATGAGGTCGATTCAATTTTAATCGATGAGGCGCGTACACCACTAATTATTTCTGGTCCCGCTGAAAATAGTGCCGAATTATATCAACAAGTTGATACCTTAATACCGAATTTGACCCGACAAATTGGTGAGGAAGATGAAGTTGAAGTCGAAGGTGATTACACTCTTGATGAAAAAGCAAAACAGGTATATTTCACTGAAGCTGGCCATGAAAAGATTGAAACACTTTTAACTGAAATAGGTTTGTTAGATCCTATGGCAAGTTTATATGACGCGGCGAATATCGGTCTTATGCATCATCTAAGTGCCGCGCTACGAGCTCATGTCTTATTTTCGCGCGATGTTGACTACATTGTGCAAAATAATGAAATAGTGATTGTTGATGAATTTACTGGACGTACGATGCCGGGACGTCGATGGTCAGAAGGTTTGCACCAAGCCGTAGAAGCAAAAGAAGGGGTGGAAGTACAAAATGAAAATCAAACATTAGCCTCTATTACCTTCCAAAACTATTTCCGTTTATATCGAAAACTGTCAGGTATGACAGGCACTGCAGATACAGAAGCTTTTGAATTACAATCAATTTATGGCTTGGAAGTTATTGTTATTCCGACACATAAACCAATGCAGCGCAAAGACGCCGCCGACCAGATATTTTTGACTACGAAAGAAAAATACCAAGCCATTGTGGAAGATGTCAAACGTTGCATCGAACGTAAACAACCTGTATTAATTGGTACTTCATCTATTGAAAGTTCTGAATATCTAGATGGACTATTGAATAAAGCAAAAATTAAACATGCAGTACTGAACGCAAAATTCCACGAAAAAGAAGCCCAGATAATTGCTCAAGCAGGTAGCTTAGGTACGGTGACTATCGCAACCAATATGGCGGGTCGTGGTACCGATATTGTGCTGGGTGGGAGCTTAGAAGCGGATTATGATGCTTTAGGTGAACATAGTAGTAATGCAGAAAAAGCAAAGGTCAAAGAGGCATGGCAAGTACGTCATGATGCTGTTGTTGCCGCTGGTGGTCTACATATTATTGGTTCAGAGCGCCATGAGTCGCGTCGGATTGATAATCAGTTACGTGGACGTTCTGGTCGCCAAGGCGATGCAGGATCAAGCCGTTTTTACCTATCGCTAGAAGATAACTTAATGCGGATCTTTGCCTCGGAACGTATGGCAGGTCTGATGCAGAAGCTGGGCATGGAAGAGGGTGAAGCGATTGAACATCCTTGGGTATCTCGTGCTATTGAAAATGCGCAGCGTAAAGTAGAAGGTCATAACTTCGACATTCGTAAACAATTGCTTGAATTTGATGATGTGGCGAATGATCAGCGTAAAGTAGTTTACGAACAACGTAATGAGTTAATGGCAGCTGATGATGTTTCGGAAACTGTAATTTCAATGCGTGAGACAGTATTGACAGCTGTTATTAGCGAATATGTCGCGCCTAATAGCATAGATGAACAGTGGAATATTACTGGGCTTGAAAAAACATTGCGTGAAGACTTCGCATTGAACTTAGATATTGCCAATTGGTTAGAGCAGGATAATGACTTACATGAAGAAAGTTTGCATCAGCGTATTGTTGAAGCCGCTGAAGCTGCATGTCAGGCAAAAGAACAAACCACGGGCGCCGAGTTGATGCGTCATTTTGAAAAAGCCATCATGTTGCAAACCCTAGATAATCAGTGGAAAGAACATTTGGCACAAATGGATTACTTACGTCAGGGTATTAATCTACGTGGTTATGCTCAGAAAGATCCAAAACAAGAATTTAAACGTGAAGCCTTTCAATTATTCACAAGTATGTTAGATAGCATTAAACACGAAGTTATTGCATTGATTTCACGAGTACAAGTACGGGCGCCTGAAGATGTTGAGGCCGTTGAAGAGCAACGTCGTCAAGCTGTGGAAATGGAATATCAACATGAGCAAGCCGCAAGCTTGACTAATGAAGATAACCAGCCACCTGCAGCTGAAGCACCTTACCTTCGTGACGGATCTAAAGTTGGACGTAATGACCCTTGTCCTTGTGGTTCAGGGAAAAAATTTAAACAGTGTCATGGTGCTATTAGCTAATGCCAGTCAATCTTATTGCGCCAGAAAAAGATGATTTATTGCCTATAGCAGGTATTAAGTTGGGTGTGGCCAGCGCTGGAATAAAAACAGTTGGGCTAGTTGACTTAGTATTAATCGAGTTAAATGCTGGCACCACAAGCTCGGCAATCTTTACGAAAAATGCGTTTTGTGCGGCCCCAGTGACACTGGCTAAACGACACCAAAGTGAAGTATCACCGCGTTATTTTTTGATAAATTCAGGCAACGCCAATGCTGGAACGGGTGAGCAAGGCATGCAGGCAGCTCAAGCATGTTGCCAAGCAGTCGCTGAGTTATCAAAGCTAAACAGCAATACTATTTTACCATTTTCAACCGGTGTGATTGGTCAGCAATTACCTGTAGAAAAAATAAAAGCAGCATTGCCAGATGCATACCAAAATTTGGCAACTGACAATTGGTATGCTGCCGCGCACGCGATCATGACCACAGATACCATCGCAAAGGCATTATCCAAACAACTTGAGATTGATGGTAAAACGATTACGGTTACTGGAATCGCAAAAGGCTCAGGTATGATTCGACCAGATATGGCGACAATGCTGTCCTATATCGCGACGGATGCTGCTATTGACCAAGGTGTACTTGATGCCATGTTGCTTAAAGCCGCTGATCAATCATTTAATAGAATATCAGTGGATGGTGATACATCGACCAACGATGCCTGCGTCTTGATGGCTACTGGTCAGGCTACAAATGTAGTTATTACTGATTTTGACTCGGCTAATGCACAAGCCATTTATCAAGTTATCGCAGAAGTGAGTCAGCATCTTGCCCATGCGATCGTGCGTGATGGCGAAGGAGCAACCAAATTCATCGAAATTGAAGTTGCGCAAGGCCAAAATACAGAAGAATGTCGGCAAGTTGCCTATACAATTGCTCATTCACCTTTAGTCAAAACTGCTTTATTTGCCTCTGACCCAAATTGGGGACGAATTTTAGCTGCCGTAGGTCGCAGTGGTATTAGCAATTTCGATTTATCAAAAGTCACAATATATCTAGGCAATGTTTGTATCGTTGATGGCGGCGAGCCTGCAGCAGATTATACTGAACAAAAAGGTCAACACGTGACAAGCCAGGACGAGATCTTGATACGCGTGGTACTCGGTCGTGGTGATGCCTCTGATACAGTTTGGACCTGTGATTTTTCTTATGACTACGTGAAAATAAACGCCGAGTATCGTAGTTAGATCATGACTGATGACAGATAATACAATAACAACTTTAGGTAAATTTCTACACCGTAGCGGCGCCCAATATCGTGTATTTGATATGGGACGACGCGTTGTTAAAATATCTTCAGAAGAGTTTGTGGGTTTTGAACAAGCCAAATTACCATATCCATATCCACTGAAAAAACAGGCCTTATTTGGTGTTGTTTTTTGGCATCCTGAACATACTGACAGGCAGTATGTTTGGTTTTTGAAATTGCCTTTGGACGAGCAAGGATTGCTTATCCAAGCCGCTAGAGACGAATTTTTAGTGATGCTGTTAGATCGTGTCGGCGAATGCATGCTGGCAGCTGAAGATGGTCAACAGATTGAAGGTGCCTTAAAAGATAGCCCTTATACTTTTGTACCTCAAGAGCAAAAAATGGCAGTTTTTAATGCCCACGTTACTAAATGTCTTAATATGCCAGTATCACCATTTTATGATGTAGCGTTGGCTTATTTTACCGGTGTAACTGACAAGAATGACTGGCAATCATTAGCTATGCAAGGTATCGCTGATATAGCTATCAGATTGGCTAATGATGGCGAAGAAACAATAGATTTGATTGCTACTCTTCCTAACTTGCCCGAAGTGCCATGGAACGTATTTAGTACATTTTTAGAACACGCAGAGCCCGTGGCAGGAATTGTTGAAGTACTTGCACAGCGATTAAATATGGAGTTACAGGAAAAACAGCCTGATATTAATCAAATTTGTGCTTGTTTGCGTGCCGCTTCAAATAGCCCCGCTCGAGGCTTAGTTGATTCAATGGTCAAGCAAGTATTAAAGCATTCGTGCAGTCGCAATATTGAGGTCTTAGCGACAATTAGTGGACGAGTCTGGAGAGTCTTGGAACAAGACTTGATTTGCCAGATGTTTCTGGAACAATTGGCGCGTAATGATGCTGGTCAAGAAGGATTTAATCAGCTAATCGTTGATGTTTTGTATCTGCCAGGAATGCGGCCACATATTATGCAGTCATTACGTTCCCCGCAACGTTCCAAAGAATTAAGTATCGCTGTTGGCAAACTGTTCAGTTAATTCTTTAGTTCAGTGCAGGAAATAAACCTTTTAAGCCGTTAGCAATAAACTCAATGGCAATCGCGGCTAAAATTAAGCCCATAATTCTTGTCGAAATATTAATGCCAACAGAACTAATATGCTTTGCAATTAAAGGCATTATTTTAAATATTAACCACAATACTACACCGAGCAAAATGATATCGGTAACTAATAGACTGTAGTGAATTACACCTGATCCTTTAGATGCATTAATTATCACCGTACCTATGGCACCTGGTCCTGCTAATAAGGGCATAGCCAAGGGCACAACAGCAATGGATTCACTGTCATGTTGCTCTACAGTATTCCTGTTTTGTTTGATCGTGCCATGTGAAGTATTGAGCATTGATATGGCCATTAGCAAAATCAGAATGCCCCCACCGACTCGAAATGAATCAATGCTAATGCCAAAAACATTGAGTACGAATTCGCCAAAAAATAGCGTGATAAGTAAAATCAAGGTGGTAGCTATGACAACAATCTGGCCAATTTTTACTCGCTGACTTATAGTGTGATCGGCTGTGAGTGTCAAAAAAACGGGGATTATGCCTATAGGATTTGATATAGCAAGTATCGCAATTAAGAATTTGGTATATTCGGTTATGTCGAGCATCTCTCTCTCTTAGTGTTGATGATAAACGAGCATTAGTTGCTTGTGAACTGCTTCAGCCATTCTTTTTCCATCATGATCTCGTGGGTGCTTTCAACTCGATCGATATAAACAATACCGTCAAGGTGATCTAGTTCATGCTGGAATACGCGAGCAATAAAGCCAGAGTATTCTACTTCAATGAGCTCATTAGACCGAGATGCATATTGAACTTTAATTGCCTGATGTCGAGGCACTAAACCTCTTATCCCTGGCAAGCTTAAACAGCCTTCCCAGCCTTTTTCAATTTCATCAGAACGCCATATTATTTCAGGATTAATAACAAAGGTTGGTGCCATTTCCGGGGCAAGTGGGTATCGTGAATTAGGCCGCGAACACATAATGAATAGTCGTTGGTTTATACCAACTTGAGGCGCGGCAATTCCCACACCATTTTTAGCAACGACAAATGCTAATAACTCATCGAGTAAATGTTGAGTTTCGGCAGACAGAATTTCAGTAACCATCTCAGCTTGACGGCGAAGATGAGGGTGACCTAACTGAATTAATTCAAACTCTGCATGGTTCATTGGAATGAATTCTCTGGTGAATCATTGATATGAAACCAACCTGAAATGCTGTAACGATCCCGATTTGCTCTAAGGACTTGATGCGGGAACTGATCGCTGAGGAAAACGATAAATTTACCGTATTCAGGTAGTATTTGTTCGATAACCTCCTCAGTTTCAGGATGGTAGATGACAAGCTCTCCACCATCAGTAGTTTGCCAATCAGGATTAAGATATAACAAGGTCGTTAGTACTCGATTAGATTGGCCTTTAAACGCATCTACATGACGTTGGTAGTATGCCCCTGGTGAGTAATGAGCATAGTGTGCTTCGTATTTAAATAATCCCATATATAAGCGTTGATTGAGCTCTGTACGTAACTTGGACATCCAGTCAAGGTAACTAGCATCAATGCCATTATCGACTGTCAGCCAGCGAGTTTCATCACTACGAATTTTCTGATTTAGTTGAAACGTTTGTTTACGGCCAATACCTCCAGTTTGAAAGTCATCGCCATTAAGCTGCGTTACTCGCCGTGAGAGAGCTACCGTCATTGCTTCAGGCAGTAGCTGATGTGCAAGGTAATAACCTTTTTCTGTAAGTGCGTCGGCGATTTGATCATATATATTAGTTACGACTATAGGTGAAATATTGACTAAATCATTTTCAATCGTGGTAACTACACAATAAGCGTTGTCGGTAAGTGTCTCGTCAATCTGATTAGATATATTAGTAACTATGATAGGGGAAATATTGACCGAATCCTCATCAATCGTTGCCATAATGCAATAAGGCTTATCTGTCAGGTTTTTGTCGTCATGCTGGTCAGTTGTTTCTGCATCTGTGAGCGACGAAATATTGGCCGAATCATTTTCAATAGTGGCCATAATGCAAAATGCCTTGTCGACAAGGGCATCGTCATCTTGGTTATAGATATCAATAAACACGATGGGTGTACTATTTTCCAAATTATTTTCATGAAATGTCATAAAACGATACCGATAGGCACTAAAAGGTTGATTGCTATATTTTGTTCCATTTTAGTTAAAATTTCATAATTATTATCATGCTCAGTGATTACGTCAGCACTAACTGTTATTGCGAGGAGGCTAGTTAAAAAGCTCAATGCTAGCCAAAAAACCAATAAGCAACAGCGATAGCGGCGAGGATGCCAGCCATGTCAGCGGCTATGCCACACGCCGCTGCATGACGAATATTTTTGATGCCGACAGAGCCAAAATATACCGCCAATACATAAAATGTGGTTTCAGTACTGCCTTGAACAATTGAGGCGAGTCGACCAGCAAAGGAATCTGCTCCATAAACTTGCATAGTATCGACCATCATTGCACGAGCACCGCTACCGCTAAAGGGCTTCATTAAGGCTGTTGGCATAGCATCGATAAAACGGTCATCTAAATTTAACGATAAAATGACATGTCGTAATCCACTGGCTAACAAGTCGAGTGCGCCACTGGCACGAAATACCCCAATAGCTACCAACATGGCAACAAGATAGGGAATGATCTTAATAGCGGTTTCAAAACCTTCTTTAGCACCATCGATAAAAGCATCGTAAGCATCCACTCTTTTGATGACGGCACCAGCGATAAATAACATGACTAATGAAAATAGAATGATATTACTGATCAGTGCTGATTGTGCGAGCATATCATTTTGTGTAAGGCTAGCGAAATAAGATAATAGGGCGGCTATCAATAAGGTAAACCCGCCTAGATAACTGATGATAACTTTATCAATCAGATTGATTTTTTGTACCCACGACACTATGAGCAAACCAATCATCGTTGATGCATAAGTCGCGATAAGGATCGGAATAAAGACATCAGTTGGATTAGTAGCGCCCATTTGAGCTCGATAGGTGAAGATGGTGACAGGAAATAACGTAACCGCTGAGGTGTTAATGACCAAAAATAGGATTTGAGCGTTGCTCGCGGTGTCCTTGTCTGGGTTGATAGATTGCAGCTCTTTCATCGCTTTGATACCTAGCGGTGTTGCGGCGTTGTCAAGCCCTAAGGCATTAGCTGCAATATTCATCACCATCGCACCTAAAGCAGGGTGATTCTTAGGTACTTCGGGCATTAACTTAGCAAATAGGGGGGTTAAACCACGAGTAAGTAAATCAATAAAACCACTGCGTTCGCCGATTCGCATAATACCCAACCATAAAGCCAATATTCCCGTTAGTCCAAGCGAAATTTCAAAAGCATTTTTTGACAGGCTGAACATGGCTGTCATCATCTGATCAAATATCTGAGTATCACCAAATACAAATAACTTTATCAATGCAACGATAAAGGCGATAGTAAAAAAAGCGATCCAGATGATATTAAGCATTGTTTATTATTACATAGCCAGCAACAAAAAAGGACGCTAGTTAGCGTCCTTTTTTGGGATTACTAGTGAGCTATTAATTAGCCCCTAGATGGTCGTTTTGCACTATCACGTGGGCGCATACGTGGTTTGCCAGTTCTTCTTGGTTTACGATCACGACTAGCGTGCTCGAAATCACCTTTTGCTGGGCTGATATTCAGTTGTTTGTTGTTGACCCAAACCTTGCCTAATTGTTGGAACAAATCCTTTGGCATACCTTCTGGCAGATCGATAACACTATGATCATCAAGAATGGTGATTCGACCAATATCTTTACTGTCGATTCCAGCTTCATTGGCAATGGCTCCGACTAAGTTTTTAGCTTCAACACCATCGGATTTACCGACTTCTACACGGTAGCTGTCCATGCCTTGTTCTGATCTATGTTCAGATTTTTGTGGGCTTCTACGAGGAGAGCCATCACGTTCTCCTCTGCTATCGCGATCATTATTTCGTGGTCGATCATCTCTATCTCTAGATGGACGGTCTTCACGAGCCGGACGTTCTTGAACATGTTTAACAGGTTTAAGTGGACGGCTTTTTTGTACTAAATAAGCCAGTGCTGCTGCAACTTCTGTTGGATCTGAATCATGCTCTTGTTGATAGCTACTGATAACTTGTTCGAAAAAGCTTAAATCTTGCGATTCAATTGTTTCGCTAAGTTGTTGCTTGAATTCCATTACGCGTTTATCAGCAACATCTTCAGTGCTAGGTAATTGCATCAATGTAATCGCTTGGCGTGTTGCTTTTTCGATGGCAAATAGCATACGTTTTTCGCGAGGTGCAACAAACAAAATTGCCTCACCTTTACGACCAGCACGGCCTGTACGTCCAATACGATGTACATAAGATTCAGTATCGTAAGGGATGTCGTAGTTAACAACGTGACTCATGCGTTCGATATCTAAACCACGTGCCGCAACATCGGTAGCGACTAAAATATCTAACTTACCTTTTTTGACGCGTTCAATCGCTTTTTCGCGAGCCGCTTGATTCATATCACCATTTAAAGGTGAACATGAATATCCGCGTGCTTCTAATTTTTCTGCCAACTCGGTTGTTGAATTTTTTGTGCGAACGAAAATGATCATCGCATCAAATGTTTCAACTTCTAGAATACGTGTCAAGGCATCAAGTTTATGCATACCGGTTACTTGCCAGTAGCGTTGGTTGATGGTGTCAACGGTTGACGTTAATGATTTAATCTTAATTTCAACTGGATCTTTCAAGTAGCGAGTGGCTACACGATGAATAGCGCTAGGCATGGTGGCTGAAAATAAAGCAACCTGACGTGTATCTGGCGTTTCTTTTAAGATCGTTTCAACATCATCAATAAAGCCCATACGTAACATTTCATCGGCTTCATCTAATACTAATACTTTTAGTTCGCCAAGCTTTAATGTACCACGACGAATATGATCTAAAACACGACCAGGTGTGCCGACAATAACTTGTGGATGACGCTCTAATTGGCGTAATTGAATGCCCATGCTTTGGCCGCCATAGATTGGCAACACATGTAGACCTTTCATGTGACGAGCATAGCTTTGTATAGCTTCAGCAACTTGAATTGCCAATTCACGTGTTGGTGCTAACACCAACATTTGAGGCATTTTAGTTTTAGGATCAATACGACCTAATAATGGTAATGCAAAGGCAGCTGTTTTACCGGTACCCGTTTGCGCTTGACCTAATAGGTCACGACCTGCAAGTAACGGTGGAATGCTTTGTGCCTGAATTGGTGATGGTATTTCGTAGCCAGCTTCTTGTACGGCTTTGAGTATAGGACTTGCCAAGCCTAATTCTAAGAATGTAGGTGTAGTTGGTTGTTGTTCTGTGGACATGTATAAACCTGTGAAAGATCAGTTTTAAAAGTAAAACTGATAGGGGGGAGAAAGCAATCTTGTAATTATACCCTAGTGTAGATATAAAATACAGTTAAATCAGTCTGTTAAATATTTTTCATACAATCATCCACAAGCCTTAATATTTGAGGCAAAATGAACACTTGAAGAATTTAAATATTAAGAGTGATTACAAATATGGACCATTTTTTAGTCGATGCCTACACACCAAAAGAAATTGCAGCCAGAATTGAAAATTCGGGGATAACTAAAAGCACAGGTGATCCATTGCGAGTGTTTGCTTTAGCTATCTTGGCGGGTGCCTTTATTGCTCTGGGTGCTGTGTTTTTCACTATAGTCACCTATGATAGTAGTGGCGTTGCACAAGGCTTAATGCGTCTCATTGGCGGGCTGGCATTTTGTCTTGGACTGATATTAGTAGTGGTTGCTGGAGCGGAATTATTTACTGGCAATAATCTAATACTGATGGCTTATGTGGATGGTAAGGTCACGATGAAACAGCTACTGCAGAATTGGTTCATTGTTTATTTCGGCAATTTCATCGGGGCGTTAGGTGTTGTGGGCTTAATATATTTCAGTGGCCACTGGGATATTGACAATGGGGCTGTCGGTGCTAAAGTGGTTGCCATAGCAAATGCCAAAGTTAATTTGACGTGGATGGAAGCATTCACTCGCGGAATATTGTGTAATATTCTAGTGTGTTTGGCAGTGTGGTTGTGTTTTGCTGGACGAACTGTGATTGATAAAGTGTTAGCTATCTTATTTCCAATCACCGCCTTCGTGGCAATGGGCTTTGAACATTCCGTAGCAAATATGTATTTCATTTCTGCGGGTTTGATGGCCAAACAACAACCTGAATTTTTATCGTTAATTAGTACAATTAATGTCGATAATCTAACAATAATGAATTTTCTATTTGATAATTTATTGCCAGTTACCTTAGGCAATATAATAGGGGGCAGCGTTTTTGTAGGGCTGTTTTATTGGTTTATCTATTTAAGAGACTAGGAAAGAGAAATGACTGAACATACATATAAACATATTGAATTAACCGGAAGCTCAGCTGAAAGTTCTGATCAAGCGATTCAAAATGCTATTGCCAAAGCGGCAGAGACCATTAAAAACATACACTGGTTTGAGGTGTTAGAAACCCGAGGTTATATCGAAGATGGTGGCGTGCATTATTGGCAAGTAACTATTAAGGTTGGCTTTAGAATTGAAGATTGAGTTGAAATTAACACCCGATCAGTTGATCGGGTGTCTAGTGTTTAGCTGACAGATTGTTTAAGCCGTGACTTAAGCTGACTTGGCAAATTTATGCACCCAAACGAGATGACTTTCATCCCACTCCATACCTGCATGCATTCGTAATATTAATACTTTATACATTTCTATATTGGGGTAACCTTCAGCCTGTGCTTCGGCATCTCCCATGTCGCCTAGAGTTTTACGTTCAAGACCGGTAACCATAAACTCTGTGCCTTCCAATTCAAAGGTTTCACCTGGATACGCATAAATCCCATTACGACGTTGTTCTGTTTTAGTGCCCGCTAATACTGCTTCGACTAATTTAGCATGAGTGACTAAACGGTCAATTGCACAGGTTTTTGCAGGATAATCTGGATGTGTTGTCATATTATTTGGCTATCTTGGTAAATTTGGAGCCTTCTAATGTTAAGTTAAACATCAGTCCTTTATTACTGAATACAAAACCGACGATAGGATCTTGAATATCGATGGTATTGATATCTTCACCCACTCCCCATTCAATTAGAGCTACCGAACCATCTACCCCAGCTTTCCAGCCCGTACTGGTTTGAAACTGCTTAAGTGCATCCGTAGTCATAAATACGACAACAACGGATTTAGATTGTGCGCCTAGCTGAAAGCCAATAGAGGCTGCGGCAGTACTGTAGTAGGATATTGTTTTGCCGCCAATTTGCAAGGCACCTTCGCCGTATTCTCCTCCGATACCAAAACCCGCTTTGATGATACCCGGAAATACTAATACAGCTTTGGCTTGTTTTAAGAATTCATCACCGCCGGCGATTTCTTTGCGGAAACGTTTAAGTGTTTCTGATACACCAATATTAATTTCAGTGGCTGAAGCAGCATAGACTGTCGTGCTATAAGAAACGTTGATAATAGTGAATAAAATAGTAACTAGAACTAGCAATGATAACTTCGTTGTAAACATGATGAGCCTCACATTCAGAACATAAAATGTCATTTTAACATGGACACAATTTAGAAGAAAGAAGGATTAAATAGCTGCGAGTAATAATGATTTAGTCTTAATCTTTGAATGTTGACTGCTAATATGAACCTATTCAAGGAGCCTGTCAGATGTAGGTGGGTTTCTTGAATAAAATATGGAAAGTGGCTGCATATTTAGATTGTTGCTTATCGCTATAATGACAGGCGAAGGGTGCTAGGAATTTAACTAGCGCCATTCGCCTAATTTTCATTCGTTTTTATTTGAAGCCTTGGCTTATCAAATAATCTTCATAAGTACCACGGAAATCAACAATGCCGTTTTCAGTCATATCCAATACACGAGTGGCGAGTGAGGAAACAAACTCACGGTCATGACTGACAAAGAACAAGGTGCCCTCATATTGCGTTAAAGCCATGTTGACTGATTCAATCGATTCCATATCCATGTGATTGGTCGGTTCATCCATAATCAAAATGTTTGGCTTTTGTAATAGTAATTTACCAAACATCATTCGGCCTTTTTCACCACCAGATAAAACTTTAGCTTTTTTATCAATCGATGTGCCTGAAAATAATAAACGACCTAATGTGGCACGAATAACTTGCTCATCATCTGATGGCTGACCCCATTGTTGCATCCACTGGAATAACGTTAGATTATTATCGAACAGTGCTTCATGATCTTGTGCGTAATAGCCTATGTGTGCATTTTCAGACCATTTCACGGCACCTGACTTAGGCGCTAATTCACCGGCTAATGTCTTAACTAGTGTTGTTTTACCGATACCATTGGGGCCGATGATTGCAATCCGTTCACCCACTTCAACCATGAATTTTAAATCTTTGAATAATGGCTTTTCATCATTATAACTTTGAGTAATGCTTTGTAATTCTAAGGCATTACGGAATAATTTTTTATCTTGGTCAAAACGAATAAATGGATTCACTCGGCTTGATGGTTTGATGTCATCAAGTTGAATCTTATCAATTTGTTTAGCACGTGAAGTAGCTTGTTTTGCTTTAGAAGCATTCGCTGAAAAGCGGCGAACAAAGTCTTGTAGCTCGACAATTTGTGCTTTTTTCTTAGCGTTGTCAGACAATTGTTGTTCGCGTGCTTGAATAGACGCCAACATGTATTCGTCATAGTTACCAGGATAAACACGAAGTTCACCAAAATCCATATCAGCCATATGTGTACATACACTGTTTAAAAAATGGCGATCATGCGAGATGATAATCATGGTGCCGCTACGCTGATTGATCATGCTTTCTAACCAACGAATTGTATTGATATCCAGATGGTTAGTGGGCTCATCGAGTAGCAATATATCAGGATCGGCAAATAAGACTTGTGCCAATAGAATACGTAATTTCCAACCTGGTGCTATTTCGCTCATCGGACCGTAATGTTGATCTGTACCGATACCGACACCCAACAATAATTCACCGGCGCGAGATTCAGCTGTATAACCATCTAATTCAGCGTATTCACCTTCAAGATGGGCTACTTTTATGCCGTCTTCTTCGGTCATTTCAGGCAAACTATAAATGCGGTCACGTTCATGATGAACTTCCCACAATGCTTTATCGCCCATGATAACTACGTCAATAACACGCTGATTTTCATAAGCGAATTGATCTTGCTCAAGCACCGCATAAGTTTCATGAGGATCGTAACTAACGTTACCTGCTGTCGGCTCTAGTTTTTTAGAAATAATTTTCATGAAAGTGGATTTACCACAGCCATTCGCTCCGATTAGACCGTAGCGATTGCCTTCGCCGAATTTAACCGAGACATTTTCAAATAATGGCTTTGCGCCGAATTGCATGGTGATGTTTGCAGTAGTAAGCAAGATGGTGTTCCTGTTGTATGGGAGCTTTGAAAAACTCACCATTATACATGAACTTACTGGTTGTCGATAAGAGTAATCTTTGCTTTTCGTGACAATTTTTTGATTGCCGCTTCACGTTTTGACGCGCTACTACGGTCAGGGTGCGGTTCTTGATAAACTATCTGCTTAGCTGCACTGGTATGAAAAAAACGTGCGCCACCTTGTTTCGTTTGGTGTTCTGTCAATCGACGCGCTAAATCAGTGGTAATACCGGTATAAAAGTGACCATTTTCTGCTTCAACAATATAAACAAACCAAGCACTTAGACTCATTCTTCTTTTTTTATAAAATTTAAAGCCACAGAGTTAATACAATAACGTAAACCCGTTGGTGCAGGACCATCATCAAAAATATGTCCTAGATGAGCGTCACAGTGGCGGCAACGAACTTCAGTACGATCCATGCCAATAGAGTGATCAGCATGATGGCTGACGACCCCGTGTTCGATTTGAGACGAAAAACTTGGCCAGCCGCAACCGGAGTCAAATTTATCACTAGATGAAAATAGTGCTTGTTGGCAGCACACACATAAGTAGTCACCGTTTTCATGATGAGATACATATTCACCCGTAAATGGTCGTTCAGTACCTGCCTGACGAGTAACTCGATACTGCTCATCGTTCAATAATTCGCGCCATTGCGAATCAGTTTTATCTAATTTTGAGGTCATAAATTCAACTCTAGCTAGAAGTAATTTGATTATGCCTTGTTGTGAACCGAGTCACAACCGTTTGGATTAGACCTTTATTTATGCTGCCATGGTGAATATAGTTCTAAACAAATGCACCATTTGGTTGCACAAGGTTTTGTTGCACTGAAATGGATCACCAAATGGCTAAATATCGAGACATTTTAATCGAGTTACTAAGAAATGGTACTTTGGCGATCTATCGATTTAGCGGCGATATATTCGTTTTAACAACATATTTTTGATGAGTATTGCTGTATCTTAATATTGCTGCTTGACCCTACGTCTCATGTGAAGAAATTGTACACTCGCCGTCATCCAGCTAGCGATTGCTATAGACCACCAGATACCATAAATATCCGTGCCGATGATAGTTAAAGCAATAGTGATAAAGCTCAGTGGAAGCAAAAGTTGCCTTACGATATTGAAGTACATTGGAATCTCGGGCTGTTTCATACCTTGCAAAACGGCACCAGAAACAAAGGCGAGGACATAAGCAGGCAAAATAATAGCCTCAACACGCAAATAACTAACACCAACGTCAATCACTGCTGGATTGTCAGCAAATAAAGCGATAAGAGGGCGGGCAAAAGTAAAAAGCAAGATGCCGCCGAAGATCATTAGCACCGCGCCTATGGTGATCGAATCCAGTGCCACTTTTTCCATTCGATGATAGTGTTTAGCACCAAAATTAACACTCACTAGCGACAGTACCGCAATATTAATACCGATGGCGGGAAGTAATACGAGTTGTTCGATACGAAGAGCAATTCCTAATCCTGCTACGGCATCTTCACCAAATTGAGTAACTGCCGTAGTCACGATAATTGAGCCTAATGCAATCAAAAACATATTGCCACTAGCAGGTAATGACTGTCTGATTAGTGCATTATAATGGGATAAGTTGGGCGATAAATTCGTTAGTTTGAGGCAGTTCCCCAGATTGCTTTGTCGCACTTTAAACGTTAAATAGATTGCGCTACCTAGTTGAGTTAAAGCGGTAGCTACAGCTAAACCATAAACACCCCATCCAAAGCCGAACATCAGCAGTGGGTCAAGTGCGATATTTGCTAAAAAGGCGACCACTAAGCTATTACGAAAACTAGTGGTGTCGCCTAGTGTATTAAGTATTCCGTTAGCCGCCATACCATGAGCTAGAAAAGCCAATGTAGGCAAAATGATAGAAAGATAATTCAGAGCCTCGCTAGCATAATCACCTTCAGCGCCCATAATTGCGAATAGCTTAGGTGCTGATAATAAGACCAATAACCCTATGCTAAAGGCACAGATCCAAGCAAATGACAGAGCACTACCAGCTATTTGTTCTGCTTCTTGTTGTCTACCAGCGCCAAGTGAATTACCAACTAAAGCACTTGTACCTTGACCAACACCAATTGAGATCGCAAGTCCCATAAAATAAATCGGTGCAGCAAGAGAAATACCTGCCAAAGCGGTTGATGACAACATGCCCGCGTAGTAGTTATCAACCACGTAATACATAGTGTTGAAAAACATGCCGACACTTGCTGGGATGGCAATCTTTCTAAGCAAATGAGGGATTGGGTCATTAATAAGGTCCAAATTGTTTCCTTCTTACAGTGGGATAGCGGGTGGGTTTTATGGTGGGCATTTGTTGCTTCCATGCTAGACCATTTGGCGAAAATTTTCTCGCTATGATATTACTATCAATAACACTTTTGGGACAATGTGAACGGGGA
Source organism: Pseudomonadota bacterium (assembly GCA_030576275.1). Classification (GTDB taxonomy): domain Bacteria; phylum Pseudomonadota; class Gammaproteobacteria; order Nitrosococcales; family Methylophagaceae. The sequence continues at coordinate 597 of JALIBN010000010.1, read as the reverse complement.
TAAATTTCCCATCACAAAACTGATATTATTCTAACCTTACATAATTTAATGAGATTTTTATGGCTTTGCAAAAAGCGCCCAGCTGGCAGAAAGCGTTAAACGCAGAATTTAAAGCACCCTATATGCAGAATTTATTGGGAATATTGGCTTTAGAAGTGGAGCAAGGAAAAGTTATTTACCCTCAGAGATCAGATTGGTTTCATGCATTGGAGGCGACACCATTAGATAAAGTAAAAGTTGTCATATTAGGGCAAGACCCCTATCACCAACCTGGGCAGGCGGATGGTCTATGTTTTTCTGTGCAGGCGGGTGTCAAAGTACCTCCCTCTTTGGTCAACATATATAAAGAATTGCAAACTGATTTGGCTATTTCTCCAGCAAATCATGGTTATTTAGAAAGTTGGGCAAGGCAAGGTGTGTTGTTATTAAATGCAGTATTAACCGTTGAAGATTCCAGTGCTAATGCTCATCAAGGTAAAGGCTGGGAACAGTTTACTGACAAGATTATAGATATCGTTAATGAACAATGTAAGCATGTGGTGGTTATGTTGTGGGGTAGTTATGCCCAGAAAAAAGGTCTAATGATAGATGCCAGCC